>JBPPNC010000133.1:0-18872 GCA_051306365.1 Solirubrobacteraceae bacterium
CCTCCGGCTGCGGCGGCAGCGTGCCGGCGGGCGCGGGCGGCGGCGCGGGCGGGTCGGGTTGGATGCGCACGACCTCCGGTTCGCCGGCCTGCAGCCAGTCGTCCTCCGGCGCGATGACGGGTGCCTCCGCGGCGGCGAACGGGTCGCCGTGCGCGGGCGAGTGATCCTCGGGCGCCGGCACAGCCTCGCGGTGCGGGGCGGCGGGCACGGGTTCCGGGACCGGCTCAGGCTCAGGTGCCGGAGCAGGCTCCCCGGCTGCCGGCGCCGGCTCGGGCTCCGCGGGTGGCGGGATCGGGGCGAAGGGATCGCCCTGCGGCGGCCCGGGATCCACCGGTGCCGGCACAGCGGGCTCCAGCTCCGCAGCGGGATCGGCGGGCCGACCCTCGCGCGCAGCGCGACGCGCCTCCCGCTCCTGGCGGGCACGCTCACGGTCGGCGGCGGAACGCTCGCTCTGGTTCTGCTGTCGTCCGAACAGGCTCATGACGGCTGCGGTCCCGGCCCAGCATGGGCGTCGGACTCCCCCATCACCCTACTCAGCCACCCCTCCAGAAGGTGGGCGGCGGCCCGGGAGTCCTCGGCCGTGCGGGGGTCGATGTCGCGCTGGGCCAGAGCCGTGGTGAAGCGCTCGTCCTCGAGTTCGACCGGGACCTTCTTCCCCAGCCGCCGCTGGAGATTGGCCGCGAACTCGCGGGCCTCGCGGGTCTGGTCGGTGTCGCGCCCCGACAGCCCGAGCGGCAGGCCGACGACGACGCGCTCGGCCTCGCGTTCGCGCACGACGTCCACGATCCGGGTCATGCCCTTCTTCGTGCCCGGCCGCTCGACGACGTCCAGCGGCGTGGCCAGCGTGCCCGTGACGTCGCTGATCGCGACGCCGCAGCGCGCGCTGCCGTAGTCCAGCGCGAGGACGCGCACTACGCGAGTGCGCGCTCGATGGCGGCCTTCGCCGCGGTCAGCGCGTCCAGGAGCTTCGCCGCGTCCTTCCCGCCGGCCTGCGCGATCGTGTCGCGCCCGCCGCCACCGCCGCCGACGACCTGCGCGGCCTCCTTGACGATCACGCCGGCCTTCACGCCGCGCTCGACGAGCGCTGGAGAGACGGCCACGACCAGGCTGACCTTGCCGTCGGCGGCCGCGCCCAGCACGACGGCGCCCTGCTCGCCGAGCTTGCCCTTCACGCGATCGGCGACGTCCATGAGCTGCTTGGGCTCGATGCCCTCGACGACCTCGGCCACGACCGACGCCCCCGTGATGTCCGCCGCCTTGCCGGCGAGCGCGGCCTCGTCGGCGCCGCCGCCGGGGGCCTGGGCCTTCGCGGCCTGCTTGGCCTTCGCCTGGAGCGCGGCGATCGCGTCCGCCAGCCGCTCGGGATGGGTCTTCAGCGCCGCGGCGCCCTCGCGCAGCAGGCGGTCCTCGTCGCGCAGCAGCTTCACGGCCTCGGGACCGGTGATCGCCTCGATGCGCCGCACATTCGCCGCGCTGGAGCCCTCGCTCGTGATCTTGAAGACGCCGATCTCCGCGGTCGCGCGCACGTGCGTGCCGCCGCACAGCTCGCGGGAGTACTCGCCGCCGCCGATCTCGACCATGCGCACGATGTCGCCGTACTTCTCGCCGAACAGCGCCATCGCACCGAGCTCCTGCGCCTCAGCGAGCGTCGTGGTCTGCGGGCGCACCGGGTCGTTGCGCAGGATCCACTCGTTGACGCGATCCTCCACGGTCTTGACCTCTTCCGGCGAGAGGCGCTCGCCGTGGGTGAAGTCGAAGCGCAGCTTGTCCGGGCCGACGTACGACCCCGCCTGCCGAACATGCGGGCCGAGCGCCTCGCGCAGCGCGGCGTGCAGGAGGTGTGTGGCGGTGTGGTTGGCCTGGGTCGCATGCCGGGCGGCGCGGTCGACGGTCGCGGTGACGCGCTCGCCGTCCTTCAGCTCGCCCTGCTGCACGTCGACGACGAGCGCCTGGTCGCTGCCCAGGCGCAGCACGTCGGTCACGACCGCGCGGCAGTCGCCGCTGTCGCAGGCGATCTCGCCGCCGTCGGAGACCTGGCCACCGCCCGTGGCGTAGAACGGCGACTCCACGAGGCGCACGAGCAGCTGCCCGGCGACCTCGGCGATCTCGCCGACCGCGGTGTGCTGCTCGGTCGTCTCGTAGCCGACGAACTCCGTCTCGAAGTCGCTCGTGCGGACGAGCTCGAGCGCCTGCTCGCGCAGCCCCTCAGCGTCGGTGGCCTGCGCACGGCCGCCACGGGCGCGGGCGCGCTGCTGCTCCATGAGCTCGTCGAAGCCGGTGGTGTCGACCTCCAGGCCCTCCTCGAGCGCGATCTCGCGGGTGACCTCGAACGGGAAGCCGAACGTGTCGTGCAGCTTGAAGGCGTCCGTTGCGGGGATCGCCCCGGTCTCGCGGGAGCGCTCGATGACCTCCTCGAGCAGCTTCGTGCCCTGCTCGAGCGTGCGGCCGAAGCCCTCCTCCTCGGCCTTGACCCAGCGCTGGATGTTGTCGCGCTCCCTGGCGATCTCGGGGTAGCCCTTCCCCATGATCTCGATGACGCGGTCGACGTACAGCGGCAGGAACAGGCCGTTCTCGCCCTCGATGCCGATGCGGTGCCCCTGCTGGATCGCGCGGCGCATGATGCGCCGCAGGATGTAGCCGCGGTCCTCGTTCGAGGGCACGACGCCGTCGGTGATGAGGAACGTCATCGCACGCGAGTGGTCGGCGAGGATCCGCAGCGCCCGGTCGTCGGTCTCCTTCTGCGCGAGTTCGCGGCCCAGCTCGATGAGCGGGACGAAGTGGTCGGTCTCGAAGATCGTCGCGACGCCCTGCTGGATGAGCGCCATGCGGTTCAGGCCCAGGCCCGTGTCGATGTTCTGCGCCGGCAGCGGCGTCAACGTGTTGACCGGGTCCTGGTTGAACTGCATGAAGACGAGGTTCCAGTACTCCAGGAAGCGCTCGTTCTCCTCACCCGGGAGGTCGTCCTCCTTGCCGAATGCCACACCGCGGTCGAGGTACAGCTCGGAGCACGGGCCGCAGGGGCCCGTCGGGCCGGCCTGCCAGAAGTTCTCCTCGCGGTTGCACGCGACGATCCGCTCCCGCGGCACGCCGATCGCCAGCCACGCGTCGATGGCCTCCTGGTCGGGACCGAGGCCGAGCTCGTCGTCGCCCTCGAAGACCGTGACCCAGATGTCCTCGGGCCTGAACCCGAAGCCGTCCAGCGACAGCTCCCACGCAAACTCGGCGGCGCCCTGCTTGAAGTAGTCGCCCATCGAGAAGTTGCCGAGCATCTCGAAGAACGTGAGATGGCGGGCGGTGTTGCCGACGTTTTCGATGTCGGTGGTGCGGAAGCACTTCTGGCAGCTCGTCAGCCGGCGGTGCGGCGGCGTCTCCTGGCCGAGGAAGTACGGCTTCAGCGGGTGCATGCCCGCCGTGGTGAGCAGCACCGACGGATCGAAGGTCGCCGGAACCAGCGACGCGGAGGGCAGGCGCTTGTGGTCGCGGGAGGCGTAGAACGCCAGATACGTCTCGCGGATCTCGTCGGTCGTCATCGTCACGACCGTTGATTCAAGCGCATGACGCCGCTCCCTTCGTTCTATGCTCGCGCGCATGTCGCGTCTTCTGGCCGTCCTGACCGTCCTGCTCGCGCTCACGTTCGCCGCCTGCGGCTCCGATGACGAGGACTCCGGAGACGGCGCGGCCACGCAGGCTGCGACGACGCAGGAGGCCGCCGCGCCGGGCGGGTGCACCCCCGCCGAGCCCGCCGCCGCGAAGGACGGCAAGGTCGGCGAGCCGACCGGCAGGCTCGACGCATCGAAGACGTACGTCGCGACGGTCACGACGAACTGCGGCGTGTTTGAGATCACGCTCGACGTCAAGCGGGCGCCGAAGACGTCGAACTCCTTCAAGCACCTCGCCGACGAGGGCTTCTTCGACGGCACGTCCTTCCACCGCATCGTGCCCGGGTTCGTCATCCAGGGCGGCGACCCGTCGGGCGACGGCACGGGCGGCCCGGACTACTCCGTCGAGGAGGCGCCCCCGAGCGACCTGAAGTACACGAAGGGCATCGTCGCGATGGCGAAGACCGGTGCCGAGGCGCCGGGCACGTCAGGCAGCCAGTTCTACGTCGTGACCGGCGAGGACGCGGGCCTGCCGCCCGAATACGCGCTGCTCGGCGAGGTCACCGGCGGCATGGAGGTCGTCGACACGATCGCGGGCGTCGAGACCGACCCGTCGACCGAACAGCCCGTCGACCCGGTGATCATCGAGGGCATCAAGGTCACGGCGTCCTAGCCCCGCGCCATGTGCCAGACACTCCAGCCCGAGGACCGGCTCGTGGTCTCCGAGCCGCTCGGCGCCCTCGAAGGCGTGTGGCGCGAGGTGCCCGATCGGATGGCCGTGATCGTGCAGCGCGGCGTGGACGAGCGGGTCCCGTTCGCGGCACTCACGCCCTGAGCGGCAGGGCGAAGCGGTCGAGGACCCATGGCGCGCCATCCGGCCGGGTGGTGTCGTAGGCGTAGGTGATGACCTCCTCCCGGGCGGTGTCCAGGACGGTGAACGCCGTGATCTCGTCGCTGGCGAGGTACGGCAGCGGACGACCCTCCCCGTCGCGTTCGTGGCGCTCGGTCGGGACGACGGGTGCCAGCCCGCCGGGGTCCCCCGCCACCGGATGGTCGTCGGCCGGCCATGGCGGCGGTGGCGCGGGCCGCGCCGCGCCGCCGGGCACGAAAGCGCCGTACGTATTGCCAACGTTCGCCGCCTCGACGTGGTGGACCCCACCAGGGCTCACGAACCGGTTGAACACGTGCGTGTGGCCGCTCACCACGAGGTCGACGCCCGCCGCTTCGAGCATCGGCTCGACGTGACGGCGCAACTGGTCGTGCTCGAGCGGGTACTCGTAGCGCACGCCGCGCAACGCGCCGTCCGGCGCGCGGTCCTCGATGCGGCGCGGCTCGACGTACGCGGGCAGCGCGTTCTCTCCGAGCGAGTGCATGGGGTGATGGACCATGACCACGCGCAACCGGGCAGCGTTGAACGCGTCCGACGCCAGCTCGCCTGCCAGCCACGCGAGCTGGTCGCTGCCCGGAGTGAGCACCGCGAGCGGGTGCTGGCCCCAGCCCTGGGCGAGCTCGTCGCCGAGCACGGTCTCGCCTTCGACGTACCGACTCGTCCCCTGGGCGGGGTCGGTGTGCCGGGGCCTCCAGATGGTCGCCGCCACCAGCGCCACCACGCGCACGTCGCCGATCGTGACGGCCCACCAGCCGCGCGCATCGCCGCCGGGCGGCGGTGGGAACAGCTCCAGTGCGGTCGTCGCGTTGCGGCTGTGATCGCGCACCCAGCCCACCCGGTCCCGGGACAGGTCGCCGACGGCCGCACCCGCGTCGTACGCGCGGGCCGCCACCTCGGGCGGTACGGGCGCGGCGAACTCGGCGTCCAGCGTGTCGAGACCGTGGCGCCCCATGAACTCGTGGTTGCCGAGCGCCACGTGCAGCGGGGCGCGCTGCGCGAGCGGGGCGCCCCGCCACCGAGTGCCAGCGTGCTCGCGGTCGGCGCGCCCCTGCAGCACAGGGAAGAACGCGCCGCCTGACGGGTCGTCGAACCACTCCGACGCGCGGTCGGGCACGTTGACGAGGTCGCCGGCGAGCAGGACCGCGTCGATGTCGCCGAGCGCGTCGTGCGCCGCCTGGATGTTCGCCGCGGTCATCGGCTTGAGCTGATGGTCGGAGGTCAGCAGCAGTCGCACCGGCGCGCCGGGCGGGGGTGGCGCCGCCAGGGTGTGACCGTCGCTGACCGCCGGTGACACGCCGCTGGCGGGCGTGCTCTCCACGCGGTACGGCACGCGCACCCCCGGGGCCAGGCCGTCCACCACGGCCTCGTGACGCCAGAGGCGGCGCCGCTGCACGCCCGTGTCGGTGTCCTCGCGGGTGCGCGACAGCTCGCGCGTCCGGGCGAGGATGCGCCGGCCGTCCACCACGACCTCGTGGGCGGTGCCGCGCCACGCCGTGACCCACGCCACCCGCACGGCGTCGGCGCCCGTCGGCAGCAGGTAGGGGTCGGTGAGGAGGCGCACGCACGGGTCCTACGCCCCCCTCCGCGCGACGGGGTGAACGATCGGTTACCGCACCGGTGCGATGGTCGCGCAGCCGACGATCGCGTCGCCGCGCAGGAGCACCGCCGCCTGTCCGGGGGCGGCGCCGTCCATGGGGTCGGCGAGCACCACATCCTCGCCATCCAGCCGCGCGGCGAGCGGGCGCTGGCGGTAGCGCAGCTTCACGGCGTCGACCTCCTCGGGCGGGCGGTGCAGCGTGAGGTCTCGCAGCCGCACGCGGGTGGTGGCCAGGGCCTCGCGGGGACCGACCGTCACCGTGTTCGCGTCCGCGTCGGTGCCGAGCACGTAGAGCGCCTCGGGCCGCCCGTCGGCGTCGGGCGCGCTGAGGCCGATGCCGCGGCGCTGGCCCACGGTGTAGTGATGGTGGCCGCGGTGGCGGCCGAGCTCGCGGCCGTCGCGGTCGACGATCGCGCCCTCGCGGTCGCGCAGCCGCCCGTGACGTTCGAGGAACCGTGCCTTGCCGGTGCCCGCCAGGAAACAGAGGTCCTGGGACTCGGGTGCCCGGGCGACCGGCAGGCCGGCGGCGGCCGCGATCTCGCGGACCTCGGGCTTCGTGAGCTCCCCCAGCGGGAAGTGCAGCCGCGCGATCGTGGCCGGTGCGAGCGCCGCAAGCATGTAGGTCTGGTCCTTGGCAGGGTCGGCCGCGTGCGCCAGCAGCCCGTCCGACACGCGGGCGTAGTGGCCTGTGGCGAGCCGCGCGGCGCCGAGCCGGTCGGCGAGGTCGACCATCGCGTCCAGGCGGACGTTGCCGTTGCAGCGCACGCACGGGTTCGGCGTGAGGCCGGCGGCGTGGTCGGCAAGGTACGGATCGACGACACCGGCACGGAACTCGCCGCGCAGGTCGATCGTCAGGTGCGGCAGGCCCATCCGGTGCGCGAGTCCTCGGGCGACCCGCACCGCGGACGCCGAGCAGCACGACGCCTCGGCGTCGTTTTCCGGGTCGCGCCACAGCTCCAGCGTCACCGCGCACACCTCGGCGCCGGGATCCCGGGCGCACAGCAGCGCCGCCACGGCGCTGTCGACCCCGCCGCTCATCGCGACCAGCGTGCGGTCGGCCGACGGATCGAGCGCCGCGCCCGCGCGCGCCGCGGCGCCGAGGGCCTGGTGCAGCGCGTCGCTGACGAGATCGGCGGCGTGCAGCTTGCCGGCGGAGAGCCCGCCGAGTGCCGCGGCGATCGTGGGCGCGCCGACCCGGGCGGCGTCCAGGAGCCGTGCGCCGTCGATCAGCTCCACGGCCGCGCTCGCGGCGGCGGTCAGCGCGCCGCACCCGTCGGCTTCGAAGCCGGCAGCCGTCACCCGTGTGCCGTCGAGCGTGAGCCCGAACCGCACGAGATCCCCGCAGGCCGAACCGCCCGCGCTGGCATGCAGCGCGTCAGCCGGAATCGCGCCGTGGCCCTGCGGGTGGCGTAGATGCTCCTCGAACCGCTCGTCGGCCATGAAGGCCGAGTGTAGATGCGGCGCGTCAGCCCTTGGCCGGCGTCATGCGGCCGATGGCCTGCGTGATCTCGAGCGGGTCGATGAGCCCGGAGATCGTCACGGCCTTGCGCTCGGGGCCGATCACGAGGGTCGTCGGCGTCTGCGCGATGGTCACGCCGCCGGTGATCGCCTCGTACGAGCCGACCTTGTCGGGGGCGACGAGCCGGACCGCGACGTTCTTGCGGCCCTTCGTGGCCGAAGCGACGGCGCGGCGCGCCGCGCGATCGTCGGCGCCGGACTTGTCCCAGAAGAGCATGACGACGACCTTGCCCTCGGCGAGCCGGCGCAGCACGGCGCGCTCACCGGCGGGAACGCCGGGGTCGGTGGTGACGATCGTCCCCGGGGCCTCGGTGGCGGTGGCAGCCGACGACGTGGCGTCGGTGGCCGGGGTCGCGGTCGCGCCGGTCGCCGGCGTTTCGGTGGCCGACGGCGTGCCCGTCGCGGCGGCCTCGGCCGCAGCCTGGTTGCTCGCGGCCTGCCCCGTCGCAGCGTCCACCGCGGCCTGGGCTCGAGCGGGCTGATCGGTCACGCCGTTGCCGCTGGACGCGGGCGCCGCCGCCTGCGTCGCCGCAGGGGTCTGGGCGACCGGGGTTACGATCGCGCCGTCGTCTGCCGCCGACTTCGGGCGCAGCACGGTGAACCACACCGCGGCGAAGGCGATCACGCCGACCAGCGCGATGAGCATGGGCCGAGAAACCTGGGTCATCAGTCTCGTAGTCGGCCAGCGAGCGAGAAACGTGAATCCCGTGCTCAGGCCTGGCCGCTTGCGCGATCATCAGGCCACCCGGAAGCGGCTCGAGAGGGCCTCCAGCTCCGCCGCCGGGGTCGCCAGCGACGCCGCGTTTCCGGCGATCTGCTGGGCCGATGCGCTGGTCTCCTCGTCGACGTGTCCCGGGACCGCTACCGGCGGCGCAGCGCGAGCTCTCGCAGCTGGCGGTCGTCGACCTCCGCCGGGGCGCCCGTGAGCGGGTCCGCCCCGCTCGCCGTCTTCGGGAAGGCGATGACGTCGCGGATCGACTCACGGCCCGCGCAGATCGCGACGATGCGATCGATGCCGAACGCGATCCCGCCGTGCGGCGGCGCGCCGTGCTTCAGCGCCTCGATGAGGAACCCGAAGCGCGCGTTGGCCTCGTCAGCGCCCATTCCCAGGATCTCGAGCACGCGCTCCTGGACCGCCGGGTCGTGGATGCGGATCGAGCCGCCCCCGATCTCGGTGCCGTCGAGCACGAGGTCGTAGGCCCGCGACGTCAGCCCGCCCGGGTCGGACAGGTCACCGAGCGGCGCGGTGAACGGGTGGTGCAGCGCGTTCCAGCGCTCCTCGCCGTCGTCGAATTCGAACATCGGGAAGTCGACGATCCACAGCAGGTCGTGGTGCCCCGCCGGCACGAGGCCGAGGCGGTGGCCGAGCTCCAGGCGCAGGCCGCCGATGGCGGGCGCCGCGATGCGCTCCTTGTCGGCGACGAACAGCAGGATGTCGCCGGTCGAGGCGCCGAGCTTCGCCGTCGCCGCTGCGATCCGCTCCTCGCCGAGGAACTTCGCGATCGGCGAACGCCACCCGGGGGTGGGCGGGCCTGCTTCGACGACCGCCCACGCCACCGCCTTGCCGCCGTGGCGCTGCACGACGTCGTTGAGCCCGTCGAGCTCGGAGCGCGACATGCCCGCGTTGCCGAGGTTCAGCGCGCGGACGACGCCGCCGCCGCTGATGACACCTTCGAAGACCTTGAAGTCCGAGCCGCGCAGCTCCTCGCCCACGTCGACGATCTCCAGCCCGAACCGCGTGTCCGGGCGATCCGAGCCGTAGCGCGCCATCGCCTCGGCGTACGGCATGCGCCGGTACGGCGGCGCCGGCACGTCGAGCTCGGCGAGCGTGAAGACCTTCGCCATCGTGCCCTCCATCGCGTCGATGACGTCGTCCTCGGTGACGAACGACATCTCGACATCCAGCTGCGTGAACTCCGGCTGGCGGTCGGCGCGCAGGTCCTCGTCACGGAAGCAGCGGGCGATCTGGAAGTAGCGCTCGAACCCGGCGAACATCAGCAGCTGCTTGAACAGCTGCGGGCTCTGCGGCAGGGCGTAGAACGCGCCGGGCGCGTTGCGCGACGGCACGAGGAAGTCGCGCGCGCCCTCGGGCGTGGAGCGCGTGAGAATGGGCGTCTCGATCTCCATGAAGCCCTCGGCGGAGAGATGCTCGCGGATCTCACGGACGACGTCGTGACGCAGGCGCATGGTGCGCTGCATGCGGTCGCGGCGGAGGTCCAGCGCGCGGTGGCGCAGCCGCAGGACCTCGTCGACCTCACCGTCCTCGTCGATCGGGAACGGCGGCGTCTCGGCCGCCGCGAGGACTTCAAGGTCGTGCACGCGAAGCTCGACGCGGCCCGTCGGGATGTTCGCGTTGATGTGCTCGTCGCCGCGCCCGATCACGGGCCCTTCGGCGGAGAGGACATGCTCGGAGCGCAGGCGCTCGGCCGCCGCGAACGCCTCGGCGCCGGACTCGTCCGGGTCGAAGACGATCTGCACGATGCCCGTGCGGTCGCGCAGGTCGATGAAGATCAGGCCGCCGTGGTCGCGGCGCCGGTGCACCCAGCCGGCGACCCGCGCGCGCTCGCGGGGCTCGACCAGTTCGCCGGCCCACGCGTTGCGGTAGGCGTTGGCTCGTAGTGGCGGGTTCATCGCAGGCCCCGGCCGCGCAGCACCTGGGCCACCACGTCGACGTCGGCGATCTCCTGCTGCTCTGCGGCGTCCATGTCCTTCAGACGCACCTGACCCGTGTCATCCACGATGGCAACGTAGCGGGCCGAGAGGCGTGAGGCGTGCTTGAGCTGTCCCTTCAGCGAGCGGCCGGCCAGCTCGACCTGTGCGGCCAGCCCCGCCCGGCGCGCCTCGGCGCCGATCCGGAACGCGCGCAGCCGCGCCGTCTCGCCCCCGTCGACGGCCAGGTAGAGGTCCACGAGCGTCGGGGCGACGGGGCGGTCTCCCGCCGCGAGCAGCATCCGCTCGACCCCGGCCGCCCAGCCGCACGCCGGGGTGTCCGGACCCCCGAGTTGGGCGATGAGGCCGTCGTACCGGCCGCCGCCGCCGACGCCGCTCTGGGCTCCCAGCGCATCGCTGGTGAACTCGAAGACCGTGCGCGCGTAGTAGTCCAGACCGCGCACGAGCGTCGGGTCCACCTCGTACGGCAGCTCGACGGCGTCGAGCAGCGCACGGACCTCGGCGAAGTGCTCGGCGTCCTCGGCGCTCAGGGCATCCAGCAGCCGCGGCGCGGCCGCCATGACGTGCTGCGTGCCCGGGTGGTCGCTGTCGAAGGCGCGCAGCGGGTTCAGGTCGATCCGGGAGCGGACGTCCTCGCTGAGCTGCGCCTCGTGCGCGTGCAGGTGCGCCTGGAGCTCCTCGCGGTAGGCCGCACGGGTCTCCGGGCTGCCGAGGCTGCCCAGCCGCAGCCGCAGGCCACCGACCTCGAGCTCGTCGAGGATCGTGGCGAGCAGGACGATCGTCTCGGCGTCGAGCGCGGGCGCGTCACTGCCGATCGCTTCGGCGCCGATCTGCCAGAACTGGCGGTAGCGCCCGGCCTGCGCGCGCTCGTGGCGGAAGAACGGGCCGTGGTACCAGACCTTCACGGGCTGCGGGCGCTTCTGCATGCCGTGCTCGACGTACGCGCGGCAGATCGAGGCGGTGCCCTCCGGACGCAGCGTCAGCGACCGCCCGCCCGCGTCGTCGAAGGTGTACATCTCCTTCTGCACGATGTCGGTGGACGTCCCCACCCCGCGGGCAAACAGCTCGGTGTGCTCGAACACGGGCGTCTCGATCCGGCGGTAGCCGGCGCGCTCCAGGATCGTCTCGGCCACGCGCAGGACGGGACCGCGCGCGGCATGGTCGTCGGGCAGCACGTCGTACGTGCCGCGGGGGGCTTGGACTCGGTCGGACACCGCGGCGGGAGACTAGTGCCCGGTGCTTGGTGAACGTCGGTCAACCGTCGCGGGCGCCCACACGACGCGTTCCCGTACTGGAGCGCCGCTCGAACGACGCTCCAGGGAAACGAAGGTCCGCGCTTCGCGACTCGTCGAAGATCCCGATCTCCTCGCGCGCCGGCGCGCCGAGCTGCGTCCCGGCCGCGTCGAACGCGACCGCGGTGAGGTTCACGAACCCGTACGGCGGCAGCGTCCGGGCGCAGGATGGCGCCGGGCGCTCCGAACGACGCCTCGGGCGGCGTGGTCAGGGCGACGGGCGGAACGGTCAGCGGTGTGGCCGGCAGGAGCACCGCGACGTCGTGCACGGTGCGGACGCGTCGTAGCCGGGATGCACGACGACCCGGGATGCCTGTGCGCGCTGGAGCGCAGGGTCGGTCAGGCGCACGCCGCCGGCCACGACATCGATCTGCGACGCCTCGACGCCGCCTTCCAGGCAGTGCGCGGCCGGGGCCGCAGCGTCCACGCGAGGGCGAGCAGCAGCACGGCGGTGGTCAGCCTGACGCGCTTCATTTCCCTCCGTTGTCGGTCGGCACGCCCAGATGCTGATGCGGTTTGTCCCCCACCCCCACGATCACGACGGTCCCGGCGACGCGATCGTGAAAGCCGCGACGCCGCTCGTCGAACAGCACGCGGATGAACCCGGCGCCGAGCGGGATCGCCGACAGGACGAGCGCGCCGAAGCGCAGCACCCCCCTGCGGAGACCGACGCGGCTGCCGTCGAGATGCTGGACGCGGAAACCCATGACCCGGCTGCCGAGCGTCTGGGCGGTGATCATCCAGAAGGCGACGAAGTACCCGACGACCCACACGAAGTACACGACGCCGCCGATCACCACGACGAGATCACGGACCTGGCTCGGGAAGTTGAGGGTGTCCATGACCAGCGCGGCGCTCGCGCCGACGATGACCGCGACCAGGTTGATCAGCGCCAGGTCGAGGACGATCGCCACGGCCCGGGACACGATGCCGACGTACTCCGGCACCGGCGGCGCCGCCTCCGGAGGCAGGGGCATTCCGGCGACGCGTTGGGCCGCGCGGACCGCCTCGTCCGTCACGCGGCTCCTCCGGGCGCCTCCGGCCCGGGCGTGGCGGAACGACGCAGCAGGCGGCGGGCGGCGCGCTCAACCCAGTCGTCCGCGTCGCGGGAGCGCTCGCGGACCTCATCGGTGATCTGGTCGGCGACCCCCGCAGTCTGACGCGAGAGCGCCGCAGTGACCTGTGGGCTCTCGGCGATCTCGGCGACGACGAACCACAGCTCTTCACTGGCGAGCAGCGCGCGGACGACCTCGTCGACGACGCGGCTGTCGATCGCCTGCGCGGCGATCCGCTGCATCGCCGGGCTGTCGAGGGCAGACGCGATGGTCTCCTGCATCTGCTCGCTGCCGAGCGCCCCATCGAGGATGCGGCCGAGTTCCGGCCCCTCGACGACCCGCGCCGCGATCTGCTCCGCCATCCCGTCGGCGAGCACCCAGTCGGCGACGCGCTCGGGGGCGCGCCCGGCCTCCAGGCGGTTGAGGATCTCCTCGAGGACGTTCTCCTCGAGCAGTGCCTCGATGACCGGCCCGCGCACCGCGTCCGCGATCGTCACCCGGATCAGGGTGCTGCCGAGGACCCGTTCCAGCGCTTCAGACGTGACCGGCGAGCGCAGTGCGACGTCGACGGTGCGCAGCAGCACCTCGCCCGCGATCTCCCCGGCCATCCCGAGGCCGAACTGCGCAGTCGCGCGCGTCAGCTCGACGGTGGTCCGCGCCGTCGAGCGCACGAGGCGGTCCGGTCGCAGCAGTCCCGGGGTGCTCATCGTCATGCCGACGGTACCGGAGGCACCCGGACCGAACGCCGTTACGACGGGGCGCCGAGGTCGGCGAGAAACGGGTTCGTGGCCCGTTCGCGGCCGAGCGTCGTGACACCCATGTGCCCCGGGTAGACGGCGGTGTCGTCGTCGAAACGCCCGAGCAGCGCTCGGATGGAGCGCGCGAGCGTCGGCCAGTCGCCGCCCGGGAGGTCCGTGCGACCCACCGAGCCCTCGAACAGCACGTCGCCGCTGAACAGCGCGGCCTCGTCGCGCACGCTGTACGTCACGTGGCCCGGGCTGTGCCCCGGCGTGAACAGCACGTCGAACGTCAGCCCGGCGAGCTCGAGCTCCTCGCCGCCGGCGACCGTGTGGTCGGCGTCGTAGGACTCGAACGGGCCGAGGCCGGGGAAGCGCATGTAGGCGTTGATGTCCGCGAGGATCGGCACCTCGATCTCCGGGCACCACACCTTCGCGCCCGTCTCGCGGGCGAGTTCGGCGACCGCGCCGACGTGGTCAAAATGCGTGTGGGTGAGCAGGATCCCGTCGAGCTCGACGCCCAGCTCGCGCAGCGCGGCCAGCAGGCGCGGCGCCTCGTCCCCGGGATCGACGAACACCGCGCGGTCGGACCCGTCTCGGCGCACGATGAAGGTGTTCTCCTGCACCGGGCCGACGGTGAACATGCGGACGTCCATGATCAGCCGCCCTGGAGCTTCCTCTGGCGCCGGTTGTAGAGCCAGAGGTCCGTGTAATAGCCCAGCGGGACGTACACGACGAGCATGAACGCGATGAGCGGGATGGCCTGCAGGATCGAGAACTTGAAGAACAGCACGACAAGGATGCCGAAGATGCCCCCCGCGAGCAGCGCCCGCTGAAACGAGCCCTGCCAGGTCGGCGGCTTGGAGAAGCGGTCCTGCCGCGTCCCTTTGCCGTCGGGCTTGCGCTCATCGTCCGTGGGCTTGCGGCCCGTGCGCCCGCGCGCCTCCACCATTCCCGCGGCGTTCCCGCGGTGTTTGCTCTGCCGGCGCTTCCGTGTCTGGGCCATGGTCAGGACAGGGTAATGCTCGCGGCGTCCAACGCGTCCTCGAGGGTCCGGCGGTTGCGCATGGGCAGGTCGGCGGGAAAGCCGTCGAACGCCGCGCGCGGCGGCAGGCCGACGACCTCGCACTCCGCCACGCGGGCATGCCGGGCCACCGCGGCGACGAGCCGGGCGAGCGGCACGGCACGATGGTCCTCGACGTTGCACGTCACTTGGGCGACGCCTCCGCGGGCCGGCAGCGTCAGGCCGAGGGCGCGGACGCCCGGCAGCCCGTCCGCCCCGCCCTCTCGCACCGCGGCCGCGATCGCGCGCGCGTCCTCGAGCGTCGCCGGCGGCGCCAGCTCGAGGTTGAACGCCAGCAGCGGCGGGCGCGCGGCGACGAGCGTCGCGCCGACGGCCGGGTCGATCTGCTGCGGTCCGAAGTCCGGGCGCAACTCGCCCTCGGCGACACGCCGCGCGAGCTCCGCCGGCCCGCCCCGACGCAGCTCCGCGCGGGTGCGGCCGCCGGCCAACTCGCCGTACAGGAAGACCGGGATGCCTGCGCTCCCGAGGTCGGCCGCCGCGGCGAGTGCCTCCGCGCACGCCGCGCCCCGGCGCGCGTCATCGAGGTAGACCACCGGGCACACGTCGAGCACCCCGACGTGCGGATGGCTGCCCCGTTCACGCCGCAGGTCGATCCGCGACGCCGCCGCGGCGGCCCCCGCCGCCAGCGCCGGGGCGACCGTCCCGGGGGCCCCGGCAAGCGTCACGACCGCGCGATGGTGGTCCGGATCGTCATGGACATCCAGCACCCGCGCCCGCCCGCCGGCGAAGGCGTCGGCGACGGCACCCACGACGACGAGGTCGCGGCCCTCGGAGATGTTCGGCACGGCGATGAGCACAGTCGGCCGCAGCTTGCCAGACCTCGACCGCAGAGCGCCGTAGCGAGACTGCGGCTTTCCCCTGAGCGACTCTGCTGCTGCGCGCGGATGGCCTGGCGGCCCACGTGGGACACGATGCACCCATGAGCCTATGGCGCCCCATCCCCCCTGTTGCCGCCCGGTCCTCCGGCGGCAGCGTGGAGCGTCACCGTCCTCCCGGTCGTGAGGAGCGGATGCAGGTGGTGCTGCAGACGCTGCGCGCTCGTCGCGATACGCGGCGATCCGGCGGGTTCAAGCTTCGTCGCCCGGTTTCCGGGCGGTGACGACATCGATGGCCGGGTGCCCGGGGTGAGCGGGCGCCCGGCCGTCATTGTTGTCCGCCTGCTACGGCAGGAGCGCCAGCGCGTCGAGCCTGACGCCGCGCAGGAAGCCGACGCGCCCCTCCGCGGTCGCCGCACCCGTGGCGAGATCGACACATGACGAGCGCGTCACGCGCCGCGTCGATGTCGTAGAGGGTCGTGCCCGTCGCCGGATCGGTGCCCGGGTTCGTGTAGGCGCTCGCCACCACGCTCGGGACGCCTGAACGCCGGGTCGCCCGCCCGCGCCTCCCGGCCCTGCGCGCGGCGGCGACGGCGGGCGTGATCAGCACGGCTCGGTCCACCGCGGGATGCGTGACATGGCAGGCGGACTGCTCGGAGCGAGTGGGACGGGATCGGACACCCCCGTCTTCCTCCGTCTCGACCCCGCCGGTTCACCGCCTGGTGCGCGGCCGCTCAGGCTCCGGTGATGACCTTCAGCGTCGCCTTGCCGAAGGTCGTGCCCTCGAGCACGGACGGCGTCGGCAGCAGGCGGTTCAGCTCGGTCGCCAGACGCGCGTTCATCGTGAGATTCACGTTGTCGGCGTTGATGCCCGAGCCGGTCTGCTCGAGTGCGCCGATGTCGATCTGCAGGGTGGCGAGCTTCACGCGCTTGCCCCTGACGGTCGCCGTCAGCTCACCCTGGCCGGTGGTCTGACTCACCGAGGTCGTCGGGTTCTTGATCCGCAGCGACCGGGTGCGGGTGGCGATCCGCATCTCGCCCTTGTGCTTGACCAGGTACGAAACCCCGTCCCGGCCGAGCGAGATCGACGTGACCTTGAACTTCACGCCCGTCTTCGTGGCCGTGGCGGGCTTGCCGGCCCGCACCTTCGCACCCGCGGCCGTGAGCGTCTCGAAGAGGATCGGGTCGATCCGGATGACCGTCGAGCCCTTGATCGTCACCCCCGTCGTGCCGGGGCTCCCGGGCGTGGACGGGGTCGTGGGCGTCGTCTGCCCGGACGCGCTGTGCGCGCCGATGGCGACGAGGACCGCGGTCAGCAGCGCGGCGACGAACACAGACAGGGACCGTGACACGGCAGCGGAGCATACGGCGCGCAGGGGGCTCATTGCGGATGGAACACGGATGAGCGGGAAAAGGTGCTGATCGGCTCGCTAGTCTTGTGGCCGTCGCGCCTGGGTAGCTCAGCTGGTTAGAGCGCAGCACTCATAATGCTGAGGTCGGGAGTTCGAGTCTCCCCCCAGGTATGCGGCCAGCTAACAGCAATCGTTCTAACAATTGCTCGTTGGAGGCCAGAAGCGATTGTCCGATCGGCCCGCGGTAGAGCGGCAGCGGGTTGGACGCCAGAAGGCCCGCTCATGGCGGGCCTTCTGCTTGTCTGGGGCTATGAGCGCGCAGGGGCTGTTCGCCCGGTGGGCGGCGCTGCGCGTGATGGTGGTGAGGTGCCGCCGAGGCGGTCAGAACGGCCGCGGGTCGGGCGGCCGTTCGGCGATGGGCACCGGAGGCGGCGGGTCGGGTGCGACCGGCAGGCCGAGCCGTTCGACGATGTCGCCGCGGGGGCGATTCAGGCGCGGAACCTCGGATCCTCCGCTTCACCAGCGGCGTGCAGGGGAGGTCGGCGTGCAGCGGTTTAGAGAAAACAGCACTCGCGCGGGCCGTTTGTCCTGCAAAAGCACGTTTTCGTTCGGTGTGCAAAGAGGGTTGGAGAACTTCTCGATGTAGGCCAGCATCTGCTCGGCGAGGTCGGTTTCGCTGGTGAAGATGCCGTGTTTGAGCAGGCGGCGGTAGAGGATCGAGAAGAAGATCTCGATCTGGTTGAGCCAGCTGGCGTGGGTCGGGGTGAACTGAAAGCTCCAGCGCGGATGGGCGGCAAGCCAGTCTCTGACCTCCTGCGTGCCGCGTGTGGAGAGGTTGTCGGTGATCGCGACGATCTGCTGGCCGTCGACGATCGGCAGTTCGGCGTCGAGGTGCTCCAAGAAGCGGATCAGGTCGAAGCGGTTGCGGGTCTTCGACGCCATCGCGAGCACCTGGCCGTGATGGACCTTCAGCGCGGCGAACAGGCACTGCGTGCCGTTGCGCGTGTACTCGTGCTCGCGGCGCGCCGGCCGGCCCGGGGCGGGTGGCCGGTCGGGCTTGGTCGGCGCCTTGGCCTGGATCCCGGTCTTCTCGTCGATCGAGACGACCAGCACGTTGGCGGGCGGGTCGACGTACAGGCCGCACACCTGCCCGCAGCGCTGTTCGAACTCGGGCCGCGAGAAGTCGCTCATGATCCAGTACTCCGTCAGATGCGGCTTGATGTCCGCGCGGGCGAGGATCGTGTGCGCCTGCGACCCCGACATCCCGACCGCTGCGCCGAGCTGCTCGTAGGTCCAACGCTCCTGCCGCGCGCCCTCCGGCCGCTCCGGCGGGCGCGTGCATGCCTTGGCGATCAGCAACGCCCGTGTCTCAGGGCCATGCGTCAGCGGCGCGCCGGACCGCGGCGCATCACGCAGCCCGTCGATCCCGTCGCGAGCGTAGCGGCCACGCCACTTCAGCGCCGTCTTCTCCGAGCAGCCGACCCGCTCGGCGATCTGCGCCGCCGGCACGCCCTCAGACGCACACAACACGATCCGTGCGCGCTCGACCATCCGCACCTCAGCACTCACGGCCCGCACCATCCGCTCCAACTCGACGCGATCCTCCTCGCCGACCTCCAGCCGCCTGCCCACACCCGCCAACGCCATCACTGACCCCCATCCTCGCCGAACATGCCGACGAAGACTTCGACGCCCACAACAACAACCCCCTACCCCAAACCGAACTTGGCGGATGAACCACTAGTCACGCGCTTCAAGCCGGCGGGGCAAGCCCACGGAGCAGCGGCGCCGGAAACGTGAGCGTGCGAAGGGGGAGCGGGCTACGGCGCACCCCACGTTGAGATGCCGGCGGCAGCGCTTGAGTTCTGTCCCCTTTTGCGTCGGGACCTCTGTACGCAAACCCACCCTTGCGTACACTGGATTCATGGCCACCAGGCCCGCCGCAGAGCAGATGCACGCCGACCCCGTGGTCTTCGCGGGGGAGGACGCTGAGCGCTTCCTGGCCGAGATGAACACGCCGAATCCAGAGCAGGCCGCGCGCGTGGAGCAGGCCAAGAAGGCGTTCGACGACGTGTACTCGGCCGCACCCGCCAACGCGCAGTTCGGCTAGCAGGCCCACCGACCCGTGGAGTTCCGAACGGTGTGGCGGTGGGCACCGGCCGGGGTGTCAGCCGGCAGGGGGCCGGCGGAATTCCTCGGTGAGCAGGGACGCATCCGCCTCCCGCCCCGCATGCCGGCCCATCGCCTCCCGTGCGTCCTGCTCC
>JBPPNC010000167.1:0-30635 GCA_051306365.1 Solirubrobacteraceae bacterium
GACAGGGCGGGCGGCTTCGACGGCCTCGGCGGCGACCTGGCCGAGGTCGACCTGGTGCTGCTCGAGCGAGAGCTGGCCCGCCTCGACCTGGGCGACGAACAGCAGATCGCCGACGAGCCGCAGCAGGCGGCGCGCGTTGCGCTGGACGACCTCGAGGAAGCGCTGAGTGTCGGGGTCGAGGCCCTCGCCGTCGTCGAGGACGAGGTCGAGGTAGCCGATGATCGACGTCAGGGGGGTGCGGAGCTCGTGGCTGACGAGGGCGAAGAACTCGTCCTTCAGGCGTTCGGACTCCCGCTCGCCGGTGATGTCGCGCAGGACGACGACGCGTCCGAGCGGCGCGCCGGTCTCGTCGCGGACGGGGGTGCTGAAGCGCAGCAGGACGCCGTCGCCCGCCGGGGTGGGCAGCTCGTCGCGCAGCTCGCCGTCGGCACCCGCGTCGGCGGTCGCGACGGGCTCGACGCCCGCAGCGCGCAGCTCGCGCATCGGCTCGTTCTCCACGATGACGGTGCCATCGCCGGCGAGCAGCGCCAGCGCGTCGGGGGTCGCGTCGAGCATCGCGGCGTTCACGCGGGTGGCCTGCAGCGCGGCGACCTGGAGCTCGCGGTGGGCGAGGGCGAGCGCGCCGAGCGCCGCAACCCGCTCGGCGGTCTGGAGCTGGCCGGCGCCGTAGCCGCGCTCGTCGGCGCTGAGCATCCGGGCGACGGCGAGGATCTGGTCGCCATGGCGCAGCGGGACCGCGACCTCGTACACCGCGGGGACCTCGCCGTTCGGGCCCTCGATCGTGTGCTCGCGGCCGTGTTCGCCCGTCGTGACGCGCCCGTCGCGCCACGCGGACCCGGCCGGACCCTCGCCCTGGCGGACGGTCGGCAGCAGGCCCGGGGCGAGGCCCCGCGTGGCGACCGCCGGCGCGGCGACATCGCCCTCGCGGATGAGATGCAGCGTCCCCGCGGGCGCCCGGACGGCGTCGAGGAGCAGCTCGAGGATCGTGGTGGTCAGCCGCTCATCGTCGAGTTCGCCCGTGAGCCGGTCGGTGGCGCGGTGCAGCACCTCGACGCGGTCGCGGTGCAGGGCGGACTCGTACCGGGCGGCCTGCAGGTCGGCCTCGCGCTCGCCGAGGAGCATCTCCCGGCCGTGGACGTCCGCGCGGCGCCAGCCGCCGAGCGCCCATGCCAGCGCGCCGATGGCGGCGATCGCAAGCGCGGCGACGGCGACGACGGCGATCAGCTCGCCTTCCATCGGGCCTCCAGGTTCGCGGGCTGGTCGCTGGTCTCACCCGTGCCGACCTCGGGCGTCTCCTGGGCCCTCGGCTCATCCGGCGCGCGCAGGACGGCGAGCGGCGTGAGCAGCAGGATCTTCAGGTCGAGCCAGAGGGACCAGTTCTGGATGTACCAGTTGTCCCACTCGACGCGCTCGGCCAGGGACGTCTGCCCGCGCAGCCCGTGGACCTGGGCCCAGCCGGTGATCCCGGACTTCACGAGGTGGCGGTCGTCGTAGCGGTTCAGCGCTTCGCCGAACATCTCGACGAACTCCGGTCGCTCCGGGCGCGGACCGACGAGGCTCATGTGGCCCATCAGCACGTTGAGCAGCTGCGGCAGTTCGTCGAGCGACGTGCGGCGGATGAACGCTCCGAAGCTCGTGCGGCGGTCGAGGCCCTCGACCCCGCCGGGCGCCGTGCCGGCGCGGGCGACCTTCGCGCGGAAGACGCGGTCGGTGTCCTTCGGTGCCATGCGCATGGAGCGGAACTTCAGGATGTCGAATTCGGTCCCGTCGCGGCCGATGCGCCGCTGGCGGAAGAGGATCGGGCCCGGCGAGGAGGCCCGCACGCCGACGGCGAGCAGCGCGAGCACCGGGGCGAGCACGAAGACCAGCGCGAACGCGATGATCCGGTCCGACGTGTGCTTGGCGGCGAACTGCCAGCCGTGCGGGTCGGTCTGTCGCAGTTCGATGAGCGGGAGGCCGCCGACGTGCTCGACCCACTGACGGTCGTTGACGTTCTCGAACAGGCGCGGGACGACCGAGACCTCGATTCCGAGCCGCTGGCATCGGCGCAGCAGCGGGAGGACGACGGAGTCGGGCTCGCGCGTGAAGGCGAAGATGACGTGCTCGGCGCCGGTGCCGACGACGATCTGGTCGAGGCGGTCCGGCGCGCCGAGGAGCGGCGGCAGCGCGTCGTGCCGGCCCGCGGGCGGCGGGTTGCCGTCGACGAAGCCGATGGGGATGAGGCCGAGCTCGGGCGCGTCGATGAGGCGCTCGGCGAGCTGCGCGCCGATCTCGCCCGCGCCGACGATGATCGTGCGCTTGCCGCTGCGGCCGCGGCGGCGGGCGTGGCGTCGTGCGAGCCACAGGATCGAGCGGCCGACCGTCAGTGTGCCGGTCGCGGTGAGCCACCCCCAGGCGATGGTCAGCACGTCCGTGCGGGCCGCGTCGGCGATGGCGGCACCCGCGAGCGCCAGCAGGGCAGCGCCGCCGACGGAGGAACAGACCAGGACGAGCTGGTCGCTGAGCGGCATGCGCGCAGGGCGCGCGCCGTACATCCCCCGCGCGCTCATCCGCAGGACGGTGACGGTGACGACGACAGCGAGCAGCCCGGTCGCGGTGGTCGAGGGTGTGGCGGCACCGGCGAGGCGTGAGGCGAGCAGGACGGCGGTGGCGAGCGCGACGGCGTCGGTGATGACGCTGACCATGGTCCACGCAGCGCCTTCGAAGAGATCGCCGGCCGGTCGCGGCGGCGGAAGGATGGTGCCTGCGGTCACCTGCGGGCGGTCGCCGCGCCGTGCGGAAGCGGACACCTCGGGAGGATCGAGCGGATCAGGGGGCAACCAGGTGGCCACGGGTATGCCATCGGTATGCCTCGCGTCCTTCTGTAGTCCCGCGGGCGAACGTTCGACCGGAGGTGCGTGACGTCTGCCACGAATATGCCGTCCGAAGCGGGAGGCATTCTCTCCGGCGGGCATTGTCCCGCCCACCAATTCCCGCACAGAGCGGCATCTTCATGTCCCGGGTCTCCAGCCTCACGGCCCCCCTGCCGATCACGTTCGCCAGCCCATGGAAGTCCTGCTCGTCCTCGGTCTGATCTGGCTCATCCTCGCCACCGGTGTGGTTGGGCTCTGCGCCGCGGCGCAGCAGGCCGACCGCCAGGCCGCGCACGAGGCCCCGCGGCGCCCGGTCGCTCGTCGCCGGGCACGGCCGCGCAGGCGGGGCGCGGTCCGGCGCCCGGGTGCGCGCACCGGCGTCGCGTCCTTCCGCCATACGCTGGACCGCCGGTCGTAGTAATCCAGGAAATTCCTGGACGAATGTCGGATGTGTCGGTAGAACTTCCCAGCGTAAGCTCGGTGCACTGCTGATTGACGGATCGGCAGCGTGACGGGAGGCGTGTTCCGGTCTGGGGGGATGCGCGGTGTCCACAACGGATGCCGGCGCGTCGAGAGAAGGAGCCGGGACGCCGATGGGAAGCACGACAGGGGCTAATCGACCTCACTGGGGGTGCGTCGAGGCGTGGGCGTTGAGACGACGACGAGAGGTGCAGAGACGAAGGGTGAACGGCGCCGCGACGCGGTTGACCTCCCGGCACCGGTTTCGCGTCGGTCCGGTGGCCTGCGTCGCAGCCGCTCCCAGGGGTGGTTCCGCATGGCCGGGGCCATCTTCGAGGGCCCGGTCAAGGGTGAGATCCGCCGGCGCGAGCACACGTACCGGATCGCGCTCGCCTGGTCCGACGCGCTCGCCGCGACCCTGGCGCTGACCATCGCGGTCTTCGTCCTCGGCAGCGACTACGTCTCCGGCCTGACGCTGCTGGCCATCCCGATGGTCGTCGTCGCGGCCAAGATCCTCGGCCTCTACGACCGCGACGAGTTGCTGCTCCGGAAGACGACGCTCGACGAGACGCCGCAGATCTTCCAACTCGCGACGATCTGCACGCTCGTCTTCTGGCTCGGAGAGAGCATCTTCGTCGACGGCCGCCTCGGCCACGACCAGGTGCTGGGTCTCTGGCTCTGCCTCTTCACGTTCGTCCTGTTCGGTCGCTGGATGAGCCGCGCGGTCGTCGGCCGGACCACGCGCGAGGAACGGTGCCTCGTCGTCGGCGGCTCCGACGTCGCCGTCGAGATCGATCGCAAGCTCGCCACCGCGCACTCCGTGAACGCCGTCCTCGTCGGCACCGTCCCGCTCGACGAGGGTCACGACCACCGGCGCACCCTGCGCCGCGTCGAGCAGGCCATCGCCGACCGTGACGTCCACCGCGTCATCCTCGCCCCACGGCAGGCCGACAGCGAGTACGTCCTCGACATGGTCCGCACGGTGAAGAGCCTCGGCGTCCGCGTCAGCCTGCTGCCGCGCATGTTCGAGGTCGTCGGCTCGTCCGTCGTGTTCGACGAACTCGATGGCGTCACGGTGCTCGGCGTCCGTAACTTCGGCATGAGCCGGTCCTCGCTGATGGTCAAGCGCACCATGGACCTCGTGGGCTCCACGCTCGGCCTGCTGGCGATCGCTCCGATACTCATGGTCATCGCCGCCGCCGTGCGGCTCGACTCCCGCGGCCCGATCCTGTTCCGTCAGGTGCGCGTCGGACGCAACGGCGAGACGTTCGAGGTCATGAAGTTCCGCACCATGGTCGCCAATGCGGAAGAGCTCAAGGACAGTCTGCGCGACCGGAACGAAGCCGACGGTGGCCTCTTCAAGATCGAGGACGACCCGCGGATCACCCGTGTGGGCCAGCTGCTACGCAAGACCTCGCTCGACGAGCTCCCGCAGCTGTTCAACGTCTTCCGCGGCGAGATGAGTCTCGTCGGCCCACGCCCGCTCGTCCTCGACGAGGACAGCAAGATCGAGGGCTGGCGCCGCCGCCGTCTGCATCTGACCCCCGGCATGACCGGCCACTGGCAGATCCTCGGCTCCTCGCGCATCCCGCTGCACGAGATGGTCAAGATCGACTACCTGTACGTGGCGAACTGGTCGCTGTGGACGGACGTGAAGATCCTGCTGCGCACCGTGCCGCACATGCTGCGTCGCGGTGGCATGTAGTCGCCTTCCTCGCTTCGGCTGAGGGTTCCGGGGTGTGGTCTCGGGCGTGCGTGGGTGCGGGCGCTTGCTTCTTGCTGCCGACTGGGGTGGGGCGCTGACGTACGGCTTTCCTGTACGGTGGCGTTCATGTGGGGAGGAGACCTCGCTCGGGTGGCCGTGGCCACGGTCGCGCTCTCAATGCTGGGGGCGCCCGCCGTGGCGCAGGGTGCCGACGTCGAGCGTCGGGACGAGCGGTTGTACTCGTTTGACGGGACGCGGATCCTCACGCACTTCTTCCCGGCGCCGGGGGCTGCCCGGGACGGTGAGGGCAAGGCCCCGACGGTCATGCTCGGGCACGGATGGGCCGGGTCCGGCGCGACGGGGGTCGAGGAGGATCTCACCGGCGGGCTCTCCGACGAGGTCGGGCTCGCCGAACTGCTCGACGCGGGCTACAACGTCGTCACGTGGGACTCGCGCGGGTTCGGGCGCTCCAGCGGCCGGGCACAGGTCGCCAGCCCGGAGTACGAGGGCCGCGACGCGCAGATGATCATCGACTGGGTCGCCACCCAGGAGGAGGCGGAACTCGACGCCGCCGGTGACCCGCGGCTCGGCATGGCCGGCGCGAGCTACGGCGGCGGCATCCAGCTCGTCACGGCCGCGATCGACCAGCGCGTCGATGCGATCACCCCGACGATCGCCTGGCATGACCTCGAGAATGCGCTGATCCCCGAGCGGGACTTCCGACTGGGCTGGGCCAGTCTGCTGCTCGGTGGTGGGCTGGCGCTCGGCTCGCTGGCACCGGAGATGACCGCGGCGTACGACGCGACGTGGCGGTCCGGGCGCGTCCGCCAGCAGGACTACGACTGGTTCGTCGCCCGCGGGCCAAAGGCGCTGGTGGCGAACATCACGGCGCCGACGCTCATCACGCAGGGCACGGTCGACACGCTCTTCACGCTGCGCGACGGCGTCAAGAACTACGAGATGCTCAAGGCGGCGGGCACGCCCGTGCGTATGGTCTGGTTCTGCGGCGGACACGGGGTCTGCAACGCCGATGTCGGGCCGAAGGGACAGGTCGCCGAGGCGACGCTGGACTGGCTCGCGCGCTGGCTGCGCGACCGCGAGGACGTCGACACGGGCGCGCCGTTCACGTGGCTCGCTGACGACGGCCGTTGGCGCGACGCGCCGACCTGGCCACCGGCCCCTGGGACGCCGTTGCGCGCCGAGGGGCAGGGGCGGCTGCCGCTGCGGATCGGGTTCTCCTCGGGCGCCGTCATCGCCGCGACGCCGGCGCAGGGCGGGCTGCGGATCCCGATCGCCACGCCGGTGGCCGCCGACGTCGTCGGCGCGCCGCGGATGGCGCTGCGCTACCGGGGCACGGGTTGGCCCCGGCGTGACACGCACGTGTTCGCGCAGATGGTCCGGCGCCGTGCGTCCGGGGCGGGGCAGGTCATCGGCAACCAGGCGTCACCGGTTGCCGTGCTCCTGGACGGGCACGAGCGGTCGGTCACGATCGCGCTGGAGCCCATCGCCGCGCGCCTCGAGGCGGGCGACCAGCTCGAGCTGCAAGTGGTGGACGGCTCCACGATGTTCGATGCCCAGCGCACGATGGGTGCGCTCACCGCGAAGGTGGCGGTCGAGTTGCCGACGGCGGCCGCTGCGCGCATCGTGCCGGCGGGTGATCCCGCTCCTGCCGGCCCCTGAGTTCCGACATCCTGCATGTCCCGGGTGGACCACCGGGACGTTGTTCACAGCACTTCACCGGATCTGGGCGGTCAGCGTGCTACGTTCCGGCGACACGGCCGGAGAGTGGCTTCCGGCCGACGAGTTCGGGCGTCATCACCGGAGGATCGGCTCACATGGCCAGCGGCACCGTGAAGTGGTTCAGCGACGACAAGGGCTTCGGGTTCATCACCCCCGACGAAGGCTCACGCGACCTCTTCGTTCACCACACCGGCATCATCGCGGACGGGTACAGGACGCTCGCGGAGGGTGCGCGTGTCTCCTACGAGGAGGAGAGCGGCGACAAGGGGCCCAAAGCCGTGAACGTCCAGAAGATCTGAGCAGCACCGCCGCGCCGCAGCGCAGAGGAGAGGCTCGCGTACGCGGGCCTCTCGTCGTTTCGGGGAGTGCGGGTGGTCGGTCACCCGTCCACGATCCCCGGGCGGGCTCATGGCTCATCCGTCCAGCCCTTCGGCCAAAGCGACGGGCAATTGAGCGATGCACCGACAAGGCCACGGAATGGCCGCATCACCACGAACCCTCCACCGCCCGCTCGCGCTCCTCGCGCTCGTGCTGCTCCTCCTCGTCGCCCTCTGGGCGACGGCGCCTGTCACGCCCGCCCAGGCGGCGTGCAGCGACACGTTCGAGGTGCCCATTGAGGAGGAGACGGGGGAGGACCTGGAGGCCGGTCCCGATGACGAGGTCATCGAGATCGCGCTCGGCGCCGCGCGGTCGCGCAGCGTCACGGTCTACGCGGCGTGTGACGACGAGCCCAAGAAGAAGACGAACCCGAACCCGGGCTTCGGCGTGTTCCCCGGCAGTGCGTCGGTGCCGCGCCGGGTCTTCGACGAACGCCGCGGCCAGGCCGGCCGCGACGCCGAGCAGCTCACCTCGTCGCGCAAGAAGCGCGCCAAGCGCGCCGCGCGCAAGCGCTGACCGTCAGTGCCCGGCGACGACGCCGTCGAACGGCAGGTGCGCGTCGGTCCACGCGATGGCGCCGCCGGCGAGCGACTTGGCCTTCAGGCCGGAGGCCGCAAACGCCTGGGCGGCCATCAGCGAGCGCGCGCCCGACAGGCAGGAGAAGACGATCTCGCGGTCGGCGGGGAGTTCGCTGGCGCGTGCGCTGAGTTCGCTGAGCGCGATGTGGACGGACCCGGGGATGCGCCCGGCGTCCCACTCGTCCTGCGCGCGGACGTCGACGATGACGGCGTCGCCCGCCTCGACGGCGTGCTGCGTGTCCTGCGGCGTGATCTCGAGCTCTTCCGGCATGGCGCCAGGGTAGCTACCCGAATGCGCGGCCTTCGCCCCGGTACGTCGGCGCGCTCCCGGTGAGCGTCGCGCCCGCGAGCAGGTGCACGTCGTTGAACCGCTCGCAGAGCTCGCCGGCCTTCGCGTGGCGCAGCCACACGCGGTCGCCGACTCGCAGCGAGGCTGCGGGTCGGCCGCGCACGGGGGTCTGGACCTCACCCGCGCCCTCAGCGCCGAGCAGCCGCAGGCCCGCCGGCAGATGCACCGACGGCTGGCGGTCGCGCCCGGCCGGGCCCGAGGCGATGTACCCGCCGGAGTGGAGCGTCGCGATCCGGCCGGTCGGGCGGCGGACGACCGGCAGAGCGAACAGGGCGGCGGGACGCGGCCGCCATGCCGCGTACGCGTCGAAGAGCGTGGGCCCGAACAGTCCGGACCCGGCGGCGATCTCCGTGACGGCGGACTCGGCCGCCGTGAGGTGCACCGAGCCGGTGCCGCCGCCGTTGACGAATCGCAGCGGCGCGATCTCGCGCACGGCGGACACCGCGGCGGCGCGGCGCTCGGCCAGCTCGGTGGCCGAGCGGCGTTGCATCGCCCGGATCGCCGCGCCGCGGACCCGGGCGCCCGGCGGCTGATCGCCGAGCCCGGCGATCTGGCCCTCGTACGCCATGAGACCGTCGATCTCGAATCCGGGGCGGCCGGCGACGGCGCGCGCCAGGTCCGCGAGCGGGCCCGCGCCATGGATCGGCGAGCGGCGTGTGCCGACGTGCACCGCGCGCCCGGCGGGGCGCCACGCCGCGTCGAGCTCCAGGCACACCCGGATCGGCGCGCGGGCGGCGGGCGGCCGGACGCTGTCGATGACGTCGAGCTGCGCGACGTCATCGATCATGAGCGTGACGGCCGCCGCGGCGGCATCGTCGGCGCCGAGCCGGCCGATCGCGTCGCGGTCGACGCTGGGGTACCCGACGACGATGTCGTCGCTCACGCTCCGCGCGTGCAGCCACAAGGCTTCGCCGAGCGCGTACGCCAGGACGCCCGACCAGCCGGGCCGCGCCAGCGCCCGGGCGAGGAGCTCGCGGACGCGCACCGACTTGCTCGCGATGCGCAGCGGCGTGCCGGCGGCGCGCGCCTCGAGGTCGGCGGCGTTGGCGTCGAACGCGTCCAGGTCGACGAGCGCCAGCGGCGGATCGAGCTGCGCGGTGGCGGCGTCCAGACGAGCGCGGGCGTCCATGCGGGCGAGCGTATCGCCGCTGGCCACTACGCTGGGGGTATGCGCCCGTCCCATCCAGGCCGGCGGATCGCGGTCGCCGCCGGCGTCGCGCTCGCCGTCGGGCTGACGGCCATCACGCTGCTCAACGGCTTCAGCAGCGTCGCGCCCATCCGCCTGCTGCAGGGTGCCGCCATCGTCGTGCTGGCGATCTTCGCCCTCGGCAGCGTGCTCGCAACCGTCGGCCTGCGGATCGCGGGCTGGGAAGAGCCGGAGAGCGAGGAGGAGTTCGAGCGGATCGTCGAGCGATCAGAACGTCTCGCCCGTGACGGGACGGCCGCCGAGCCCGACGAGATGGAGTTCGCCGAGCTCGATCCGTACGACGACGAGGACTTCGAGGAGCTCGTCCGCGACGCCCTCGACGAGCTGCCCGACCTGCTCCGGCGTGCGCTCGAGCGCAACGTCGCGGTGGTCATCAGCGACGGCGGCCGCAAGGCCGGTGCGTACGGGCTCTACCATGGGGACACTGTCGCCCGGGACAACCACCCGGACCGCATCATCATCTACCGTGACACCCTGCGCCGCGACTTCGGCCACGACCCGGATCTGCTCCGGTTCGAGGTCACCAAGACGGTGCGGCACGAGCTGGCACATCACCTCGGGGCCGACGAGCTCGGCGTCCGAGAGCTCGGCCTGTAGAACACCGTTCGAACCATTCGGGGTCCGCGGTGGTACCGTGCGGCGCGTGCGCGCCGCACTGATCCTCGCTCTGGGGGCGCTGGCGGTGGCGCCGGTGGGTGCAGCCGCCGACGTTCGCACCATCAGTTTCGGCGGTGAGCTCGGCAACAGATACGAGCCCGCCGAGCTGACCGTGCAGGCGGGCGACGTCGTCGAATGGACCGGGGACTTCTCCGCCCACCCGCTGCGCTACCGCCCGTCGCCGTCCGAGCCCTACAGCACCCCCCACACCGGGCCGTCGCCCCTGCGGCGAACGCTCAGCGCCGCGGGCGACCGGCTCGAGTACGTCTGCGCGATCCACGGGGACCAGGGGATGCGCGGCGTCGTCTCCGCGGTCGCGCGGGTCAAACCCCGGCCCTTGACGCGTCCGCCGCTGCTCTCGCTTCGTACCGACCCACGCGAGCCCGTCGTGGGACGGCCCGTGACCTTCGTGGGGTCCTACATCGCCGGCACAGGTGAGGCGCGGTACAGGAGCTTTGCGTGGGATCTCGACGGGGACGGCGAGGTCCGGCCGAAGGACGGGCCGGATCAGGTGACCTCCGTCCCGCGCGCCACGACGACCTTCCGCGCAGCCGGCCGCCGCACGGTCTCCGTGACCGGCTCGACGGAGGAGCCCGGCGACGCGGGCACGAGCACCACCACGCTCGGCTTCGTCGTCGCCGCGGAGGCGGACAGCACGCCACCGACGATCACGGTGGCGTCACTGCGGCCGGGCACCCTGGCCGCGATCCTGCGGTCGGGGCTGGTCGCGACCGTTCGCGGCAGCGAGCCCGTGCGGGCGCGGATCGACGTGCTTGACCGCTCACGCATGCTCGCCCGCGTCACCCGCCGGCTGGGCTCGCGCGCCAGCACCGTCCGAATGCGCCTCTCGCGTCGCGCCGCCGCGTCGCTGCGCGGTCGCCGCGACGTGCGGCTGAGGCTGCGGATCGTCGCGCGGGACGACGCCGGGAACCGGACGACGCTGCGTAAGACCTTCATCGTGCGTTGACCCTCCGAGTCCGTTGTGTCATGCAATGGACTCAGGCCCCGCGGAATGGGCACTCCTGTGTGCGGCCCCGGCGGTCTCGTCTCTCGCGCCACCGGCGCTCAGATCCCGCCGCACCCTGAACTCGCATGGGCGTCGGCCCGGATGACCATGGACGACGCTGCTGAACGATCTCCAGACGCGCTCGACGGCACCTACCTACGGCATCGAGTCAGTGTGCGTCGCCGGCGGCATGGACATGGCCATGCTCGTCGAACGGCTCTGATTCCGGCGAAGCGGGCCCGTTGATCCCGGTGAGCTCGGCGAGTTCGGCGAGTGCGTCCTGATCGGCGGGCTCGCTGCCGTCGCCGGCGGTGAGCGCGTCCAGCTCGGCGGCGAGCTCGCGCAGCCGCTGGGCCAGGATGGAGACCTCGTCGGCGGACGTCGTCACCTGCGCGATCGCCGCCGAGACCTCCTCGACGTCGGCGCCGATCCGCTGACCGGCATCGCGGCTGCTCCCGGCAGCGGCGGAGATGCTCTCAGCGCTGCCGTGGACGGCCTCGCCGGCGTGGGCGATCGCCCGGAGCGCCTCTTCGGTGTTGCCGGCGGTCTTCTTGCTGTGCTCGACGGACTCGACGCCCGAGCGCGCGGCCGTGACGGCCTCCTGGGCGGCGTCCTCGATGTCGGCGAGCAGCTCGTCGACGGACTCGGTCGCGGCGTTGGACTCCTCGGCGAGCTTGCGGACCTCTTCGGCGACGACGGCGAAGCCGCGGCCGTGCTCGCCCGCGCGGGCGGCCTCGATCGAGGCGTTCAGCGCGAGCAGGCGGGACTGGTCGGCAAGCTGGCGGACGGTGTCGACGATGACGGCGACCCTGCGCGTGCGCTCGGTGAGCGACTCGACGCCCTCGGCGATGCCGGTCACCCGGGTGCCGACCTCGTCCATGTCGCCGACGAGTTGGTCCATGGCGGCGCTGCCCTGGGTGGTGGCGCGCGTCGTGGCGACGGTCTCCTCGACGACCCGGGCGGCTTCACGGGCGGTGGCGTCGGCGACCTCGTCGAGCGCCTCGGCGGAGCGGCGCACGGCCTCCAGGGCCTCCGCGCTGCGCTCCGCGGCCTGATGGGTGCCGCCTGCCTGCGCGGCGAGCTCCTCGCCGGTGGCGGCGACCTGCTCGGCGTGGGCGCCGACGCGCTCGGAGAGGCGGCGCATCTCGGTCACGGTGCGGTCCAGGCGGGAGATCGTGCCGTCGAGCTCGGCGTTCTTGACCTCGAGCTCCTCCTTGCGGCGGTCCATTTCCGCGTTGCGCCGCGCGAGTACCGCCTCCTGGTTCTCGGCGAGCTTCCAGGACGCCAGCAGCGCGGCGACCTGCACCACGACGAACGCGGCGTGGACGAGCGTCTGCTTGACGATGTCGCCGGTGCCGTCGTGGTTCATGTAGACGGACTCGGGCTGGATGAGCGCGAAGATCAGGTGGTGCACCACGATGAGCCCGACCGCGACGGCGAACGGGCGCCAGTCGAGGTACAGCCCGATGATGGGGAGCACCACGAAGAAGTGGAAGTGCGCGGGGATGGCGCCGCCCGACGCGTGCACGAACAGCGCGCTGCACATGATGAGGCCGGCCGCTGCGGCGCACGAGCGCGCGGACTGGCTGAGCTTCGGCCACGAGGCCAGAGCCGCGAGCAGGGCGAGCGGCAGCACGACATCAAGGGCCAGGTGGCCGAACGCCATGCCGCGTGCGGTGCCGTACGCCAGCACTGCGGGGATATGCAGCACGATGATGCTGACGATCACCGTGTGCCGCGGCGCCCACTCGTCGTGGGGCAGGCCGCGCAGGCGTGGGAACGCGGCGAGCACCCGGTGTCCGAGGCCGTTCTTGTCAGAGCTCACGGGCCGGGTGATCGGCCGTGCGCCCCGGATCTGAACGCCTCAGCGCGGTGACGCCAGGGACAGCGCGTACCAGGCGTCGGGATCCTGGTACCAGCCGCGCAGGCGCAGATCGGCCTGCGCAAACGCCCGCTCCAGGGCGCCACGGCGGAACTTCCGGCTGATCTCGGTGAGGATCGACTCGCCGGCCTGGAACGTGACCTCCAGGCCGAGCCCGCGAATGCGGACGACCTGGTCGCGGACGCTGCGCAGCCGGATCTCGATCCGCTCCAGCACCGGGTTCCACACGGCCTCGTGGTCGAAGGCGTCCAGGGCGAAGTCCGCGAGCAGTTCGCGGTTGATGACCGCCAGTACGTTGCGGTTGAAGTCGGCCGTCACGCCGGCGGCATCGTCGTAGGCGGGCTCGAGGATGCCGACGTCCTTCACGAGGTCGGTGCCCAGTAACAGCGCGTCATCCGGCCCGAGCAGCGGGCGGACCTGTGCGAGGAACGCTTGGACCTCGACCGGCTGCAGGTTGCCGATCGTGCTGCCGAGGAACGCGACGATCCGCGGCTCGCCGTTGGGGCGCGGCAGGCCGTGCAGGTCGGTGGTGAAGTCGCAGATCCGGGCGTCGATCTCCAGACCGGGGTAGCGGTCGACCAGGCCGGGGATCGCGCCCTCGATCGCCGCGGCGCTCACGTCGACGGCGACGTAGCGGCGCAGCGCGCCGGCCTCGTACAGCGGGTCGAGCAGCAGTGGGGACTTCGTCGAGGATCCCGACCCGAGCTCGATGACTTCAGCGGCGGGCACCTCGGCGGCGATCCCCGCGCCCACGTCCTCGAGCAGGGCCGCCTCGGTACGCGTCGGGTAGTACTCGGGCTGGTCGCAGATCGCATCGAACAGCTCGCTGCCGCGCGCGTCGTAGAACCACTTCGGCGGCAGCGTCTTCGGCGTCGTCGACAGCCCGTGCAGCACGTCGGCGGCCAGGGCCGTCCAGCTCTCCGGGAACGCGTGGACCTCCACGCCATGCTCCGCAAGCGCCTGCAGTCGGTCGGCATCGCTCACCGGTCACTCTCCGCACATCGGAGCCCGGCGAAGATCTGCCGGCGCTCGGGCCGGTCCCAGTTGCGGAACGTCCGCCGCGCCACGCAGGGTGCGGTCGCCCACGAGCCGCCGCGCAGGACGCGGTAGCCGCCCGCGAAGAAGACCTCACTGTACTCGGGGTAGGGAAAGGGCGCGAAGCCCGGGTAGCCCGCGAACTCCGTGCTCGTCCACTCCCAGACGTCGCCGACCAGGCCGCGGACGTCCGCGCCGTCCCCCGGGCCGACGGGGGCCGGCCCGAAGGTCGTGCCGCCGAGGACCGGGTCCTGCGTGGGGTGGAGGGCCGCGGCGTGCTCCCATTCGGCCTCGGTGGGCAGCCGCGCCCCCCGCCAGCGGGCGAACGCGTCGGCTTCGTGTGCGCTGACGTGGACGAGCGGCTCGTCGTCGCGTCGCACGTCGATCTCGTCGAACCGGCGGGTGGCGGTGTCGTCCTCGGTCCAGAAGAGGGGGCGGAGCACGTTGTGCTCGGAGCGCCACGCCCAGCCCGCGTCCGTCCACAGGGTGCGGCGCGCATACCCGCCGTCGGCCATGAACGCGCGCCACGCGCCGACGGTCACGGGTCCGCGGTCCAGGCGAAACGGCGCGAGCTCGACCTCGTGCGCGGGCGCCTCGTTGTCGTAGGCGAAGCCGGCCCGGGCGCCGATCTCGACGAGACCGCCTGGGATCTCCGCCATCCCTTCCGCGGTGCCGCTGCGGGCCGGCAGCGGCGCGCGCTCGGGGGCGATCCACCCGGCGGGTGCGAGCGCGAGGGCTTGCAGCATCGTCTCGCGGTGCTGTTCCTCGTGCTCGATGAGGAGGTCCCACAGAAATCCGTCGGCCTGCAGCCGCGGGGCATCGGCGCTCAGATCCGCGGCAAGCGAGGTCTCGCAGGCGCGCTCCAACGTTGCCTCGAGGTAGGCCCGCGCCTGCCCCGGGTTCAGCAGCGGCAGGTGGCCGCGGACTGCGCGGGGCTGCTCGAAGGCGTCGTACAGCGCAAAGACCTCCGGCCGCAGGGGCGAGGGCGCGCCCTCCACGCGTGACAGCCACAGGTCCGCGTACGCCGCGATATGGGCGAGATCCCACACGAGCGGACTCATGAGCGGGTCGTGCTGGCGCTGCAGCCGCACGTCGTCGATCGGAGCGACGAGGGCCAGCGTCCGCCGACGGGTCTCCCGCAGCCGCTCGGCGAGCCGAGCGCCCGTCGCGGACCCGGGTGACGTGGTCACGGACGACACTGGGACCCGACCCTACCCAATCGGGGTGCGGTTACCCGCACGTCGTAACACGTGTTGACCGTATGGGCGCGCCGCCGCTGCCCGACGAGGCTCGCGGCATGTCGACCACGCCGCCGAGGGCGTTATGGAACCGGGGCATGAGCCGGCCCCGTGGCCGGTGCAGGAGATCCCTGAGCCCGCAAGCGTCTGACGCGAGATATCTCAGGCTCAACCTGAGCCTGAGGCCTGGTCGTTATGGCGTCGTCCGGAGGGGTCGGCCGGGTACGCTGCGGCCGATGGAGATCCGCGCCGCCGTTCTCGAGGAGTTCGCCCAGCCGCTGCAGGTCACGACGCTCGACCTGGCGGGGCCCAAGGCGGGTGAGGTGCTCGTCCGGCTGCACGCCTGCGGGGTCTGCCACACCGACATGTACAGCGCGTCAGGTGTGGACCCCTCCGGCTACGCCCCCTGTGTCCTGGGACACGAGGGCGCGGGTCTGGTGGAGGCCGTCGGCGACGGCGTGACGTCCGTCGCGCCCGGTGACCACGTCGTCACCCTCTTCAGCCCGCAGTGCGGTGAGTGCGTGAACTGCCGCTCGGGCCGCACGAACATCTGCGTGGCGATCCGCGAGCAGCAGAACCAGGGTTACCTGCCCGACGGGACGGCCCGGTTGTCGCGTGACGGCGAGCCGATCCGCCACTTCATGGGCTGCTCGACCTTCGCCGAGGCCACGGTGGTCTCTGAGTACTCCCTGGCGAAGGTCTCGAAGGACGCGCCCCTCGCGACCGCGGCGCTCTTCGCCTGCGGGCTCTCGACCGGCCTGGGCGCCGCGATGTACCGCGCCAAGGTCTGGGAGGGGGCGACCGCGGTGGTGTTCGGCGCCGGCATGGTGGGCCTGGGCGCGGTGGCCGGCGCGCGGCTGCAGGGCGCCGAGCGGATCATCTGCGTCGATCTGAGCGAGGACCGCCTGGAGCTCGCCAAGCACCACGGGGCGACGGACGGCTGGATCGCGGGTGACGACATCGTGGACCGGATCCTCGAGGAGACCGACGGCTACGGCGCGGACTTCACCTTCGAGGCCACGGGCCTTGTGGGCGTGATGCGCCAGGCCGTGGAGTCCGCCCGCATGGGCTGGGGCGTCTGCTGCGTCACCGGCGTGGCGGGCAAGGGCGAGACGCTCGACATCGTCCCGCGCTACCTCATCACCGGCCGCACGGTCATGGGCGCGTCGTTCGGCGGGGTGAAGGGCCGCGACCAGGTTCCCGAACTGGTCGAGCGCTACCTTGCGGGCGACATCGACGCGGACGCGTTCATCTCCCACCGCATCTCGCTCGACGACATCAACAAGGGGTTCGATCTCATGCATCATCAGGACGGCATTCGCAGCGTGGTCACGTTCACATGAGCCTCATCATCGAACGCACCGAGGCGCCCGGCTGGACGTCGAACTCCTACCTCGTCGCCGACGGCGAGGCGGGGCATGCGGTCCTCGTCGACGGCAACGGCGTGGCCGGGCCGCTCATCGAGCGCGCGGGCGAGCTCGGCGTCAGCGTCGACGCGATCCTCGTCACCCACCAGCACGGCGACCACGTCCAGGGCATCGAGGACTACCGCGAGGCGTTCGGCGCGCCGGTGTACACGCACGCCGTCACGAATGCGGCGGTCGAGGGCCTGAATGCCGAGCACGAGATCGGCGAGGGCGACACGCTGACCTTCGGCGGCCTGACGATCGAGCCGCTGCTGTCCGAGGGGCACTGCGCGGGGCAGCTCGTCTTCGTCGTCAACGGCACCGACGCGTTCACGGCCGACACGATCTTCAAGGGCACGGTGGGCGGGAACTTCGCGCCCGCGAACACGGGCTACGCCGATCAGAAGGCCGCGTCGATGCGTCTGGCCCAGCTCCCGGCGGAGACCGTCCTGCACCCCGGCCACACGCTGCCGACCACCGCGGGTGCGGAGTGGGAGCAGAACCCGTTCATCCGCATCTGGCGGGGCCTGGACCCCGAGGGCGACGAGCAGGTCACCGTCTGGGATCGCCCGGCGACGCTCATCCTCTGGGCGCCCGACTACGACGGGACGAACAAGGCCTGGGTGCGGTTCTCCGACACCGGCGAGGACGGGATCACGGGCGGGTCACAGGTCGTGCGAGGATAGTTGACCAGCTCTGGTTGACCTTCTAGGATCGGCGCATGCGCAGTGTGACCGTCCAGGAAGCCAAGACCCAGCTCTCCGCGCTGCTGCGCGCGGTCGAGGCCGGGGAGCAGGTTGAGATCCGCCGCGGCAGCACGCCCATCGCGATGCTGGTGCAGCGGTCTCCTGAGCGGACCTTCCGCGACCTCGCAGGTGCCTGGGCGGATGTGCCCGATGCCGATCCCGCGGTCTGGGAACCCGATCCGCAGGACGCGGTCGACTTCGGGCTCGCCGACGGCTGAACGGGTGCGGCTGCTGCTTGACAGCCAGGCGGTCTACGGGTGGATGACGGGGCGCGGCGTGCCGGGCCCGGCCCGGAGGGCGATCGCCGATGCTCGCAACCACGTGGTGCTGAGTGCCGCGTCAGTGTGGGAACTCACGATCAAGCAGGCGAAGGGGAAGCTCGTGATCCCCGACGGGCAGCTGGAGTGGCTGCTCGACACCGATCTCACACTCCTGGCCATGAGCCCCGCGCACGCCCTGCGTGCTGCTCGGCTTCCGCCGATCCACGGCGACCCGTTCGACCGGATGCTCATCGCGCAGGCACAGGCGGAAGGATTGACGATCGTCGGCGGCGACGGCGTGTTTGCCGACTACCGCGTCGAGACGCTCTGGGACTGAGCCTGCCGAGTGCGCGCTCCGACCCGCCGCTGCTTGATCCGGTGCCCGACGGCGACGATCGCGTCGACGGCCGGGAGCAGCTCGTGCCCGAACTCCGTGAGCTCGTACTCCACCGACCGGGGCGTCGTCGCCCGTTCGGTGCGGGTGATGAGCCCGTCGGCGGTCATGCGGCGCAGGCGTGCGGACAGCACCTTGGCGCTGACGCCGTCGAGGTCGCCGCGCAGTTCGTTGAAGCGGCGCGGACCCTCACGCAGATACCAGAGCACGTTCGGCGTCCACGCGCCGCCGAGCAGGTCCAGACAGGAGGTCAGCGGGCAGTCGCCCGGAGGGGCGATGACAGGGCTGGGGCGGTGGCGCAGCATGCTTACCTGAGGTTACCTGGCGGTCACCGGCAGATGGTTGCCTGTCGTTGCGCGTGCACCTATCTTCGGCGCATGTCCCTCCCCACACACCGGCGCGACTGGAAGCGCACACGCGTCACCGAACTCCTCGGGCTCGCCCATCCGATCATCCAGGGTCCGTTCGGCAGCGGGCTCTCGAGCGTCGACCTCGCCAGCGCCGTGTCCGCGGCGGGCGGTCTGGGCTCCTTCGGCGCGCAGCACCTGGCTCCGGCGGACGCCTCCGCGCTGGTCGACGAGCTGCACGCCCGGATCGGCGGGGTCTTCAACGTCAACCTCTGGGTCTCCACGCACGACGTCCCAGAAGACGCGTTCGATGACGCCGCCTGGGACGCCGCGGTCGCTCGCCTGCAGCCGCTCTATGACGATGTGGGCATCGAGCCGCCCACGCGGCCGCGGCCCGCCGCACACACCTTCGATGTCCTCGCCGATGCGCTGATCGACGCGCGGCCGCCGGTGTTCAGCTTCGTCTACGGCGTGCCGGACGCGGATGTCCTCGAACGGTGCCGGGCCGCGGACATCGTGACGGTCGGCGCCGCGATCACGGTGGAGGAGGCGGTCGCGCTCGACGAGGCCGGCGTCGACGCGATCGTCGCATCGGGCTTCGAGGCCGGCGGTCACCGGGTTGCCTTCCTGCGTGAGGCCGAGGACTCGCTGACCGGGACCATGGCGCTCGTGCCCGCGGTCGTCGATGCCGTGCGGGCACCCGTCATCGCCGCCGGTGGCATCGTCACCGGTCGCCAGATCGTCGCGGCGCTGACGCTGGGCGCCGAGGCCGTTCAGATGGGCACCGCATTCCTGGCCACCGAACAGTCGGGTGCCACGCCTGAGCACCGTGCGGCGCTGGCGGCCGGCCAGCGCCGCACGCGCCTGACGCGCGTGCTCTCCGGCCGCCTGGCCCGAGGGCTGGCCGCCGAGGTCATGTACGACATCGAGACCGGCGACGCGCGGATCGCGCCGTATCCGTACCAGGGGTGGCTCATGAAGCCGATCGTCGAGGCCGCGCGGACGCAGGGCCGGCACGACCTCGCCGCGTTCTGGGCCGGGCAGTCCGCGCCGCTCGTGCGGCCGGGCCGCGACGCCGCGGAGCTGGTGGCCACGCTCGTCGAGGAGGCGGACGCGCTGCTGGGGTGACCGCTCAGGCCGCGCGGCGCTGCTCGGCGCCGGGGGGTGCAGCGATGGGCACGACGTCGGCCTCGTGCGCCGGCAGGACGGCCGGGTCGTCGGTCTGCACCCATGCCCGCAGGGACGCGAACGCCTCGGCGTCGAGCTTGTGTGGTGCGTCCGAGCCGATGATCGCCATCGCCTGCTCCACCGGCATGCCATCGCGGTACGGGCGGTTCGCGGTGAGCGCCTCGTAGATGTCGGCGACCGCGAGGGTCCGCATGTCGGGCGTGAGGTGCTCGCCGGTGATCCCGCGGTGATAGCCGCTGCCGTCGAGCTTCTCGTGGTGGTTGGCGGCCAGCTCGGCGATGGGGGAGAAGCACGACGCGCGCGAGAGGATCGCGAGCGTCTGACGCGGGTGCTGCTTGATCTGCAGGAACTCGTCGTCGGTGAGCCTGCCCGGTTTGTCGAGGACCTGGTTGGACACGGCGAGCTTGCCGATGTCGTGCAGGAGCGCGGCGCGGCGCAGGTCACACAGCCGCGCGCCGTCGATCCCCTGTTGCACCGCGATGCCGATCGTGACGTCCGCGACCCGCGAGGAGTGGTTGAAGGTGTACGGCGACTTCGCATCGATGACGCGCGCGAACGCCTCGGCGACGCGGTCGAGCTGCGCGTCGCCGGCGGTCACCATGCGGTCGCCGGGGTCGTGCTCGGCGACGGACGCGGCGGGGTCGTCCTCCACGAGTGAGGACCACAACGGGTCGTCGATCGGCAGCGAGGTCAGCGCGTCGACGAGATCCGGGTCGAACCACGTCCCGCGGCGGGCCGTGGCGACCTCGATCGCTTCGTACGGGCCCGCGGCCGCGCAGAAGACCTCGACGGTCTGGGAGAGGCACAGGATGCGGCCGAGCAGCGGGATCTCATCGCCGCTGCGGCCGCTTGGGCGTCCGGCGCCGTTCCAGTGCTCATCGAGCGCGCGGATTGCCTGCGCGGATGCCTCGGGGAGCTCGAGCATGCGGGCGATCTCCGCGCCGCGCTCGCAGCGCGCGGCGTACAGGTCGTCGGCGAACGCGCCGGTGCGCGCCAGCTCGATGATCGCCTTGAGGCGGCCCGAGAGCCCGCGGCCGCGGCCGGCCGACGTGATGGCCCAGCGGCGCTCGGCCTTCGTGTTTTCGGTGTCGAGGAGCTTGCTGGTGCGCTTGAGCTCCAGGTCGTCCGTGGAGAAGATCTCGGCCATCCGGGACGCGTTGGCCGAGCAGCCCGCATCCTTCATGAGCAAGGCGTAGAAGAGGGCCGAGCGGTCGCCCTCCGGGAGGTCGATGACCTCCGCCAGCCGCATGCCGATCAGGCAGCTGCGCAGCGCGTGGCCGGGCGGCTGGCCTTCGGTGATGTCGAGGGCGTGCGTCAGCGCGCCGAGGATCTCAGACAGCGCGTAGCGCTGATCAGGGTCAGGAGCATCCGTGCTCATCGCCCCGGTCATCGGCCGGACGCGCCGGGATCTTCACGAGCCCGGCGCGTCGGCGGCGGTCGTCTCAGCCGACCGTGACCTTCGTCGTGGTCGTCTTCGTGGCGCCGGCGGCGTCGATCGCCGTCACCGCCACGGTGTAGGTGCCCTTGGCGACCTTGCCCTTCGTCAGGAGCTTCCAGGACTTCGTGCCCTTGGCCACCACGGTCGCCTTCGTCGAAGCGGCCATCGGCTTCGTGAGCTTCCCGTTGGCCTTGACGAACCGGACCTTGCCCTTGCCGGCGGCCTTCGTGATCCGCAGCTGGACCGACTTCACGGCCTTGCCGCACGTCGTCGCCGTCGTGCCCGCGAACCTGAGCTTCCCGGCCTTCGTGCTCTTGGTCTTGAGCTTCACGCTCGGCGTGCACGTCGCGTCGGCCGCGATCGGCAGCACGTCGGGCAGCTTCGCCGAGGGCTGTACAGGCTCGATCGCATCGAGCACGCTCTGCGCGGTCACGCCCGTCGCGTCCGCCTTCGGCGCCGCCCCGTCAGAGGCGAACGTGTCGACGAACACCGACGGCCCGCTCACGGCCTCCTGGAACCGGACGTCCGAGAGCTGGATCGAGCCGGTGGCCGGCTTGCCGGCCTCGCCGAAGCGCAGCTCGAGCTTGCGCACCTTCGTCAGGTCCAGGCCCTGCGCGGCGAAGTCGCCGAGCGGGATCCGGATCTGGTTCAGCACGATGTGCACCTTGCTGCTCGTGGTGCCGATCGTCGGGTGCAGGGCGTTGCCGTACCGCTGCTCGCCGGCGGAGACCGTGGCCTCCTTGCCGGTGGCGTCGGTCAGGGCGACGGTGAAGTCCTGCGTCGTCGTCGCCGGGTTCCATTCGCCGTCTGCCCCGCGGGCGGGGTTGCGCGGATCGAACCAGTTCACGCCTGCGGCCAGCGTCAGCGACTTGTACTTCGCCACGTCGCCGTCGGCCGACGGGATCTTCGTCCCGATCTTCGCGGCCTTGTCCCAGGCCAGCGCGAGCTGAAGGCCGTAGGACTGGTTGACCGGGCCGCGCTCGCGGACGCCGTCCTGACCGCCCAGCGTGCCGATCGCCGGCAGCGGACAGGCCTTCTCCGCCGTCGGGTAGCCGTTCAGGCCGACCTGGCCGAGCTGGAAGTGGTCCGGCTCGGGGTTGCACCAGTCAAAGCCGCTGGCCGTCGTGGCCGGCGGGGGCTGCACGCCACCGGTCGGCAGGTACGGGTTCGAGAACCCGCGGCCGCTGATGGACGTGCCCAGCGCGCTCTGGCTGAGCGTGTTGTCGCCACCCGGCACGAGCACGTCGAGCCGCTCCGCCGCGGGGGCGAAGTAGTTCGTCAGCATGCGCTCCTTGCACGCCATGCGCGGGCCGTTCGTGCCGTTGCCCGACGGGCCGGTGATGACCTGCGACGGGCAGGCATCCTCGGAGACGGGCAGGCTGCCCGGGTCCGTGGCCGTGCGCTCGCCGGTCATGTACTCGTCGAACCCGGCCTCGCCGCCGACGTACCGGCGGAAGAACGAGTTCATCGTGGCCAGGCCGATCTTCTCCTGGTCGCCCATGAGCGCCGGGTCACCGGACCCGCGGTTGTTGCGGGTGTAGGTGCCGCCGTCGACCCAGCCGTCGTCGGGGCCGGGCGTCGCCGGGGCGGCCGGCCGGTTGCTCAGTCCGCCGGACAGGCGGATGTTGTTCGGCGAGGCGATCGAGCATGCGGCGTCGCCCGTGTTCGAATCCTCGCCGTCCGCTGACCAGACGCTGTTGTACCAGTTGTGGTTCGTGCCGTGGATCGAGAACTGGATCTTCGGGAACGGGTCCCCGTCGACGACGTACTGGCCGCGCTCGAACATCCGTGCGCCCTGGAGGTTGGAGACGTCGCCGTCGCAGTGCGGCAGGATCGTCAGGTACGGCACGCCGTACGGCGCGCGCCGCTCGTAGTCCACCGGTGCGAGGCTGATGACGCCGCGCAGCGGGTAGCGCTTGCCCGGCGCCGGCCGGGTGCGGTTGTAGTCGATGAAGCTCGAGACCGCGTCACCGCCGCGGGAGTGGCCCATCATGCCGATGCGGGTCATGTCGAGCTTGCCCACGAGCCGGTTGTTGATGCCGTTCGCACCCTCGTCGGTGAGGCCGGTGGTGTTTGCCTTGTCGAGCATGTCCAGGGCGGCCGCGATGAGCAGGCGGCGCTGATGCATGCCCTTGCCCTGCTGGCCGTCCTGGTAGTACATGAGCTGGTCCTGGTCGAGCGACAGGACCGTATAGCCCCACGTCGCCAGGTTCTCGGCCATGTAGGCATAGCCGCGGTCGTTGCGCTTGAAGACCGTGCAGTTCGGCGAGGAGCCGACGTCGCACTGGGTGTGGTTGCCGTGCACGAGCACGATCACCGGGGACGGGGTCGCGCGATCGGCCGGATAGTACAGCGAGCCGCGCAGCTGGAGCGTCACGGCGGACGCCTGCGTGGTGGCCGCGCCGCCTGAGGCGTTGGGCTCCTGGATGTTGAACGTGCCCGCCGTGAACGGGTCGAGCGTGGTCACGTTGAAGGTGCCCCGGTCCATGGGGTCAGGGGCCGCCGCGTGGGCGGCGGACGGGACGAGGGCATACAGGGCGCCGAGCAGCAGCAACAGCGGCAGCACTCGAAGCCTCGAGCTAGGGGTGTTGGTGGTCTTCACCGGATCTCCGGGGTGGGATGTGGACGGTGAGCACTCCACGGACCCGCGTGCCGGCGAAGTCTTCGCGTCGTACTTCAGCTCGCCGCGACGCGGACATGCGCCGGGCAGGGACCCCTCCGCCGAGTACGGATCGGGCTCCCGGCCCCGATGGGGCGAGCGACCCGGAACGCTAGGCAACCGGGCTGCGATCCGGATAGGACCGATCGTCAAAACCTGGCGGGGTCAGGATTGGACACGTTGTCGAATCCCAATCCGAGCGCACTCGAATACGGTCCGTCGTGACCGACCCGCGGGTGCCGACGCGGCCGGTGATCGACGGCGTGACCGAGTCAGCGCGCCCTGGTTCCCACGCCCCTCCAGGCCGTGGTTCATCCCTTCCAGTGAGGTACCCGCTCCACATGGCACAGCCCACACTCCGCCACGCGCTCTGCGTGTCGCTGGCCCTCTTGGCCGCGCCCGCCAGCGCATCGGCGTCGACCATCACGGTCGATGACGACAAGGCTCAGTGTCCGAACGCGTCCTCCACGTCGATCCAGTCTGCGATCGACCAGGCCGCCCCCTGGGACACCATCATCGTCTGCGACGGTCTCTACCGCGAACGCTCGGTTCCGCTGAACAACCCGACGCAGAACCCCTCGCAGGCCGGCTCGAGGAACGGCCTGACGATCAGCAAGCCGCTCACCATCAAGGGTGCCGGCCCGGACAAGGTCACGATCACGCCCGACGTCGAAGCCGGGGGCACCCTCGCCGGCACCGCGCCGTTCCTGCGGGACGGCGGCGGCAACGTCATCAGCGTCGTGCGCCAGTCCAACGGCTCGTCGGATGGCAACGAGAACTTCACGTCGATCTCCGGCGTGACGGTCACCTCCCCGGACGTCTACGCCGAGGCCGGCGTCGCGTTCTTCAACACGGCCGGCGAGATCAAGAACTCGCAGATCGGCCCGTTCTACCTCCCGAACACGGTGGAGTCGGCGGATCCGCTGGTGAAGCCCTACGGCTACGGCGTCATCCAGACCAACTCCCTCGTCGGCGCCAGCGAGGCCACCATCCGTCGTGACGTGACGGTGCAGGACAGCTTCGTCACGGGCTACCAGTCCGGCGGCATCCGCTTCGACGCCGCGCGGGGCCCGGACGGCGACCCGCTCACGCTCGAGCGCTCCGGCATCCTCACGTACGGGTTCGTGAAGAACACGTGGGTGAAGGGGCGGTTCGTCGGCGCGTCGCAAAGCCAGACGGGCATCCAGTACCACGCGGGTGCGCGCGGCGCGGTGACCGGCAGCACGATCACCGACAACCGGTTCTCGACCAACGCGGCGGGCCTGCGGGCCAACGTCGGCATCCTGCTGACGGACGCGGGGACGGGAGACGACCCGAGCAACCCGGGCACACCGGCCCTGAAGCTCTCGGGCAACACCTACCAGCGCAACGGCCACGCGATCTTCAACGCGAACGCCGACAACAGCGCGATCCGCATCGGCTCGCCGGTGCCGTCGACCGGTGAGTGGTTCAACTGCGCGACCGGTCCGATCACGACCGCGGCGTCGGCGAACCCGTGCGGGGCCATCTCCGGCGTGGACGCGGATGTCGTCCCGGCGCCGAGTGTCACGGTGACGGACTTCCTCACCGCGGCGCCGGCGGAGCTCGTCGTGCCGGTCAAGCCGACCGACGCGGTTCCGACGGCGGCGATCGTCGATCCGGCGGATGCGACCGTGGTGCCGGTCGGCTCGTCGATCGAGCCTGTCGTCCGCGCGAAGGACGACTTCGGCGTGAAGTCGGTGTCGCTCTCCGTGGGCGGCGCGCCCGTCGCGACGAAGGGCGCCGGCCCGTACGAGTTCACGTGGACGGCCACGGCCGCCGACGCGGGCAAGACGCTGCCGGTCGTCGCCACGGTCACCGACTCCGCGGGCCAGACGGCCACGAGCACGGTCGGTGTCGTGGTGCCCCCGCTGCCGCCGGGTCCGCCCGTCGACCCGCCTGTGGGTCCGCCGGCCGGTCCGCCCGGCCCCGCTGGTCCTCCCGGCCCTCCGGGTGGGCCGTCGACCGGTGGCGTGAGCGACGCCGACGGGTCCGTCCGTATCGGCCCGGGCCTCGCGGCCCTGCCGAAGGCGGTCGCGGTCTCGACGAAGACCGGCACGGTCTCACTCGGCACCTACCGCTGCACGAAGGCGAACGCGGTGCGCTGCACGGTGACGCTGCGGGGCATGTTCAAGATCGGGAGCAAGACGTACCGCTTCTCGAAGACGGTGCGTGTCGCCCAGGGCAAGACGGCGAAGCTGTCGCTGAAGCTCGGCGGCGCTGCGCGCAAGGCCCTCGACCGCGCCGGTGACGGCGAGCTGACTCTGAGGATCTCGGCGGTCGACCGCCGCGGGTTCTCGGGCGGCGACACGGTGTCGATCGACATCAGCGAGAGGTAGTTCGCGTGCCATCCCCGCTGAACGGCAGATCGACGTCGCTATGGCGACTGGTATCTGCCGTTCGGCGGGGTGGGATGTGGCCGCCCGCGAGGGGCGTGACGCCCCGCCCGTCTACGCCCAGCAGGGCGCCGACACCAACCTGGCGCATTCCCGGCCGAGGACACCAACGCCGCTGTATGTTGACTAATAGTCAACATACAGCTACGTTCGGGGTATGGGCAGATTCAGCAGGAGCGGCATCGTTGGGACGTGCGTCACGCTCGGGATTGCGGCGGCGGCCGCGGGGTCCCATGCGGGCGCCGCCGAGTGCCTGACGCCCGCCTCCCCGGACGACCACGAGCCGCCGTGCAATCCCTCGCTCGCGCAGTCGCCGTGGCCGATCGGCCACCGGGGCACCTATCAACAGGATTCGACGCCGCTCCCGGGGCCGGCGGCTGGCGACCGCGTCGCCGTCCGTCATACGCGTTTGACGCCGGGGACGATGCCTGTGATCGCGTTCTCGCCGGCGTACGACGACGGCACGGTTGTGGCGTGGGTCTCAGTCGGTGGCGGCGTCACGAAGGTCGATGCCGCGACGGGCGACGTCATTGCCACACGTGCGGCTGATGGAGAGCCCGCAGCGACCGGTGGTGGGCTGGGCGGCGTCTACACGCTCCTCGACCGCCAAGGCCGGTTCGTCGTCGCTCGAGGCAGGGCAATTGAGCTGTATACCGACGCTCAGGCGGGGTCGCCGACCTCGGCCATCGAGCGCGTGGGCCGCTTCGAGATCCCTGAGGAACTCGTCTGTGGCAGCAGCGACGGTATCGTCGGGCTCACATCCCTGTATCGCGGTGAGATCGCGTTCGCGACCGCTCACGGCGTCGTCGGGGTGGTCGCCGACGACCCGGCGGTCGCCGGGTCAGACGATGTGCACGTCTCCTCGGTCAACGGTCCGCGGTGCGCCGACGGTGAGGAGGAGATCTCAAACTCGATCGCGGCGGACGAGAACGATGCGATCTATACCGTGACAGACCGTGCGCAGTACCGGCACGACTGGACGGGGTCTGAGGTCCGGCAGACGTGGCGCTCGGTGTACGAGAGCGATGGTCCGCAAGGGGGCATTCGCCTCGGCGAGGGGAGCGGTTCCTCGCCGACGTTGATGGGGACGGACGCGGACGACGACCGCTTCGTGGTGATCACCGACGGGCAGGAGGTGATGCACCTGAAGTTCCTGTGGCGTGACGAGATCCCGGCGGGCTGGAAGCCGATCGCGCCCGGCGTCGACCGGCGGGTGGCGTGCGATGTCCGCATCGACTTCGGCAACCCCGCCATCACCGCGGCGCAGTCCGAGCAGTCCGTGGTCGTTCGCGGCACGGGTGCGATCGTCGTCAACAACAGCCTGACCGGTGCCGGGGCCCTGCTGCCGCCCGGGGCTGCGCCGATCGCCGCCTTCGTCAGCGGCAATCCGCGCATCGCAGGACACGGTATGGAACGGGTGGACTGGGACCCGACGACCAGGTCGTGTCGAGTCACATGGACGAACGCTGAAGTGTCGGTGCCCAACGCGATCCCGACGGCGAGCGCGGGCACGAACATCGTCTACGCGATCGGCCAGCGGGATGGCGAGTGGGGGCTTGAGGGGATCGACCTCACGACCGGCGGCGGCGTGGTGTGGGTGCCCGCCGGGAGGGCGCCGTGGCACAACTCGCTGTACGCGCAGACCGAGGTGGTCGGCGGTCGCGAGGTGTGGACCGGCACGGCGGCCGGCATCGATCGCTACGTGCCGGTCCCTCGGGGACAGGACACCGTCATGAGGTCCCGCCCCACGATGATCCGGCCGCGGTAGTACGGGCTGACGGTGCGCTCCCACACGTCGTCGGTCATAGGGTCGTCCGGGGGTGAGGTGGTAGAGCACGAGCGTGGGCACACCCGCCCCAGCGAAGCCTGATCCCACCGAGGTGGCCGGCTTCGCGGGTCTCAGCTACCGGGAAGAGCGCTTCCGGACGATGTTGACGGCAAGTCAACATTCTCGTAGGCTCCTGGCCATGTGCAGGCGTCTTCTCGGGATCCTCGGTGCGGTCACCTTCGCGGTGGCGGCGCTGCCCGGATCCGCTCCCGCCGCGATCTCCGGCTGTCCCTGGACCGGCCCGGTGGCCCACGGCATTCCGAACGTCAAGCTTCCCGACCGCGGGGCGGCCTATTGGGTGACGGCGATGCGCCCGACGGCCTCGTCACACATCACGTTGCGCGGCTCGTTCCCGCATGCGCGGTACATGTCCTTGAACGCGTACGACGCGCAGGGGCGCCCGACCGACTCCCTACCCGACGTGCAGGTCGGCCCGGACCCGGGCGCGACGAACCCGTTCGTCGCCGGTGCGGACCGCGCCGCGACCGCGCGGACGTACACCCTCCGGGTGGTCCCCGAGGACGCACCGGACGAGCCTGCCCTGCGCGCACCGAGCACCTTGTACCTCGGTTCGGGCGCAGACGAGCTTGGAGCGACGATCATCTACCGCGTCTACGTCCCGGACGTGGCCACCGATCTCAACGGCGGCGTGCCGTTGCCCAGTCCGACCGTCACGCTGGAGCCGTCAGGAGACGTCCTCCAAGGGGCGGATGCGTGTGACGCTGCGACCGCTGGGGTGGCCGGCACAGGTGGGCAACTCGGGCAGCGAACGCTGACCAAAGAGGAGTACCTCGCGCTTCGCGACCAGGCGGGAGCGTCGCCGACCCACCCGGCCGTGAACCCGCCCGCCTGGGAGTCGTTCTTCAACCTCAACTACGCCCTCGGCGTCTTCGCGGTCGGGACGTCGGAGGAGATCGCAGCACAGCGCGCCGCGATCCCGTCAACGCAGGACGGCGGCGTGTACTCGAACAACGATGCCCGGTACATCTTCACCCACGTCGACCGCCAGTTCGGAGAGCTCCTCGTCATCCGCGGGCGAGCGCCCTCCGCGCCGACCACCCGCGACGGCGACCGCGTCATGGGATCAGGGCAGGTCCGCTACTGGTCGATCTGTCAGAACGAGTCGTACTACTCCGAGCGCGTCGTCGCATGCGCCTACGACGAACAGGTCCCCGTCGACGGGGACGGGTACTACACGGTCGTCATCGGCAAGGCACCGGATCGGCCCCGCAACGCCCGTACGGCCTGCGGGGTCACCTGGCTGCCGTGGGGTCCCTTCGGGGACGGGGCAGGACGCAAGACCGCCGGACTCGTCCTCCTGCGCCAGATCCTCGCTGACCCGGGGTACGCCGAGGCGGTCGCCAATGTGCAGGTTCCCGGCACCGAGGCGTCGGTCATGGGCGACTATCTGCCCACGTCGACCTACACCAGCCACTCGTCCTTCGAGCAGCGTGGCTGCCCGACGTCCTGACCGGGCACGATCGTCGCCTGCGTGCGATATCGGTGAGCGACCGCGGGTCTCCAGAGCGTCATGCACCGTCTCTGGAGGCTCGCCATGTCCCGCCAACGCCGTCGGCCCGCGACGGCGATGTCGCTACGCGCGCACGGTGCCGCACGGCTGCGGCCCACGCGCCGTCCCGTCCGCCAGTGCGCTTCGTACACTGCGCTGATGGCGCAGCGCCCGCTGACGACCGAACGTGCCGTGAAGCGGCGCGCTGAGCTGCTCGACGCGGCGGAGCCGCTGTTCCTGGACAAGGACTACGACGACGTCTCCATCGACGACATCGCCGCGGTGGCCGGGGTATCCCACGGCCTGATCTTCCAGTACTTCGGCTCCAAGAAGGGCTTGTATCTGGCGGGGCTCCAGCGCATCGTCGAGCAGTTCCGCGAGCGCATCGAGCCCCCGCCCGGTGCCACGGGCCAAGCGGCGCTGATCGGCTCACTGACCAAGTACCTCGACTGGGCGGCCGAGCATCCCACCGGGTATCGCTCCCTGATGGCCGGCGGCGGCGGCTTCGCCGAAGCACGCGCGATGGTCGACGACGCCCGCGAAACCGGGATCGCCCGCATCGCCGACGCGCTCGGACGCCCGTTGGAGGACGACCCCGGTCTCCGCGTCGCACTTCGCGGGTGGACGGGCTTCAACGAGCGGGCGATTCTCACCTGGCTCGACGATCCGAGCCTGGTCCCCCGCGACGACGTGATCGGAAGCATGGTCGCCGCGCTGCTGTCGATCCTCGCCTCGCGCGGCATCCAACCGCGGGCCTGACTTTCAGAACCTTCTCCGAATCGGTCATACGAGCGCCATGCCGGGACGGACGGGCACCTCGATGAGCCGGGGGCCGGGCGCCGCGAGCGCATCACGCAGCAGCACCGGCAGGTCGTCCGCCGAAGCGGCGCGCTCGGCCGGTACGCCGTAGGCCGCCGACAGCGCGGCGGTGTCGAGCGCGGGCAGGTCGAGGGCAGGGACGCCGTCGAGACCTTCCAGGCCTCCGAACCAGCGCAGGATGGCGTACTCGTCGTTGCGCAGGATGAGGATCGTCACGGGGATGTCGTACGTCGCGGCGGTCCACAGCGCCTGGATCGCATACTGCGCCGAGCCCTCGCCCAACACCGCCACGACCGGTCGCGACGGGTCGGCCAGCTGGACGCCCAGCGCAGCGGGGAGCCCGAATCCCAGGCCGCCGCCGGCGCCGAAGAAGTAGCTTCGAGGGGTCGAGATCCGCAGCCGGTTGCGGACGGCGAGCGTTGCGGACGGCGCCTCGAGAACGACCCGTGCATCGGGCGGGAGCGCCGCGCCCAGCGCGTCGATCGCCGCGGCCGGATCGAGGGCGTCCGCCGGCGGCGCGGGGGCCGGCCGGGGTACGGG
>JBPPNC010000170.1:0-41109 GCA_051306365.1 Solirubrobacteraceae bacterium
CACCACCTGCGCGCCGTCGACGAGCGCGCCGGGCGGCAGCCGCAGTGCGTCGAGGTCGCTGTTCCACATCGAACAGGGCACGGCGCCCCGCTCGTCGCGCAGCTCGAAGTACGTTTTCGCGCGGCTGCGCCCGAGGTTCACGACCTCCCCGACGAGCTGTACCCGGGTGAACTGCCGGAGCCGGTCGCGCAGTCTCGCGGCGTACTCGCCGACGGCGTAGGGGCCCGGCAGCCTGGAGCCCGGGATCGCGTCAGGTCGCGTTCCCGGGTCGGCCATCATCAGGCGCGGGGGTCCTGCACGGACCGCAGCGGGGGAAGCCCCGCCTCGCCGAGGTGGCCGCGGACCTCGCCGCTGAGGCCGAGCTCGGTGAGGCGCGCGATCTCGCGCTCGCCCTCGATGCGCGCGGGGTCCCCGGCGGGCAGGCCCTCGATGAGCCGCTGGATGCGGTTGCGCAGCTGCAGCGCGAAGTGCGGGGTCGACGCGCCCATCAGCTGGCGGACGTCCTCGACGGTGACGCGGTGGTCGGGCTGGTGGCGTTCGGGGGTCTCGGCTTCGCTCATGGCGTGGTGCTCGTGGTCGGCGGTGTGGTGGAGAGCTGCGTCTGGGTCTGCGCGGGCGTGGTGCTGGTCGGCGTGGTGCTGGTCGCGGTGGGCGTCGTCGCAGTCGTCGACTGCTGCCCGTTCTCGTTGCGCTGCACGGGTGCGATCTCGAGCAGCCCGTCGATCTCGCCCTGCGCGGTCACCGAGATCGCCCCGTCGTCGCCGACGATCCAGCCGTGATTGTAGACCCCGCGGACGGGGTCGTCCTCGTACCCGGGCTGGATGTCCAGGAGGTACTCGCTCAGCGGTGCGGAGAGTCGCCCGGGTCCGTCGAGCAGGACCAGCGGGCCGTAGGTGCCGGCGCTGGAGAGCGGGGACGCCGCGGCCGCCGCGAGCGGCGTGTCGCTGCGGGCGAAGACGAGGCCGTGGCCGGGGTCGGTCACGCCCCAGCCGAAGTCGCCGTCGGAGAAGCGCGCGAACGCGATCGCGTTGCGGACGGGGTCGGGGCCGTCGACGCGCTCGACGTCGCCGAGGTCGTCGAGGGTGGACTCGACCTGCGCGCTGACCGCCGACTCGGGGCCGAGGATGAAGATCTGCGGGTTGCGTCGCGCGCGCAGCGCCGTGGTCGTCTGCGCCGGGACCGCGTTGCGGCCCGTGAACAGGATGGGGTCACCGGACTTCGCCGCCCAGGCGGCCGCGGGCATGGCGAACGCGGGGTCGTCGGCACTCACGACGAGGACGCGGAGCGACGGGGTCCCGCGCGTGGACGTGAGGAAGCTGTCGATCGCGGCGGCGGTGGCGGCTGCGCCGGACGCCGTGATGTCCGTCGGCCGGAGTCCCTCGGGCCGGGGCGTGGTGCCCACGCGGATGATCTGGGCGCCGCGCGCGTCCTCGGCGCCGGCGGGCGCCAGGGCGTTCAGCGCCTCGGCCGTGACGGTGGGCAGCTCATCGGGGCCGGTGAGGAGCATGGGCGCACGCAGGGGCGGGCCCATGAGCGCGCTCGCGGCCAGGGCGCTGCGCCAGTCGCGCTGGTCGACCAGTGCGACCGCGCTCGGCCGCGTCTCACGCGACGTGGACGGGAACACCGCGAGCGTGGCGTCGGCGGCCAGCGCCGCGGGATCTGGTCCGGGCAGGCGCGTCGTGTTCTTCGTGGCGGCCGACGGGATCGCCGTGCCGGCGGGCGTGTCCGTCTCCTTCTCGGGCGTGTCCGGTGCCTCGACCTCGGTCGGCTCGATCAGGCGTGACTCGTCGTCCTCTCCGCGACCGCAGGCGGTGAGCGCGAGCGCGGCGCAGCACACGAGGAGCAGGGCGATGACGCGGCGGGACACGGCCGGGGACCATAACCGGGTGCCCCGGCGGGACCCGCAGGGTGGCGGATTGTGTGGTGTCCATCACATACCTGGGCGGGCGTCTGCATCCCCGGTTTCGTCCGGGATCCCGAGGTGGGGGGTCACCACTTCGCCCAGAATCATGGCGGTTGCACGCCCAAAGCGAGCGCCAACGCGCCAACGGAGCGTTTCGGGGTATGGAATGACCCCGCATCCGGCGAACACAGGAGCCATAACTGCACCGCAACCGTCATTGCGGTTGTGTATGGTGCCGCCATCAACGCCGAGTCCTGTGCAGGAGGCAGAGGACCGGGGGACCCAAGTAGTTGGGGCGAACCCAGGACTGATGTCCTGAGAGCGCAGGCTCTTTCCGCGCTAGCCCGTCAGCTAACCCCGGAGGCTTTCGAAAGAGGACGTTGTTCGTGCGGGCACTTGCCCCCCTGACGATCATCATGACGCTGTGCGCCGGGCTGCTGCTCGTGCCCTCAGCGACGCTTGCTGCGAAGAAGAAGAAGTCCCCCACGGCCGTGAAGGCCACCGGCGGTGCCGGCTTCGGTGAGGAGAACCCTCACCTGCGCCAGGCGGGCCCCGGTGACGTGGCGACGCTCCAGGACAACGGCCTCGCAGCCGCTCCGGAGAACGCGCCCGACGAGGTCAAGGAGGCCATCTGGGCCGCCAACGAGATCGTCGGCAAGCCGTATATCTACGGCGGTGGGCATCGCTCATTCAAGTCGCGCGGATACGACTGCTCCGGCACCGTCTCGTACGCGCTGAACGGTGGCGACCTGCTCGACAGCCCGCTCGATTCCTCTTCGTTCATGACGTGGGGCGAGGCCGGCGAGGGCGAGTGGATCACCGTCTACACCAACCCGGGTCATGCCTTCGTCGTGATCGCCGGGCTGCGCCTCGACACGAGCGCCGCCGGTGATCCGAGCGGCGCGAAGGGCCCGCGCTGGCGTCCGGCGCTTCGCAGCACCAGGGGCTTCAAGGCCCGCCACCCGGACCGCTTCTAGCCCTCTGGCGTCAGCGGCCTGTGCGAGTACGCGCAGGCCGCCACGTAGACTCCGGAGCAGAGTCCACCACGACGTCCCAGGAGGGTGCATGGCCGGCATGTCCGGGCGCATGTCCACCGTCATCAAGGCGAAGATCTCGAAGCTGCTGGACAAGGCCGAGGATCCCGCCGAGACGCTGGACTACAGCTACCAGAAGCAGCTCGAGTCGCTCCAGCAGGTCAAGAAGGGCATCGCCGATGTCGTGACCGCGAAGAAGCGCCTGCAGATGCAGCAGGAGAAGCTTCAGCAGTCCGTCGTCAAGCTCGACACGCAGGCGCGGCAGGCGCTGAGCTCGGGCAACGAGGAGCTCGCGCGGATGGCGCTCGAGCGCAAGCAGATCGCGCAGACCGAACTGCAGTCGCTCGATCAGCAGGTCGCCGAGCTGACGAACCAGCAGGAGAAGCTGACCGACTCCGAGAAGAAGCTGCGCGCCAAGATCGAGGCGTTCCGCAGCAAGAAGGAAGTCATCAAGGCGCAGTACTCGGCCGCCGAGGCGCAGGTCCGCATAAGCGAGGCCGCCACGGGCGTCGGCGAGCAGATGGCCGACGTCGGTCTGGCGATGCAGCGCGCGGTCGACAAGACCGAGGACATGAAGGCGCGTGCGTCGGCTGTCGAGGAGCTCGAGGCTGCGGGCACGTTCGAAGACCTCACCCAGCTCGGCAGCGGCGAGGACGACATCGACAAGCAGCTGCGCGAACTCACGTCCTCCAGCCAAGTCGACGACGAGCTGGCCAAGATGCGCGCCGAGCTCGGCACCGGCGGCGGCGACGCGGCCCAGCTCGAGTCCGGCGAGGAGGGCAAGGCGTGATCGTCCGCATCATGACCGAGGGTCAGTACAAGCTGGACGACACGGCTCTCGCGAAGGTCAACGAGTACGACAACGCCTGCGTCGCGGCCGTGGAAGCCGGCGACGAGGACGGCTTCCACGAACACTTCGAGGCCCTCCTGCACCTCATCCGCACCGAGGGCACCGAGCTCGCCGACGACGACCTGCACGGCAGCGATGTCCTGATCCCGCCGTCTGACACCACCTTCGCTGAAGCCGAAGGGGAGTTCACCGGCGAGGGGCTCATCCCCGACTGATCGACGCGACGACGCGGGCGGCGCGCCGGGCCCGCAGCAGCTCGAGCGCGCCGGCCGACCGCTGGAACGGGTCGGCGGCGTGCCCGTCGCCGCGCATCGCGAGCGCCGCCACGGGCGTGTCGCCGGTCAGTGCGATGAGGTGCTCCGGAGGGTGGATCAAGGGATCGCTGCGCGTCGAGCGGCGCTACCTCAAGACCACGCGCACGTCGCAGAAGGTCGAGTACGACGGCGAGGGCGTCAGATCGGGATGCCCCAGAGCGGGAACCACCGCTCGAGCTCGGGTTCGACCGGCAGCTCGGTGCCCAGAATCGCCTTGACCTGCATCTCGCGCTGCGAGTCGCGCTGGTTCTGACCGGACGGCACGAACGGGTACCACGCGCCGCGCTTGACGTTGTAGATGAGGTAGAGCGGGCGGCCCCGGCCGTCGACGAACGCGAAGACGGCGCACAGCACCCGGTCGCCGTAGCCGCCGACCTGCAGCGCGTCGTTGACGGCGTTGATCCCGACGACGAGGTCCTCGACGTCCGGGTCGCTGAAGACCATCCACCGGTAGTCGAAGCTGTCCTCGGTGGTCGTCAGCGCGGTGCCGGTCTCCTCACCGGTCCCGCGGACGAGCGCCTCCATCTCCTGCGCGATCTGGTCGAAGTCCGCGTTGTCGATCGGCTGGAAGACGATCGCGGCCTTGCCGGCGGTGGTGATCTGGTGGCCGGTCTCGAGCGTGACGTATGCGGTCGTCAGCGCGAACAGCCGGTCGGGCGCCGGGCCGACCATCTTCTTGCGGCCCAGCAGTCCGTCGAGGAAGCCCATGACGGCGAGGCTACCGCGCGCCCTGCAGCTGCGTCTCGAGCTCCTGCAGCGCCGCGATCCGCTTCTCCATCGGCGGGTGGGTGCTGAAGATGTTCATCAGCGAGCCCTTCACCGACGCGGGCACGATGTAGAAGGCGTTCATCTCGGTGTGGGCGCGCAGGTCGCTCTGCGGGATCCGCTCCATCGTGCCGCTGATCTTCATGAGCGCCGACGCGAGGGCGCTCGGGCGGCCCGTGAGCTGCGCGGCGCCGCGGTCGGCGGCGAACTCGCGCTGGCGCGACAGCGCCTGCATGAGGAAGAACGAGATGACGTACACCGCGAGCGACGCCAGGATGAGGAAGAAGATGCCGGGGCTGTCGTCGTCGTCACCGCCGCCGCCGAAAAAGAAGCCGAACTGCAGGATGAGTGCGGCGATCGAGGCGAAGAACGAGGCGATGGTCATGACGGCGACGTCGCGGTGCATCACATGCGCGAGCTCGTGGGCCATGACGCCCTCGAGCTCGGCCGGCTCCAGACGCTGCATGATCCCGGTGGTCGCCACGACGGTGGCGGACTTCTGCGAACGGCCCATCGCGAACGCGTTCGGCATCTCGGTCTGGATGACGCCGATCCGCGGCTTGGGCAGGTCGGCCTGGATGCAGAGGCGCTCGATCATGGCGTGCAGCTCCGGCGCCTGTTCGGGGCTGACCTCGCGCACCCCCATCGCGGCCAGGGCGATCTTGTCGCTCGTGAAGAGCTGGAAGAAGAAGAGCGCGCCGGCGATCACCGCGATCGTGATGCCGTTGGCGCCGCTCGCGAACAGCACTGCCATGAACGCGACGTACAGCGCGCCCAGGAGGAAGATCGTGAGCAGCATTCGTGCCCGCAACTGTCCCGGGGCCTTGAGCTGGACCTTCGATCGTGTGGCCATGCGCGTGATCATAGGTGGCGCTGATTAACCGAATCTGAAGGTCGCACGACATCGATGACCGGTGTCGCACCATCTGCAAGGACCGTTGCTTCATTCGGGTTTGCAGGTACTCCTTTCCTAGACTGCTGACTTCCGAATGCGTCTGCGCGTGCTCATTGCGTGTGCGGCGATCCCACTTGTCCTCTGGGGGGTTCTGCCCCTGGTGTCCGGGGCGGCGCCCAATCAGGCGCGCCTCTCCCAGCTCGACGAGAAGATCGACCGCGCCCGTTCCAAGATCGGCAGGAAGAAGGGGGCTGAACGCTCCCTGTCCGTCGACATCCAGTCCTACTCCGCGCGCATCGTGCGCCTGCAGGGCAAGATCGACGTGCTCGCGAGCCGGCAGGCCACGCTCCAGGCCGATCTCGACGCGAAGCAGGCCGAGCTCGAGCGCCTGCGCGGAGAACTCCGCGACGAGCGCGCGCGGCTGACCCGCCTGAAGGCGCGGCTGACGGTCTCGCGGAGGTCCCTCTCGTCGCGGCTCGTGGAGATGTACAAGGCCACGGAGCCCGACATCATCACCGTCGTGCTGAACTCCGACGGCTTCGCCGACCTGCTCGAGCGCACCGAGTTCATCCGCCGCATCTCCGCGCAGGACCGCCGCGTCGTGCGGCTCGTCCAGGACGCCAAGGCCGACGCCGTGAGGACCGAGGCGAAGCTCGACCGGCTCGAACGCCGCCAGCAGAAGGTCACCGCCGCCGTCCTCGCGCGGCGGGAGGAGGTCCGCGAGGTCAAGGACGAGCTCGTCGGCACGCGTGTCGGCTACGACAAGACGAAGGCCGGCAAGCAGGCCGCGCTCGTGAAGGTCCGCTCGGACCGCCATTCCATCGAGGAGGACCTCGATGCGATGGAGAAGGAGCAGTCAAAGATCAAGGCCACCCTGCTCGGCGCCCAGACGGCGAACGCCGGCACGCTGCCTGCCGGGTCGGTCAAACGCGGCTCGGGCGCGCTCATCTGGCCGGTGAACGCGCCGGTCAGCTCGGGTTTCGGGCCACGCAGCGGGTGCGGCGTGTGCAGCAGCAACCACATGGGTATCGACTTGCCCGTTCCTGAGGGCACGCCGCTGCGCGCCGCCGATGGGGGCAAGGTCGTGCTCGCGGGCTGGACGGGCGGCTACGGCAACTACACCTGCATCCAGCACACGAGCTCGATGTCGACGTGTTACGCGCACCAGTCGCGCTACGGCACGAAGGTCGGCGCCAGCGTCAACCAGGGCCAGGTCATCGGCTACAGCGGCAACACCGGGAACTCGACGGGCCCGCATCTGCACTTCGAGGTGCGGATCAACGGCAGCCCGGTCGACCCGCTCGGCTACCTGTAGGCACCATCACGTAGCGTCTCGGCCGTATGCTTCCCGAGATCGGTCCCATCAAGACGTTCGGCCTGATGTTCGGCCTGGCGTTCGTCGTGTGCGGCGCCCTCGTGGCACGGCGCCTGCGCGAGCTGGGCAAGCCCGTCGACTGGGCCTACGAGATGATCTTCGCCGCCCTCATCGGCGGCCTGATCGGGGCGAGGCTGTACTGGATCGTCGCGAACTGGGACCAGGCGTCGGACGACCTGCTCGGCACGATCTTCAGTGGCTCGGGCCTGACCTGGTTCGGCGGCGCCCTCGGCGGGGCGCTCGCCGTCCTGGCGTGGGCGCGCTGGCGCGGCTGGCTCGGGCTGCAGCTCCTCGACACCGCGGCGCCCGCGCTGGCCGTCGGCTACGCCATCGGCCGGATCGGCTGCCAGCTCTCCGGTGATGGCGACTACGGCGAGCCGACGGACCTGCCGTGGGCGATGGCGTACCCGGACGGCGTCATCCCCACCGACGAGGAGGTCCACCCGACGCCGATCTACGAGACCCTCGCGATGGGCCTCGCGGCGCTGCTGCTGTGGCGGCTGCGGGACGCGCTGCGCCCCGGCGCGCTCTTCGCCCTGTATCTGGTGATCTCCGGGCTCGAGCGGCTGCTCGTGGAGTTCGTCCGCCGCAACGACGCGGTCCTGCTGGGCCTCACCGAGGCGCAGCTGACGGCGAGTGTGATGCTCATCGCCGGCCTGATCTGGCTCGGGGTCCTCGTGCGCCGCCCCGGCGGGCTGCGCGCGGTCCCGGCCTCAGCGTGATCGGGTGAGGCCGTCGATCGGCGCCCGGCGCAGCGCGGGCCCGCGCTCGCCCGGTGAGACCAGCGCGACCACGAGGTAGGCGACGCATGCGGCCAACGCGATCGCCGGACCGGCCGCGATGTCGAGACTGCGCGACGCCTCCAGGCCGATGACCGCGCACCCCGCGCCGAGCGCGGCGGCGAGGCGCAGCTGCGTGCCCAGGCGGTCGCTCGCGCGGATCGCCGCGGCGGCGGGGGCGAGCAGCAGCGCCACGAGCAAGAGGCTGCCGAGCCCCTGCGCCGCGGCGGCGATGGTGACGGCCAGGACGACGAGGAGCGCGATGCCCACGCGGCCCGGCTTCGTGCCGAGGGACGGCGCGGCCTGCGGGTCGAACGCCGCGAGGCGCAGTGACCGGCCGCCCAGCGCCAGCACGACGAGCACGGCACCGCAGAGCAACGCGGCGATGGTGATGTCCCCGGCGGTGGCGCCGAGGGGGTCGCCGAAGAGGATCTCCGCCAAGCGGGCCGGGACCTCCGGACGGAGGGCGAGCACGACGCCGAGCCCGAACAGCGCGGTCACCACGACCGCGACGGCGGTGTCGCCGCCCACGCGGGCATCGCGCGCGGCGAGCGCGACGAGGACCGCTGCAAGGACGATCCCCCCGACCGCGCCGAGCAGCAGTGGCACGCCCGCGAGCGACGCGACGACCAGGCCGGGCAGCATGGCGTGCGACAGCGACTCCGCGGCGAACGCGCGGCGCTCGTGCAGCACCCACACGCCGAGCGGCCCGCAGGCGAGTCCCAGGATCACGACCTCGAGGAGCGCGCGGCGCAGGAGCGGGTCGGTGAGGAGCTCGGTCATCCGTGCTCGTCGTGCTCGTGATCGTGGTGGTGGCACTGCACGGCGATCGCGGCGCCGTCGCCGAGCGTCACGATCTCCGACCCGTACGTGCGCTCCAGCGCGGCGGCGTCGAGATCGGTGCCGGGGCCGAAGAACGTCTGCTCGCCGTGAACGCCGAGCACGCGGTCGAACCCGCGCCCCTGCTCGATGTCGTGGGTGCAGATCAGCAGCGCGTGCCCCTGGGCGCGGAGCTGGCCGAGCAGGCCGAGGATGGTCGCTTCGCTCGCCCGGTCGACGCCGCTGAAGGGCTCGTCGAGCAGCAGGATCGGCGCGTCCTGCACGAGCGCACGGGCGATGAGCACGCGTTGGCGCTGGCCGCCGGAGAGCGTGCCGAACCGGTCGTGCGCCCGTTCACGGAGCCCGACGCGCTCGAGCGCCTGCAGCGCGCGGTCGTGTTCGGCGCGGCCGAGCCGCTTCCACCACGGCGTGCGGCGGTACGCGCCCATGAGGGCGACGTCGAGCGCGCTGACGGGGAAGTCCAGGCGCGCCTGCTCGGTCTGCGGCACGTAGGCGATCTCGCCGCGGACATCCACGCGTCCCTCGAACGGCGGCAGCTCGCCGAGCAGCGCGCGCATGAGGGTCGTCTTGCCGCCACCGTTCGGCCCGAGGACTGCCACGATCTGCCCGGCGTCGGCGGCGAACGTCACCCCGCGCAGCGCGGGCTCGCCCGGGGCGTACCCGGTGCTGAGGCCGACCGCTGCGATGAGCACGTCGCTCATCGCGCGGGCAGCGGGCGGCGGGCGGCGGCGGCCTGGGCGACGGCGACGGCGCCGAAGGCGACGCCGCTGAGGAGCGCGAGGACGGGGCCGGGCGGCAGATCGAGCTCGTAGGCGAACCAGAGCGCGACCACGCCCTCGGCCGCGCCCAGCGCGACCGAGCCGGTCAGCAGGTGGGGCACCGAGCGCGCGACGAGCCGAATGGTGGCGGCGGGCACGACGAGCAGTGTCGCGGCGAGCAGCGCGCCGACGGCCGGAAGCATCGCGACGACGGCGACGGCCAGCCCGGCGAGCAGCGCCCAGTCGCCGCGCGCCCGGGACACCCCGAGCGTGCGCGCGGTCTGCGGCTCGAAGCCCGTCGCCAGCCACGTGCGGCCCAGCGCGAGGGAGAGGACGAGGGCCCCCGCGGCGACCGCTGCGGCGAGCCAGAGATCCCCGTCGTCGAGGCCGAGCAGCGTGCCGAACAGCAGCTGGTCGACCCCGGTGCCGGCCGGGTAGACGTCGCTGGCGAGCAGGGCGCCGAGGGCGAGTGCGGCGACGACGAGCAGCCCGGTCGCGCCGTCGGGGCCCAGGCGCGGGTCGCGGATCAGCCGTGTGAGGCCCGCGGTGAACAGGAGCGCCGACCCGAGGGCGGCGAGCGGTGCGGCGATGCCCCAGGGCGCGGCGACCACCAGCCCCGGGAAGGTCGCCGTACCGACGGCGTGGGTGAAGAACGCGAGGCGGCGGAGGACCACCCAGGTACCCAGGAGCCCGCCCGCGACGGCCAGCAGCAGCACGGCGACGAGCGCCCGCTGCATGAAGGGGAGGTCGAAGGCTTCGATCACGGTGCCAGGAGCCTAGCCGCTGGGCGAGAACGATTCTCATCGTGGGCGCAGTCGTGCCGTCAGCCAGCGCACGGCCTCCCCGCGCAGCTCGGGGTCGTGCTGAATCGAGCCGTGGTCGCCGCCGGGCACGCGGATGAACCGGCTGGCCGGCGCGGCCGCGTGCAGCGCGTCAGAGTGCTCGACGCCCACGCGGTCGTCGCCGGTGGCGTGCATGAGCAGCAGGGCGCCGCCGAGTCGGGTCGCCGCCGCTTCGAGGTCCGCGGTGGCGAGCAGCGGCTCAAGGGATGCGGCGTCTGCCGGGAAGTCGAAGCGTCCCTCGCGCAGCCCGCGCAGCAGCAGCGCCCCGGGCGCCGGGCAGATCGCGACGACCGCGCGCGCGCCGACCGCCACCGCGGACGCCAGCGCCAGGAACCCGCCCATGCTCGACCCGCGCAGCCCGATCGGGCCGGCGGGCAGGAGATCCGCCATCGCGGCGACGTCGTCAACGGCGCGCGCGCCGAGCATCCCCGGGGACGCGCCGTGTCCGCGCTGGTCGTACACCACCGCGGCGACCCCGGCGGCCCTGCATTCCCGCCCCCAGTCGTAGTGGTTCTCCTTGCGTGAATCGGCGCCGTGGATGACGACGACCCCGCCGCGCGCCGCGCCGGAAGGGGAGAAGAGGGCGTAGTGCAGGCCGTCGCGGACGCCCTCCTCGTCGGGCGGCGCGACGTCGTCACGGGTCAGGGAGGAGGGCACCCCGCCATACTCCCTGCGCGATGGCCACCGCGCAACGACTCTCCGCTGCCTGGCCGGCCGACAGCCGGCTGATCGACGACCGCCGCCTCGAGATCGGCGGCGTCGACGCTCTCGCGCTCGCGCGCGAGTTCGGCACACCCGCGTACGTCGTCGCCGAGGACGACCTGCGGGCCCGCGCGCGGCAGTACCTGTCCGCATTCCGCACCCATGCGCCTGACGCGGAGATCCACTTCGCCAGCAAGGCGAACCCGTGCACCGCGGTGCTCCGCGTGTTCGCCGAGGAAGGGCTCGGCGCCGACGTCGCCTCCGGCGGCGAGCTGCATGTCGCGCTGAAGGCGGGGTTCGAGCCGTCGCAGATCATCCTCCACGGCAACGCGAAGTCCGAGGCCGAGCTGCGCACCGCGATCGACGCGGGCATCGGCTACATCGTCATCGACAACTTCGCCGACCTCGAGCGGGTCATCGCGCTGGCGGGGGACCGCGTGCAGCCCGTGCTGCTGCGCGTCACGCCCGATGTCCGCGGCGAGACGCACGACAAGATCTCCACGGGCCAGGCCGACTCGAAGTTCGGGCTGTCCCTGCGCGACGCGTCCGCCGCGATCGAGCGCGCCTCCGCGGCGCCGAACCTGCGGCTCGACGGGTTGCACCTGCACATCGGCTCGCAGCTGCTCGAACTCGGCCCGTGGCGCGACGCCGTCGAGGCGATCGCGCCGCTCGGCGACTTCCCCGTCGTGAACCTCGGCGGCGGGCTCGGCGTGGCGTACACCGACGCCGAGGACCCGCCGAGCATCGAGGTCTACGCCGCCGCGAAGGTGGCCGCCGCGCGTGAGCTGCTCGGCGACCACGTGCGGATCATCGACGAGCCCGGCCGGTCGCTCGTGGCCAACGCGGGGGTGACGCTCTACACCGTCGAGTCCGTGAAACGCAACGTCTCAACGTGGGTCGGCGTGGACGGCGGTATGAGCGACAACCTGCGGCCGATGCTCTACGGGGCTCGCTACGAGGCGGAGATCGCCGACCGCTTCGGCGGGACCACGCGCAGCAGGATCACGGGCAAGCACTGCGAATCCGGCGACGTGATCGTCGCCGAGGCCCAGCTCGACGAGCCGAAGCCCGGCGATGTCGTCGTCACGCCCGCCACCGGCGCGTACGGCTACGCGATGAGCAACAACTACAACGGCATTCCGCGCCCGCCGGTCGTCTTCGTCAAGGACGGAGACGCGCGGGTCGTGGTGCGCCGGGAGACCTTCGAGGACCTGACGAGCCGTGACATCGACTGAACCCTTCCGCATCGGCCTCCTCGGCCACGGCACCGTCGGCGGCGCATTCGCCGAGCTGCTCGGCGCCCGCGCTGACGAGATCCAGGCGCGCACCGGGCGCCGGCCCGAGCTGTCCGGCGTGCTCACGCGCAGCCGTGGCGACTTCGACGAGATCCTCGAGAGCTCGGATCTCATCGTCGAGGTCATGGGCGGCCTCGAGCCCGCGCGCGACTACGTGCTGCGCGCGCTCAACGCCGGGTGTCACGTCGTCACCGCGAACAAGCAGCTCCTCGCCGAGCACGGGGAGGAGCTGTGGGCCGCCGCACGCGAGCACGGGGTGCGCCTGCGCTTTGAGGCCGCGGTCGCCGGGGTCGTGCCCGTGATCCGCGTCATGCAGGAATCGCTGGCGGGCGCGTACATCGAGCGGCTGCACGGCATCGTCAACGGCACGACGAACTTCATCCTGTCCGAGATGGCGCGCACCGGTGAGCCGTACGCCGCAGCGCTCGCCGACGCGCAGCGCCTCGGCTACGCCGAGGCCGACCCCACCGATGACGTCACCGGCAAGGACGCCGCCGCGAAGATGGCGATTCTGGCGCGCCTGGCGTTCGGCACCCCCGTCTCGCTGGACCAGGTCGTCTACGAGGGCATCGAGCAGATCACGAGCGACGATCTTGCGTTCGCGCGCGAGCTCGGACTCGGGCTGAAGCTCCTCGGGACCGCCGAGCGCGTCGGCGGCGGGATCAGCGTCCGCGTGCACCCGGCGTTCCTGTACGCCGGGCACCCGCTCGCAAGCGTCTCGGGCCCGTACAACGCCGTGACGATCGAGTCTCCCGCGATCACGGAGATCACGCTGTCCGGTCCGGGCGCCGGCGGGCCGCAGACCGCGAGCGCGGTGCTCGGCGACGTCGTCAGCGCGATGGTGCCGCCCGCCCCGACGCCCGAGCCGACGAGCGCCCTGCCGATCGTCAGCGACGTCGAGTCGGCGTTCTACCTGCACCTCGAAGTCGACGACGAACCCGGTGTGCTCGCGCAGGTCGCGCAGATCCTCGGCCTGCAGGGCGTCTCCATCAAGTCCGTCGTCCAGGAGGGCATGGGGGAGAAGGCGCGTCTCGTGATGGTCGTGCACCCGGTGCTCGAGTCGCGTTTCGCCGCGGCCACGAAGCTCATCGAGGGCCTGGACTTCATCCGGGCCACGCCGCGGGCGATCCGCGTGCTCGAAGAGCAGTTCGTCTGATGCGCCTTCCTACTACGATGCCCCGGCTGTGAGCGATCTCCAGGCCATCCTCGGGCGGCTCGACGCGGTTGAGGCCGTCGTCGAGCGGTACGCCAGCTAGGTCGGCTGCGATGCCCGGACTCATGGAGCGCTACGCCGAGCGCCTTCCGTTCGCCGCCGACGACCCGGTCGTCACGCTCGGAGAGGGCTCCACTCCGCTCGTTCACGCACCGCATCTCTCCGAGCTCGTCGGCGCCGAGGTGCATCTCAAGCTGGAGGGCCTGAACCCGACCGGCTCGTTCAAGGACCGCGGGATGACCTGCGCGGTGAGCGCCGCGGTCCGCGAGGGCGCCGAGGCCGTGATCTGCGCATCGACGGGCAACACGGCGGCGAGCGCCGCGGCCTACAGCGCCAAGGCGGGACTCACCGGCGCGGTCATCGTGCCGGAGGGCAAGATCGCGACGGGCAAGCTCGCCCAGGCGCTCATGCACGGCGCGAAGGTCATCGCGCTGCGCGGCAACTTCGACGAGGCGCTGCAGCTCGTGCGCGAGCTCTGCGACAAGCACCCGATCGCCCTTGTCAACAGCGTCAACGAGTTCCGGCTCCAGGGCCAGAAGACGGCCGCGTTCGAGGTCCTTGAAGACCTGGATGGCGAGCTCGACGCGCTCTGCATCCCGGTCGGCAACGCCGGCAACGTCACGGCGTACGCCAGGGGCTTCACCGAGGCCGGCCACCTGCCGCGGCTCTTCGGCTTTCAGGCCGCCGGCGCCGCGCCGCTCGTGCACGGCGCCGTGGTCGAGAAGCCCGAGACCGTCGCGAGCGCCATCCGCATCGGCAACCCGGCGCGCTGGGAGGAGGCCATGGCGGCCTTCACCTCGTCGCGTGGCATGGTGCGCGCGGTGACCGACGACGAGATCCTCGCCGCGTACCGCCTGCTGGCCGGTCGCGAGGGCGTGTTCTGCGAGCCCGCGAGCGCCGCATCCGTCGCCGGGCTGTTGAAGTACGGCGCCGACGGTGCCGAGCGGGTCGCCTGCGTCCTCACGGGCCACGGCCTGAAGGATCCGCAGACCGCGCTCGAGCAGGCCGGCGCCGTCGTGCCGTGCGAGCCGGATCTCGCCGCGGTCGAAGAGGCCGTGCTCGGCGGCTGAGCGCGGCTCGCATGGTCCGCCGCCGCCTCGTCCGCGTTCCCGCCTCCTCGGCCAACCTCGGGCCCGGCTTCGACGCGTTCGCGTGCGCGCTCGCGCTGCACACCGAGATCGAGGTCGTCGAGACCGGCACCTTCGCCGTCGAGACGGATCTGGAGATCGCGCGCGACCGCCGCAACCTCGCCGTTCGCGGGTTCGCCCGGTTACATCCGCCCGACGACTTCGAGTTCCGCATCCGCTCGGACATCCCGCTGTCGGGAGGCCTGGGGACGAGCGCCGCCGCGTACGTCGCCGGTCTTCTCGCCGCCGACAGCATGTTCGAGCTGGACGCCGACCTGCTCGCGCTCGCCACCGAGCTGGAGGGCCATCCCGACAACGTCGCCGCGGCGCTGCAGGGCGGGTTCGTCATCTGCGCCGACGGCTCCACCGCCCGGTTCGACTCGCCGCACGAGCTCGAAGCGGTGCTGGTCATCCCGCACCAGCCGGTCCGCACGCGTGAGGCCCGCGCGGCGCTGCCCGCCGAGGTCCCGATGGCCGACGCCGCGTTCAACGTCGCCCACGGCGCGCTGCTCACGCTCGGCCTGGCCCGGGGTGACCTCGACCTCGTCTCCCGCGGGCTCGCCGACCGCCTGCACCAGCCCTACCGCGCCCATCTCTTTCCCCGCTCGGCGGAGCTGCTCACGCAGGCCACGGAGCTGGGCGCGCTCGGGGCCACGATCAGCGGCGCGGGGCCGACCGTGCTCGTCTGGTGTCACTACGAGGCGACGGGCGGGCTCGTCCGCGCCCTGCGCGAGCGCGCCGAGGGCTGGGCCGAGGTCGTACGCGCGCCGTTCGAGCCGCAGGGCGCGGACGTCATCGGCCTCTGACGCGCCGACCTGCCGCTCAGCGCACCACGGTGACCAGCGCGCCCGCGGGGATGTTCTTTGCCAGCCAGCGCACGTCGGTGTTGCGGCTGCGCACGCAGCCCAGGCTCACGGCCTGGCCGATGACCGACTCGTCCGGCGTGCCGTGGATCGCCACCTGCGCGCCGCCGGTCCACGTGGCCGGCAGGTTCGTCTGGCGGGAGGTCAGCGCGACCGCGCAGCAGCCGTAGGGCCCGGCGCCGGTGGGGAAGAGGAGGGTGTCGGTGACGGCGCTCCGCCCGAGCGGGGTCTCCGTCCCAGGGGCACCGACCGCCACCCGGAACGCCCGCACGTCGGCGGCGCCGCGCCGCGCGATCAGCTCGCGCTTGCTGAGGTCGATCCGCAGCGTGTACGGCTGGCGCTCGAGCGTCGCGCTCGCCACCGGGATCCACGCGACCTTGCGGTTGGGCGTGAGCTCATTCAGCACGCCGTACCACCCGTCGCGCCGGTGGACGATGGCCAGCGACGTGCGCGAGCCGAACTTCGTGTGCGTGCCGATCGAGCCCAGCACCCGGCCGCCGGGAGACGCACGGAGCCACACCGAGCGACGGAGCCTGGCCGAGAACTGCCCGGCCCGCAGTGGGGGAGGGCGGACGTCGTCGGGCGCCGCGCGCTCCGGTTCGGCCTCGGCGGCCTGCTGCGGGGTGGGTGCGAGGTCCTCACCGGCGCCGCACCCGGCCATCGCCGCGGCGGCGAGCAGGCCGGCCGCGAACGCCCGGCGCACTACGTCGGCGGGGCCTCGTCGAGCAGCGGCTGCAGCCGCTTGCGCGCCGCGGGCAGCTTCAGGCGCCTGAGGAGCTCGTCGGCGAGCCGCACGTAGTCCGCGCCCAGATCGGGGCGGTGATCGATGATCGACACGGCACGCTCCGCCGACTCCGCGTACGCGATCGACGAGCGGATCGTCGTGGTGAAGAGCTTGTCCCCGACATGCTGGGAGAGCGACTGGTACGCCTCGCGGGAGTGCACGGTCCGCATGTCCGCGATGTTGAAGACGACGCCGAGCCACTCGAGGTCCGGGTTCAGGCTGTCGGCGGCGAGGTCGATGACCTCCTTCGCCTGTTCGACGCCCTGCAGCGCGAAGTACTGGGCCTCGGCGCTCAGCAGCGCGTAATCGGCGGCGACGAGCGCGTTGACCGTGAGCAGACCGAGGTTCGGCGGGCAGTCCAGCAGGATGAGGTCGTACTGGTCGCGCACCGGCTTCAGCGCCCGGCGCAGGGTGAGCTCGCGGCCCATCTTGCCGGCCAGCTGCAACTCGGTCTCGGCGAGCGTGAGATTCGCGGGCACGATGCCGCCGTGGATGGCCTTGGGCAGCTTGGCCTTGCCCATGAGGACGTCGCTGATCGTCGGATCGGCCTCCGGCGGCACGTCGAAGTAGTCCGACAGGTTGCCCTGGGGGTCGAGATCGACCGCCAGGACGTTGAGGCCCGCCCGGGTGAAGACATCGGCCAGCGTGCGGACCGTGGTGGTCTTCCCGGTCCCGCCCTTCTGGGAGAGAATTGCGATCGTCGCGCCCACGAGCGCCGCACTATACGGACCGGTCCGGCTCGCGCAACAGCACCCGAACCGGACCTCGTGACGCGAAGCTCAGCCCGTGGTGCCCAGCGGCGAGCCGGATGTCGATGGCGCGGCCGCCTCGTCGGATGTGACACGCACGAAGTACAGGCGATACCGGCCGACGACGATCTCGTCGCCGTCGTGCAGTTCCTGCCATTCGACGCGCTCGCCGTTGACGAACACGCCGTTCAGGCTGCGGTCGTCCAGGACTCGGACACCGTCGGCCTGGCGCACGATGAGCGCGTGGCGGCGTGAGACGGTCGGATCGTCGAAGCGCACGTCCGCTGCAAGGCTCCTGCCCACACGCGTCCACTCGCGCGACAACGACACGATGCGCCGACCGCCGAGCTCCTGGAACACCAGGTACTCGCCGGGCTCGGCGATCTCCGTACGGGTCTCGCCGACCCATACCGCAGGATCGTCGGCCGCTGCCTGGCGTTCCGGTTCCCGATCGAACCGCTGTGTGCCGAACAGCGACGCCCGCGTGAAGTTCGCGCCACCGCAACTCGGGCACTCGGGGAGGGTGTCCGCGGCGGCCAGCGTGACCGTGAACCCGCACTCCTCGCAACGGAACGAGCCGGTGCCGGCAAGCGTTCCTGACGTGAGTGAATCCATCTGAAGCTCCCTTGTGCGGGCATACAGGGGGGTTGCATGCCAGCTCTCACCCGCTTGTGACAAAGATAACGACCGTGCGGGGTGTCGGCAAGTACAACACGTCGTACCCAGCCGTTCTCTCGCCTATCCGTCTTTCATGCTCCGCCGTTCGCTAAAGACGGCCTAAGCGCCGTCGACGAATGAAGGAGTTTCGGTCACCCGGCCGAAACGAGACGGCGATGCAGCGCCCCACCGAGACCATCGACGAGCGCGATCTTGAGCGCGAGCTGCTCCGCAAGGGGGTGGGCGCCCTGCGGGCCACCACCCGCCAGTGCGCGGACTGTGGCCGGACACCGCTCGTCGGCGAGCACGTCCACACATTCCCTCGCGGCGAGCTGGTCTGCGAGCTGTGCCGGCCCCTGCGACGCACCGCGCCGGTGCAGTCCGAGCTCGTGCGCCATAGCGAGCGCGGGCTCACCGTCCGGGTCACGCAGCGCGCGGCCTGACGATCCGCGCCCTGGACCTTTACGCTTCCGGATGTGGATCCGGTCAGCGTCAGCACGCACATCTCGAAGCCGCGGGAGGAGCTGTTCGCCTACCTGGCGGACATCGCGAACCATCCCGAGTTCTGCGACCACTTCCTGCAGGGCTGGCATGTCACGCGTGAGGAGACCATCGGTGAAGGCGCCGGCGCCCGCTTCCGCATGAAGCGCCGGTTTGACCGATTCGCCTACGGCGACCTGACCTTCAGCCACGTCGAGGCCCCGTGGCGCATCGTGGCGCGCGGCCGCAGCGGGAAGTTCGGCCGCGTGCGGCACGTCGTGGTCTGGGAGCTGCATCCCGACGGCGGCGGCACCCGGGTCGACGTCTCGTTCGAGTGGGTGCCCGCCAACCCGGCGGACCGCCTCGCGCAGCTCGGGAAGCGCCGCTGGGCCCGCCGCGGCTGGGGCCGCGCGCTGCGCCGTCTGCGCGCCATCCACGAGACCGGCCGGGAGCGCGGCCGGCGCGCGACCATCTCAGGCGGGCCGCGCAAGCCGGCGACCGGGCTGGTCAGCGGGCGAATCGGCGTCTGAATCACTAAACTGCCGCGCCGCAATGATCCAGCCCCTCCGCTCTCTCATCCTCGCCACGGTCGCAGTGGCCGCCCTCTTCGCCGCAGGCTGCGGTAACAAGGAGGATGTCGTCCTCGAAGGTAAGACCGAGGGCGTCTATCTCGACGTCGGTGAGCTGAAGTACCAGGTGCAGATTTCGCGCCAGCTCAACCCGCAGGACACCGAGGATCGGGAGTACCTCACGGCGATCCCGCCGCTCGAGCGCCGGCTCAAGCCCGGCGAGACGTGGTTCGGCGTCTTCGTGCGCGTCCAGAACGACACCGAGGACACGCATCCGCTCGCCACCCGGTTCGAGATCGAGGACACCGCGGGCACGATCTTTCGGCCGGTCTCGCTGCCGGCGGTCAACGGCTACGCCTACCGCGCGGTCGCGCCGCTCGAGCCCACGGAGGTGCTGCCGGCGCCGAACAGCACGGCCGGCTTCGGCTCCACCGGCGGCGCCCTGCTGCTCTTCAAGCTGAAGATCGAGACGCTGGCGCTCCGCCCGCTCGTCCTCAGCATCACGCCGCCCGACGGCGGCGAAACGGGCCACGTCGACCTCGACGTGTGACCTCGGGCGCGTCGATCACCGACGCGCCCGATCTCACACGTCGCTGTGCCGCTCGTCCGGGAGGTCAGTTGCCCGTGATGCCCGCCTGCTGCGGCCCTTCCCTGAGGGCGGATCGCACCACCTGAGCCGCGACGGGCGCGGCGGTCTCGCCGCCCGTCCCGTTACCGGGCAGGACGACGCCGACGGCCACGCGCGGGCGGTTCAGCGGCGCGAAGGCTGAGAACCAGGCGGTGGTGTCGCTCGGGTCGTTCTGGTCGGCCGTGCACGTCTCGGGCGGTGCGTCGGGGTCGGTCGACGGGACACAGTCTCCCTGGGTCTGACGCAGCTCGGCGGTTCCGGTCTTGCCGGCGATCGTCACACCGTCGATCGCCGCCGCGACACCCGTGCCGTCGGTGATGACGGCGCGCATGTACTCGCCGACGGTGTCGGCGACCTCCTCGCTCATGACGCGGGTCCGCCTGGGCGTCGCGCCGAGCTCCAGGGTGAGCGTGGGGCGCTCGCCGCCATCGGCGACGGTCGCTGCCACCCAGGCCATCATCAGGGCGGTCGCCTGCACCCTGCCCTGGCCGATCGCCGTGGAGCCGACGGCGAGGTCGTCGCCGATGTCGCCGGCCGCGGGAATCGTGCTTGCCGCCGCGCCGGGGATGCCGGGGTTCTCGTTGAACCCGAACTCCTCAGCGGCCTGCACGAGCGCCTCCGCGCCCGCCTTGGCCCCGAGCGGCGCGAACACGGAGTTGCAGGAGTGGGCGAACGAGTTCTTCAGGGTCCCGCCGCAGGACTCGCCGTTGGCGTTCTCCAGCTCGACGCCCTCCAGCGTCGCGCTCGTCTGCACCGGGAACGTGTCCTTGCGTGACGCCGCGCCGGACTCCAGGGCCGCGACGAGCGTGATCATCTTGAAGGTCGAACCCGGGGGCTGCAGGCCATCCAGGGCGATCCCCGTGAGGGCGAGCACCTCGCCGCTGCCGGGCCGCAGCACCGCGACGCCGCCGTAGCGGCCTGCCATGGCTTCGCGCGCCGCCTGCTGCACTTGGAGATCGATGGACGTCCGCACGCCACTGGCCGCCGCGGGCTCGGTGCGCGCCAGCACGCGGTCGGCGGCCCGCAGCGTGCCGCCCGGTGTGCCGATGAGCTGCTCGTCGAAGGCCCGCTCCAGGCCGGAGACGCCCACGCGGGCGTCGGAAGGCACCCCGAGCGCGCGCAGCTCGCTGCGGCGGCTCTCCGGGATCGGCCCAAGTTCGCCGACGAGTCCGCCGAGATCCTCGTCGGTCTCGCTCGTGCGGGCATCGCCGCCGGCGAGCTGCGTCCCGTCGCGGGCCGCGAGCGACGCGCGTTCCGCCAGCGCCGTCTCGCGGCGCAGCTCCTCACCCGGCGCGAGCCCGGGGAACGCCAGATGCGGCGCCCATGCGACGCGCTGCTCGCCGTCGTCCTCGGCCACCGGGAGCGAGATCGGCCGGCGGAGCGTCCCGAACGCGTTCGTCCGGACGGCGGTGGGGACCTGAACCTCGTCGTCCTCCACCGCCCCTGGAGCCCCGGCCCGGAGCCGGAGCAGCGTCGCCGTGGACGCCGCGTCGCGATGGGCCTCCTCGAAGCGCTCGAGCGGGTAGCGCTCCCGCGCGTCGCTCGTGAGCAGGGCGTGCATCGCGGGGTAGTCCTGGGCCGCCCACGCCTTCGTGTACTGCGCCGCGAGGTCCCGCTCGGCGTCCCCGCCGCCCGCGCCCACCGCCACGCCGACCGCGAACGCGCCGAACGCGAGCAGCAGCATAGGGGCCGCCCGGCGGGCGCGCCGGGCACGACGCCGGGCTGACGGAGGAGGACTGATCATCGACATTCTGCCCGGTAGGTACGAATGCGGACGCGCCAGCGGTCCAGGCTACGGTCCACGGGGTGACCGGCATCGATTGGGCGATCCTCGGTTTCGCGGCCCTGTTCGGCGCGCTCGGGGTCATGCGCGGCCTGATCGTCGGGGCGCTCAGCCTCGGCGGGTTCGTCGCCGGCGCCCTCCTCGGGACTCGCATCGGCCCGCTGGTGCTCAGCGAGGGATCGAGTTCGCCGTGGGCCCCGCTGTTCGGCCTGCTCGGCGCGGTCGTGTTCGGCATGCTCGTCGCGGCGGTCGCCGAGACGTTCGGGGTGCGGTTGCGCCGCGCCATGCGTTCGCCGGGTGCCCGCGCCGTCGACGGGTTCGGGGGCGCGATGCTCTCCGTCGCCGCGGCGCTCGGGATCGTCTGGATCGCCGCTGCGGTCGCCGTCCAGGCGCCTGCGACGCGCGCGCTGCGTGCCGACCTGCAGCGCTCGGCCATCCTGCAGCGCCTCAACGATGTCCTGCCGCCGACCGGCCCGATCCTCAACGCGCTCGCGGAGGTCGACCCGTTCCCGCGCGTCGACGGCCCGGTCCCCGAGGGGGAGCCGCCCGATCCGCGCGTGGCCGGCGACCCGGAGATCGAGGCGGCGCGCGCGTCCGTGGTCCGAGTCACCGGCGTGGCGTGCGGGTTCGGTGTCGCGGGTAGCGGCTGGGTGGCCGCTGACGGCATCGTCGTGACGAACGCGCACGTCGTCGCCGGCGAGGAGGAGACCTCCGTCCAGGTGGGCGGGGAGGGCGCGGAGTTCGACGCGGCCGTCGTCGCGTTCGACGTGACGAACGACGTCGCGGTGCTTGCCGTGCCGGGGCTCGACGCCCCGGCGCTCGAACTCGAACCCGACCCGCGCTCGGGTACGTCCGCCGCGATCGTCGGGTTCCCCGAAGGCGGCCCGCTGGACATCCGCGCCGCGCGGCTGGGCAGCACGCGGACGGTGCTGTCCCAGGACGCGTACGGCGAGGGGCCGACCGAGCGATCGATCACGTCGTTCCGGGGAACGGTGCGCCAGGGAAACTCGGGCGGGCCGGTCGTCGACCGGGACGGCCAGGTCGTCGGGACCGTGTTCGCCCAGGCGGTGAACGACAGCCCATCGGCCCCTCGGGGCGGCTATGCGGTGCCGAACGCGATCGTTGCGCAGACACTGCGCAACGCCGGTGGAGAGGTCGACACAGGATCGTGCGTGCGGTAACCCCGGGCTTCGTTGGCGCTACGCTGCGCGCCAACGTGTCCAAGACCCTCGTCATCGCCGAGAAGCCCTCCGTCGGCCGCGACCTCGCTCGTGTGCTGCCCGGCCCGTTCAAGAAGGAGGAGGGCTACCTCGAGGCGGACAACCACATCATCACGTGGGCGGTCGGTCACCTCGTGCAGCTCGCCGAGCCCGACGAGTACGACGCGAAGTTCAAGAAGTGGCGCATGGCCGATCTGCCGATCGTGCCGCCGAAGTTCAAGCTCATCGTCCGCGACGAGCGGTCGAAGAAGCAGATGTCCGTCGTGACGCGCCAGCTCAAGCGCGACGATGTCGACAACGTCATCAACGCCTGTGACGCCGGCCGCGAGGGCGAGCTCATCTTCGCCTACCTCTTCGAGAAGGCGGGCGCGAAGAAGCCGGTCCAGCGCCTGTGGCTGTCCTCGATGACGATGGACGCCATGAAGGAGGCGTTCGCCACGCTGCGCCCGGGTGAGGAGATGGCCAAGCTCGAGGCCGCCGCGCGGTCACGGAGCGAGGCCGACTGGATCGTGGGCATGAACGCCACGCGCGCCGCCACGATCCGCCTGCGCAGCAGCTTCGACGGCGCCGTCTCGCTGGGCCGCGTGCAGACGCCGACGCTGGCGATCATCACGCGCCGCGAGGAGGAGATCCGCGCGTTCGTGCCCGAGCCGTACTGGCTGGTGGACGCGAAGTTCGCGGCCGAGGGCCAGGACACGCGCCAGTACGAGGGCCGCTTCCACGCCGGCGCGAACCCGCGCGTCACGACGGCCGAGGAGGCCGCCGCGATCGTCGAGGCCGTCAAGGGCCAGACGGGCGAGATCACCAAGCTCGAGAAGACGACGCGTAAGGAGAAGGCACCGCTCCTGTACGACCTCACGTCGTTGCAGCGCGAAGCCAACACGCGCTTCGGCTTCTCCGCTCGTCGCACGCTCGCTGCCGCGCAGCGCCTGTACGAGGAGCACAAGGTCCTCACGTATCCGCGTACGAACTCGCGGTACCTGACGAGTGACATGATCCCGGAGATCAAGCCGACGGCCGGGCATGTCGGCACGCAGCGCGACTACAGGGCCGCGGCCGAGTACGTCACCTCGATGGACCTGCTGCCGCTCGAGCGCGTGGTCAACAACGAGAAGGTCGGCGACCACCACGCGATCATCCCGACGAACTCGCCGCACAAACTCGACAAGCTCAGTGACGACGACCGCCGCGTCTACGACCTCGTCGTGCGCCGGTTCCTCGCGGTGTTCCACCCTGACGCCGTGTTCCACAACACACGGGTCGAGACCACCGTCGCCGAGTACATCTTCCGCACACGGGGCAAGGTCCTCATCGAGGCCGGCTGGCGCGGCGTCTACGGCGAGCTGCAGGAGTCCGAGAAGGACGACGAGGACGAGGGTCGCGATCAGCAGCTGCCGAAGCTCGAGAAGGGCGAGGCAGCCGAGACGCGCAAGGTCGAGAGCCTGGAGAAGGTCACCAAGCCGCCGCGGCGCTACACCGCCGCGTCGCTGCTCGGTGCGATGGAGGGCGCGGGCAAACTCGTCGACGACGAGGAGCTGCGCGAGCAGATGAAGGACTCGGGCATCGGCACGCCGGCGACGCGCGCGGCGATCATCGAGCGCCTCATCGACGTTGGGTATGTCGAGCGCGACGGCCGTGCGCTCGTGGCGACCGAGAAGGGCCTGAACGTCATCCGCCTGCTCGACAACCACCCCTTGACCTCGCCGAGCCTGACCGGTGATTGGGAGCAGCGGCTGGACAAGATCGAGCAGGGTACCGAGGAGCGCCAGAGGTTCATGGACGACATCGCGGGCTTCGCGGAGAAGACCGTGCAGGTGCTTGACGAGAAGCTCAAGGACGTCCGGATCCCGCGGGCCAACCTCGGTCCGTGCCCGGTGTGCGGCCAGGACATCATCGAGAACCGCAAGGGCTACTCGTGCTGGTCGCGCGAGGACCCCGGCTGCGGGTTCGTCATCTGGAAGGCGAAGGCCGGCAAGCAGCTCCCCGTCGCCGTGGCGAAGGAGCTCATCGCCGTCGGCCGGACCTCGAAGCAGATCACCGGCTTCAAGGGACGCAGCGGCCGGAACTTCCGTGCCCGCCTCGCGCTGCAGCAGAGCGAGGAGGGCAAGTGGCGCGTCGAGTTCGACGAGGCCTGGGCGAAGGAGGGCGCGAAGCCGCCGGACGCCGAGACGGTGCCGGAGACGGCTGCGGACGCCGCGAAGCGGGCCATCGAAGCCGCCGTGCAGCAGGACGCCGCGGCGTCGCCGGCTGCCTGACGCGGGAGGAGAACCGGCGCGGCGCTCCGAACCCCGCAGCGTGGCCGTCAACGTGTTCACCGAGCTGACCCCGGAGGTCGACGCCCTCGTGGCGGCGGGCGCGTTCGTCTGGGTGGAGATCCACGACCCCGACGACACGCAGATCGAACGCCTGGCGGAGACCTTCTCGCTGCACCCCCTGAGCGTCGTCGACCTGCGCCAGTTCGGCCAGCGGGCGCGCCTCGAGCGGTTCGGCGATCACCTCGGCGGGGTGTTCTACGGAGCCGAGCCCGACGGTGGAGCGCCGCGGATGCGAGAGCTGCACTTCTTCGTCTCAGCGCAGTGGCTGGTCACCGTCCACCGTGAGCCGATCCCGCAGCTGCACGACCTCCGCGACCGCGTCGTCGCGCAGGGGATGCCGGACCCGTCGCTGCTGATGTACAAGCTCTTCGAGACGCTCACCGAGTCGTTCTTCCCGGCGCTCGAGCGCATCGACGACGAGATCGATGACCTCGAGAGCCAGATTGTCGAGAGCGCGGCGCAGCAGCAGGTGGAGCAGATCATCCAGCTGCGGCGGGTGCTCGTCGAACTGCGCCGCGTCGTCTCCCCGCAGCGCGACATGCTCACGTCCGGCGGCGAGCTGCTCGCGGAGATCCCGGGCACGCGCCCCCACCGCGACGAGTACTTCCGGGACGTCCGCGACCACCTTATCCGGGTCAGCGAGATGATCGACGCCCAGCGCGACCTGCTCGCGGGGGCCATGGATCTCTACCTCTCGACGGTGTCCTACCGCCAGGGGGAGATCAATAAGCAGCTCACGCTCATCGCGACGATCTTCCTGCCGCTGACCTTCATCACCGGCTTCTTCGGCCAGAACTTCGGCTACATGGTGGCCGACCTGATCCGCTCGCCCGCAGTGTTCTGGATCGTCGGCGTGGGGAGTCTCGTCGTCTCCGGCGTGGGGCTGCTCATCTGGTTCCGGCGCCAGGGCTGGACGTAGACCTCAGCTCGCCGTCTCGGCGATCTCCTCGGCCTCCTCCTCGACGTCCCTGCCGTACCGGCGTCCGAGCAGGACGGCGCCGACGACGCCGAACGGGATGGGCAGCCAGTAGGAGACGAGGCGGTAGGCGAGGGTGGTGAGGACCGCGCCGCCGCCGGTGACGCCGACGAGCGCCAGCGTGCCCGTCAGCCCGGCCTCGACGAACCCGAGGCCACCGGGTGTGAGCGGGATCTGCCCGAGCGCCTGCGCGATGACGAACGCCAGCAGGACCGCGGCGGGCGACGGGGTTGCGCCGACCGCGTAGAGCGCGGCCAGCAGCGTGGCGAAGTCGAGCAGCCAGCGGCCGATCGCGGCGAGCAGCGCCTCCCACCAGCGCTGGCCCATCACCCGCAGGATGAGCGCCCGCTCCTCCAGCAGGCGCTCCGGGATGTCGGTGCGCGGCTCGCGCCGGCGCCGCACGCGGTTGCGGGCCTTCTGGACGAGCTCGCCGACGACCTCCAGCGGGCGGTCGAAGACGAGGAGGACAACGCCGCCCGCGAACACGACGAGCAGGACCGAGAAGGCGGCGCCGGCGCCGCGCAGGAGGTCGGCGTCCGCATGCACGCCGCTGAGCAGGGACGGGACGGCGAACACCGGCAGGGCGAGGAGCACGCCGAACACCAGCAGATTCGACGCCGTCAGCCCCGTCACGGCGGTGCCGGTCGGCACCCCCGCCCGGTTGAGGTAGCGGTACTGCAGCGCGGCGCCGGCCGCCCCGCCGCCGGGGACGACCCGCGCGAACGCGTTGCCCGCCAGCTGCGACCACACGACGACGAACCAGTCCCGCGTGTTCACGGCGATCCGCTGGAGCGCCCACAGGCACGCGAACGACCCGGCCTGCAGGAGCACCATCACCAGGAGCCACCACGGCGAGAGCCGGCTCAGCTCGTCGTAGGAGCCGAAGACCTGGACCAGCGTGGGAGCCAGCAGATAGAACGAAATGCCCGTGAGGGCGAAGAACGCGATGCGCGTCAGCACCGCTGGAACGTATCGTCATGTCAGGCCGTCGCCTCCGTACGCGACCCTGTCGGAGCCATGCCGCTCACGCTCGTCACCGGTCCCGCCAACAGTGAGAAGGCGGGCGCCGTCCTCGACCCGTTCCGCGCCGCGATCCGCCGCGGTGCGATCCTGGTCGTCCCGACGTTCGGCGACGTCGAGCGGCTGCGCCGGTCGTTCGCCGAGGAGGAGCAGGTGTTCGGCGTCCGGATCGAGCAGTTCGGCGGGCTGCTCAACGAGATCGCTCACCGTACACAGGCCCGTCCGCGGCCGCTGGGCGACCACGCGCGCCGCCGGGTTCTCGCGGCGGCCATCGGCGACTGCACGCTGGAGGAGCTGGCCGAGGCGGCGGAAACCGCCGGATTCGTCGGCGCGCTGGAGCGGCTCGCCGACGAGCTGCGCGCCCAGCGCGTGCCGTCCGCGCGATTCACCCAGGCGCTCACGGTGTGGGCGGCTGAGCGCGACGCGCGTCGCGCGCGCTATGCCGCCGAGCTCGCCGCGCTCTACGCCGCGTACCGGCGGCGGCTCGAGGGCCTGCGCCGCGAGGACCCGGCTGGGTATCACGCCGCCGCGCTCGACACGCTGCGCCGTGAGCCTGCGCGGTGGGGCACGGACGCCGTGTTCGTCTACGGCTTCGACGACCTCACCGCGCAGCAGCTCGACGCGCTCGACGCGCTCGGACGGGCGACCGAGGTCACAGTCTCGCTCTCGTTCGAGGCGGGGCGCCAGGCATTCGCGGCGCGTACCGGCGTGTTCCACGATCTCCGCGCGGTGGCGGACACGGTCCGCGAGCTGCCTCCGAACGCCGAGCACTACGCCCCGCAGTCCCGCGACGCGCTGCACCATCTCGAACGCGGGCTGTTCGAGGAGGGCGAGCACGCGCTCTTCGCCACCGTGGCGGCCGGGGGCGCGATCGAGCTCCTGGAGGGCGGGGGCGAGCGGGCCGAGCTCGAGCTCGTCGCGGCGGCCGTCGCCTCGCTGCTGCGCGACGAGGCGTTCGCGCCGGAGGAGATCGCGGTCGTCCTGCGGACGGTCGATGATGTCGCTCCGCTCGTCGAGCAGGTCTTCGCCGCGCATGGCGTGCCGGTGGCCATCGACCGGCGGGTGCCGCTCGGCCAGGTGCCGATCGGCCGCGCGCTGCTTGGGTTCCTGCGCGCCGCACTGCTGGACGGCGACGCCGCGGACCTGCTCGTCTGGCTGCGCGCGCCCGGGGTCGTCCGCGTGACCGGGGCGCTCGATGAGCTCGAGCGCGAGATCCGTATGACCGGCGCACGCACCGCGGCGGACGCCCGCACGCTGTGGGAGGCCGACCGGTTCACCCTCCACGAGCTCGACCGGGTCCGCGACGGCGCGCGGCGCGGGGGCCGCGCGCTGTGCGATGCGGTGGCGAACGAACTCATGCGCCTGCTGGCGCTCCCGCACCGCGCGTCCGACGACCCGGCCCGCGGCACCGCGCCGATCCTGACCACCGACGAGGCGATCGACGCCGCCGCCTGCCGCGCGGTGCGGCGCACGCTGGAGGAGATCGCCCGCCTGGCCGAGCGCCACCCGGGCCTCGCGCCGTCGCCCGCCGAGCTGGTGCGCGAGCTGGAGGAGGTCCAGGTGCGCGCCGCCACGGTGGCGCCGCCCGGCGCGATCGCGGTCACCGATCCGCTGACCATCCGCGCGCGCCGCGTCCGCGCCCTGTTCGCGTGTCGGCTGCAGGAGGGAATCTTCCCCCGCACGGTGCGCCCGCCCGCACTGCTCGACGACGAGGACCGCCGGGAACTGGCGCGCGCCTCGGGGCTCATCCTCCCGCGCCGCGACGACGAGCTGGCATCCGAGCGTCACCTCTTCTACGCGGTCGCCTCGCGGCCCGAGGAGCGGCTCGTGCTCTCGTGGCATCTCGCCGACGACGAGGGCCAGCCGGCCGTGCGCTCGTTCCTCGTCGACGAGGTGGTCGGGCTCTTCGGGGACGAGCCGCAGGGGCGCACCGTCCGCCGTGAGCTGGGCGCCGTGGGATGGGACGGCGAGAACGACGGGCGCGAGGCCCTGCGTCGTGCCGCGTCACTGGCGCCGCGCGAGCGCGAGGCGCCGATCGCGCCGTTGCGCGACCCGAGGCTGCTCGCGGGTCTCGCCGCCCGCGAGACGGTGTCGGCGTCGGCGCTGGAGGTGTGGGCCGCGTGCCCCGTGCGGTGGTTCGTCCAGCGGGCGCTGCAGGCCGACGACCTGGAGGCGACTCCTGAGGCGCTGGCCCGCGGGCAGCTCGCCCACGCGGCGCTCGAGGCGGTCATCCAGGGGCTCGGTGCGGTCACCGAGGACGCCCGCCTGACGACTGACAAGCTGCCGCAACTGCGTCGCCTCGTCCGCGAGGCGCTCGCCGAGGGCGCGCGCGAGACGCCGCTGTCCACCGACCAGGCGCGGATCGGCATCCTCGCCCGCAGGCTCGAGCGTGACCTGCTGCGCTACGTCGAGCACGCGGCGGCGGCCGGGAGCCCGCTCGTCCCGACGCACACCGAGGTCGGGTTCGGTGACGGGTCCGAGGGGTCGTCGCCGCCGCTCGTCCTGGCACCGGGCGTTGCCGCGCGCGGCCGGATCGACCGCGTTGACATCGCGCCGGACGGGCGCGCCGTCGTGTGGGACTACAAGGGGCGGGCGGCCAAGCCGTACACGAAGTGGGTCGAGGAGGGGCGTTTCCAGGTCGCGATCTACGCGCTCGCCGCGCGGGAGCTGCTCGGCCTGGAGGTCGTCGGCGGCCTGTACCAGCCGCTGGTCGGCGCGGACCTCCGCGGGCGCGGCGCGCTGCGCGACGACCCCGATCTCGGCGTGCCCGTCGGCCGCGACGACATCATCGACGCCGACACGTTCGACGCCGTGCTGCGGGACGTGGTGGCCGAGGCGGTGCGCATCGCCGGCGAGCTGCGCGCGGGCGCGCTGCGTCCCCAGCCGGCGACGTGCGGCGTCGGAGCGAGCACGGGCTGCCAGTACCCCACGATCTGCCGGTGCGAGGAGTGAGCGCGGTGTCGCAGATGCTGGGGCCCAGCGGCCACCCGCTGACCGACGAGCAGGCCGACGCGGTGCGGCGGCGCAGCGGCGCACTGCTGCTCGCGGCCAACGCGGGCAGCGGCAAGACGTCGGTGCTCGTGGAGCGGTTCGCGCGCACGGTGGTGGAGGACGGTGTCGCGCCGGACCGCATCCTGGCGATCACGTTCACCGAGAAGGCGGCGGGCGAGTTGCGCGACCGCGTGCGCCGCCGCCTGCTGCGCGACAACGAGCGTGAGCTTGCCGCGCGGGTCGAGGGCGCGTGGATCTCCACCATCCACGCCGGGTGCCTGCGCATTCTCCGCGCCCACGCGGCCACCTCCGGGCTCGATCCGGACTTCGCCATCCTCGACGAGGCGACCGCTCGCACCCTGCGCGCGGACGCCTGGCGCACCGCGCTCACGCGGGTCTGCGACGAGCTCGGCGACCCGGCGGTGGACGTCATCGCCGCGTACGGCGTGGACATCACCGGGGAGGAGATCTTCCGCCTGCACGATGAGCTGCGCAGCGGCGGGCTGACCCGGCCGTCCCTGCCGCTCCTGCCGGCCGTGGGCGCGCCCGACACGTTCGCCCTGATGCGAGCGTGCGCCACGGCGGCCGCGGAACTCGCGACCGCCGATGAGACGAAGACGGTGCTCGAGGCGCGCGCCGCCCTCGCGCGCTGCGAGGAGCGACTCGCCGCGCCGGTCGGCGAGGACGGGCCGCCGCCCGGCTGGTTCGACGGCCTCGGCTTCGCTCGGCGCGGCAAGGCGGTCACGACGGAGGCGTGCGACGCGTACCGCGACGCGCTGGCGGCGTACGCGGCGGCCTGGCGCGACCGCCGCGCCGCCGAGCTCCTGCCGGTCTTCGACGCCCTGCTGCAGTCCTACGCAGACGCGTACCGTGCGGCGAAGCGGACCCGGGCGGCCGTCGACTTCGACGACCTCGAGCTGCTGTGCCGCGACCTGCTGCGCGACCACGCCGCGATCCGCGCCCGCTACGCGGCGCGCTTCGAGCGGATCATGGTCGACGAGTTCCAGGACTCCAGTCCGCTGCAGGTCGAGCTCTTCACGCTGCTGGGGGCCGAGCGCGACGAACTGGTCACGGTCGGCGACGAGTTTCAGTCGATCTACCGGTTCCGCCACGCGGACGTCGAGGTGTTCCGCCGGCGCCGTGCCGAGCTTGCCGAGCGCGACGCGGTTGCCGTCCTGTCGGCCAACTTCCGCAGCGCGCCGGAGATCCTCGACGCCGTCAACGCGGTGTTCGCCCTGCGGTTCGGCGAGACGTTCACCCCGTTGCGGCCTGGGCGTCCGCTGCCCCGTACGGAGGATCCCGTCATCGAGCTGCTGCTCACCGACGCCGCCGCATGGGACGACGAAACGCAGGGCCCCGACCTCGGCTCACTGCCGGGGGAAAAGCGCTGGCGCCACGCCGAGGCGCGTCTGCTCGCCCAGCGGGTGGCCGAGCTCGTCGCGGCCGGCGAACCGCCCGAGGACATCGTCGTGCTCGTCCGCGCCCTCGGCGACCTGCCCGTGTATGAGCGCGCACTGGAGGAGCAGGGGCTCTCCGTCCTGGCCGGCGGCGGTCGCGGGTACTGGGGCCGGCAGGTCGTTCGCGACCTCTGTGGCTGGCTCGCTGCGCTGGCCAACCCACGCGACGAACCGGCGCTCTACGGCGTGCTCGCGTCGCCGCTCGTCGGGCTCTCCTCGGACGGGCTGCTGCACGTCGCGCAGGCCGGGCGAAACGGGGTGTGGGAGGCGATCCGCCGTGGTGACGTCGACGCGCGCCTGACCGACGAGGACCGCAGCCGCCTGCAGCGGTTCGCCGCGCGCTTCGCCCACGAGCGCACACTCACCGGCCGCCTGGCGATCGACGAGCTGCTGCGGCGCGTCCTCGAGGCCGCCGACTACGACCTGCACGTCCTGCGGCTGCCTGGTGGGCAGCGGCGCCTCGCCAACGTCCACAAGCTCCTGCGACTCGCGGCGGTCCAGCAGGGCGCGGGCGCGGACCTGCGCGCGTTCGTCGACCACGCCACCGCGGAACTGGACGCCGACGCGCGCGAGGGCGACGCGCCCGTCGAGCTCTCGGGGAGCCGCGCGATCCGGCTCATGACCATCCACGCGGCGAAGGGCCTGGAGTTCGGGATCGTGTGCGTCGCTGACCTCGGGCGCGAGCTGCGCCGCAACGTCGGGGCGCTGCTTGTCGACGGCGATCGGGTCGGCCTGCGGCTGCGCACGTTCGACGGGACGTCCGAGTCCGCGCTGGCGCACGACGCGATCAAGCAGGACATCGTCGCCGCCGAGCGGGCCGAGGAGGAGCGCATCGGCTATGTCGCGCTCACCCGCGCCGAACGGCGCCTCATCCTCAGCGGCGGGCTGAAGGTCGACGACTGGCCCGGCGCGCACAAGGCGAACGCGTCGCTGTTGAGCTGGCTCGGCCCCGCGCTCGCGCCCGGCATCCAGTCCGGACTGCTCGACGACGCGCAGCCGGTGCGCGACGTGCGGGTCGCGGGAGACGACCCGGAGCGTCCCGTCGTGCGCTGCGTGCTGAACCGGCCAGCCACCGTCGGCCGGGTGCTGCGCCCGGAACACGCGGCGCCGGCCGGACGCGAGCTGCCGGCGGCGCGCCTCGCAGGGATGCGCGCGCCTGAGCCCGCGGCGCCCGTCGCGCCCCCGGTGCCCGCCCGTCTGTCGTTCACCCAGCTCGCCGACCACCGGGCCTGCGGCTACCGCTACTACCTCCGTCGCATCCTGCGGCTCCCGGAGGAGCGCGCGGACACGGCCCCTCGCAGCCCGGCGGAGGAGCACGTCGGGCTCGAGGCGCGGCTTCGGGGCTCGATCGCGCATGTGCTGCTCGAGGAACTCGACCCTGTGCGGCCGGGGCCGTGGGCGCCGGGCGGCGACCCGGCGGCACGCACGGCGATGGTGCGGACTGTGGCCGAGGGCTGGGATGCCGAGCTCGACGACGAGCAGGCGCAGGAGATCGCGGGACTGGTCGCCGGGTTCGCGGGCGCGCCACTGGCCGGCCGGCTGGCCAAGGCGCGCGAGGTGCACCGCGAGCACCCCTTCGCGGTCGCCCTGGGCGGCGACGTACTGCTCAGCGGCGTCGTCGACGTGCTCGCGGTGGAGCGAGGCGGCGCGCTCGTCGTCGACTACAAGACGAACCGCCTTGAGCCCGAGGTCGACCGGGCCGCGTACATCGAGGCGGCCTACGGCGTGCAGCGCGACGTCTACGCGCTCGCCGCGTTGCGCGGCGGTGCGCGTCGGGCGACGGTGGCCTACGTCCTGCTCGACCGGCCGGCCGAGCCGATCAGCTTCGACGTGACCGCCGACGACGCGGCCGCCCTCGAGGAGCGGTTGCATGCCGCCGCGGCTGACCTTCTGGCAGGCCGGTACGACGTCACGGCCCAGCCGCACCGGGCGCTGTGCCAGACGTGCCCTGGGGCGCGCGGGCTGTGCTCGCACCCCCGCGAACTGCTGCTGCGCGACGCGCCCGGCTCAGTCGGCTGAGCCGTCGGACCGCTCGAGTACCGCGTTGAGCTCGGCGCCCAGCAGCAGGCACAGGTTCGTGATCCACAGCCACAGCAGGAGGATCACCGCGGCGGCGAACGCGCCGTACGTCGCGCCGTACGACCCGAAGTTCCGGACGTAGAACGTGAAGCCGATGGTCGCCAGGATCCACGCGCCGACGCCGAGGACCGCACCGGGCGTGATCCACCGCAGCCGCCGCGGCTCGACGTCGGGCGCGAACGCGTAGACGACCGCGTAGATGAGCAGGGCGCACGCGAGCGCGACCGGCCACCGCGCGACGTTCCAGATGCTCGCGGCCTCCTCGCCGAGCCCGATCCGGCCGAACAGGTCCTCCGCGATCCCGCCGCCGAGGAAGACGGAGATGAGCGTGACGATCGCCAGGAGGACGACCACCATCGTCCATCCGAGGTTCTCGGCCTTCTGCCGCACGAACCCGCGGTCGTCCTCGACGCGGTGCACCTTGTTCAACGCACGGCCCGCGGCCGCGAACGCTCCGCTTGCGCCGTAGGCCGCGATCGCGATGCCGACGACGAGCGCGGCGCCGAGCCCGTCACCGGCGCGGGAGATCGCGCCACGCAACGACTCTTCGATGGCGTCGGCGAGCGCTGCGTCGGCGCCCTGCTCCGCGGCATAGTCCACGGCCTCCTGCACGAGCTGTTCGGTGCCCAGGAGGCCGAGCAGGGCCACGACGACGAAGAGCGCCGGGAACAGCGACATCATCGAGTAGTAGGTCAGCGCGGCGGCTCGGTCGGTCATCTGGTCGTCGAGGAACCGCTGCACCGTGGCTTTCCCGATGGCGATGGGGCCGTGGGGGGCGGGCCCGGGCGCGGCCTCGGGTCTCTCGGGGGCGTCAATCGCCATGCGGGCATCATGCCCGGTACGGTCCCGGCAGTGACACGGTCTCGGGTCTTTTTCGACGATGGCTCGTCGTACGCGGCCGCGATCAGTGACCCGGCGCGCCGTGAGGAGGTCCGGGGCGCGACCGACGACGCCGTGGCCCTCGGGGTGACGGGCGTGCCGACCGTGACGGTCCGCGGGCAGCTGTTCTGGGGCGACGAGCGGCTGGAGGACGTGGCCGGCGTGCTCGCAGCCTCAGGCTGACGGCAGCAGCGCGTGGCCGTCGGCGACGGCCGCGGCGAGGTCCACGACGCGCCGGCCCTGGCGACGGGCGTGCCCGCGGAGGAGTTCGAACGCGGCGCGCTCGTCGATGCCGTGGCGTTCCATGAGGATCCCCTTGGCGCGCTCCACCACTGCCAGGCGTTCGAGTGCGCCCCGGAGCGTGTCGACCTCGGCCGACAGTGCCTGCGTCTCACTGTGGCGCCGGATCGCGACCTCGATCGCCCCCTGGATCTCGTCGAGGGTCTCCGACGACGCGAACGCGGCGATGCCCCGTTCGGCCGCGGCGGCGAGGAACGCGGCATCGGGCTGCTCGAGCAGCACGATGACCGGGCCGTCGAGCGCCTCGGCGAGCTCCTCGATGAGGTCGAGCGCGTGCTCGTCGTCGCGGTGCAGCACGACGATGGCCAACTGGGGGTCCGTCGCGGCGATCCGCGTGGACGCCTCGTCGACGGTGACGGCGAGCGCGGTGACCTCGTGCCCGAGATTCTCCAGGTGCCTGGCGAGTGGTCGCAGGGTTGCGCGTTCCTCGTCGGCGAGGGCGATCCGCAGGGTGGCGGGCGACTCCGTGGACGAGGACGGCGACATCGCGGCTATCATCCCACCTGCGCCCGGTCCGACCCGACCCCCGTCGGCCCGCCTCGCACCCTGACGTCCCTACCCCCGGCGTCGATCCCGTGAGCTCATGCTCGACGATCGCCGCCCGAGACCCGAGGTCCCCGACCTACCCGCGCGCCTGGACGCCACTGTCGGCGCGCGTGCCGCCGAGCTGCGTCGCCGCTGCGCGCCCGAGCTCACGCCCGGCGAACTGCACGCGCTGGCCGGGCGGATCGATGCCGAGCGCGAGCGCCTCACGCACGTCTCCGGCTCTGCTCCGTCCGTGGCCGAATTGGCCCGCGCGGCCGGCTGCGACGTCGACGTGCTCGTGCTCGTCATCTCAGGACCCCATGGGGTGGAGGACCGCCGCCTCAACCCGCTGGCGGTCCTCCTGGCCTTCGCGCGCGGCCGGGATGTCCCTGAGATCGCGCACATGTTCGGGGCGACGACCGGGGGCACGGCCCGCGTGTTGCGCCTGGCGCTGCAGCGCGCGCGCTCAACGGCCGATACCGGGGGAGGATTCTCGGTTTCGTGTCGAAACTCGACGAAATGGGTATGACGCCCTATACTTCCGAGATTCGGCGGGCGTTCCGGAAACGGACGTCCCTTGGGTCGATGGAGTTGGCGACGCAGCGCATCACCACCTCGATCTCCATCCAGTACGCCACGTCAGCACGTCGACGGCTCGCTCACGCATCACGAAGCGACGCCGCACACGGTATCCCACGCTCCGTGCGAGGGGTCACAGGACCGGAACTCTTCCGGGGCTGACGGGTCCTACTGGCAACAGCCGAGTGGCGCCCGGAGAACCCAGACCGGGGTCTCGACCGTAGCACCATGTGAACCATCCCCACTTCCAGTGGTTGCACGAGCAACGACTTCAAGCTAGAATACCTACTTCCCCCCTCGGATTTCCCCCTGAAAGGCATCGTGAAGAACGACTACGACCAGCTTGAGCAAATTCTCCGCAGTGCCGAGCACTTCCCGCTGCTCGACCACGAGACGGTTGTCGGACTCGCCCAGCGCATTGAGAAGGGCGATCTCGCAGCCAAGGAGAAGCTGATCAACTCCAACCTGCGCCTGGTGGTCTCCATCGCGCGCAACTACCAGGGACAGGGCCTCGCGCTCGGAGACCTGGTGCAGGAGGGCATGCTGGGTCTGATCCGTGCCGCCGAGAAGTACGACTACCGCAAGGGTTTCCGCTTCTCGACCTACGCAACGATCTGGATCCGGCAGGCGCTTCAGCGCGGCCTGGATAACACCGGCCGCACCGTCCGCCTGCCCGCGCACGTGGCGCAGCGCGTCCGCAAGCTCCGGCGTGTCGAGCGCGAGCTCGCCGTCGAACTCGGTGAGGCTCCGTCCTCGGAGAAGCTCGCCGAGGTCCTCGAGACCGACCTCGACGAGATCGGCCGCCTGCGCGACTACGACCGCGTCCTGGCCAGCCTCGACGCCGGCGTCGGTGAGGAGGAGGACACGCCCCTGGGCGCCCTCATCCCCGTCGAGGGCGCGGACACCGAGCAGCAGGTGCTCGACACGGTCCACGGGCAGGAGCTGCGCATTCAGCTCAACCGCCTGCCCCAGGACGAGCGTCAGGTCCTCGACCTGCGCTTCGGCACCGGCCGCGAGGGCGAGCACTCGGTCGAGCAGACCGCGCGCAAGCTCGGCGTCCCGGTGAAGGTCGCCCGCGAGCTCGAGCGCCGCGCGCTCGAGCGCCTCAGCCGCGAGCCCGAGGTGGCCGCGCTGCGCGAAGTCGCCGCGTAACCAACCCGGCTGCCACACCGAGATGTGCCCGAGGGCCCCGGCGCGTGCGGGGCCCTCGGTCGTCGGAGGAATCGAGGGCCACCGGTCGCGAAGACGCCCCCACATCGGGGTTAGCTGCCGCCCGGCGCGGGCATGGCGTAAGGGACCCTACGAACTCGGAGGTCCTCATGCCGTCCACCCTCGCAGGCAAGAAGATCGCGATCCTCGCCACCGACGGCGTCGAGCGCGTTGAGCTCGAAGGCCCGCGCGACGCTCTGCGAGACGCCGGCGCCGACGTCGAGCTGCTGAGCCTCGAAACCGGGGAGTTCCAGGGCTTCGACCACCTCGATCAGGTCACGACGTTCCGCGCCGACAAAGCGGTCGGGGACGCCGATGCGGGGGACTACGACGGGCTCGTGATCCCCGGCGGTGTCGCGAACGGCGACTTCCTGCGCGCCGACGAGGATGCGGTGCGGTTCGTGGCGGGCGTCGCGGAGCGCAAGGTGCCGATCGCATCGATCTGTCACGGCCCGTGGATCCTGATCGAGGCCGGTATCGTCGAGGGCCGCACGGTGACCTCGTGGCCGTCACTGCAGACTGACCTGCGCAACGCGGGCGCCGAATGGGTCGACCGGGAGGTCGTCGTCGACGAGGGGCTCGTGACGAGCCGCAATCCGGGAGACATCCCGGCGTTCAGCGCGAAGGCCGTCGAGGAGTTCGCCGAGGGCCGCCACGAGGACGCTCCGACCCCCTCGGCGGCCTAGCGGGCCCGCAAGAGACGCTGCGCCCGTTTGCCAGACGGGTGCAGCGGGCGATACTTCTCCCATGCCCCGCGCGATCTGGACGGGCGCGATCAGCTTCGGGCTGGTTACGATCCCGGTGAAGATGTACTCCGCCGTACAGCGGAAATCCGTTCGGTTTCACCAGCTGAACGGGAAGACGGGGGTGCGCATCCAGCAGAAGCGCGTGGATCCGAGCACCGGCGACGAGGTCCCCTATGACGACATCGTCAAGGGCTATGAGCTGTCACCCGACCGCTACGTCGTGATCGAGCCCAGCGAGCTCGAGGCGCTCGACCCCAAGAAGACGAAGACCATCGACATCGAGGACTTCGTCGAGGAAGCGCAGATCGACCCGATCTTCTACGACCACCCGTACTACCTCGCCCCGGGCGCCGGCGGCGCCAAGCCGTACCGGTTGCTGCTGGAGGCCATGCAGGAGACCGGGCGCGTTGCGATCGCCAAGGTGGTCATCCGTTCGAAGGAGCAGCTCGTCGCGATCCGCCCGATGGGCGACGCGCTGGAGATGAGCACGATGGTGTTCGCCGACGAGGTCCTCAGCGCCGAGCGCCTCGACGAGCTGCCCGACCCCGACGAGGTCAAGACCACCAAGCGCGAGCTGGATATCGCCAAGCAGCTGGTCGATTCGCTCGCGGGGGAGTGGGAGCCGGACAAGTACCGGGACACCTACCGCGAGGACGTCGTCGCGCTGATCGAGCGCAAGGCCGCGGGCGAGGAGATCGCCGAGCAGCCGGTCGTCGAAGAGGACGAGGCGCCGGTGCCCGACCTCATGAGCGCCCTGAAGGCGTCGCTCGACGCGGTGAAGTCCCGCGACGGCGGTGAGGCCAAGAAGCAGCCCGCGGCGAAGAAGCCGGCCGCGAAGGAGCGGTCCAAGCCGAAGGCCAAGGCGAGCTGAGCCGGGCGATCCGCCTCCGGCGCTCGGACTGCGCCGGCCCGGGGATCCGCCGCCGGCGTCAGGGGCGCGGGTTCGTCTATTTCGAGGACGGCGCCGACGGCGCGCGCGTCGACGATCCCGAGACGCTGGCACGCATCGCCGAGCTCGTCATCCCGCCCGCCTGGACGGAAGTGTGGATCTGCCCGTATCCGGGTGGCCACATCCAGGCCACGGGCATCGACGCCAAGGGACGCAAGCAGTACCTCTACCACCGCCGCTGGCGTGAGCGCCGCGACCAGGAGAAGTTCGACGACATGGTCGCGTTCGCCCGGAAGCTGCCGCGGCTGCGCGCCCGTGTCGACGAGGATCTCGCCCGCGGCGACCTGTCGGCCGACCAGGTGCTCGCCGTCGCCGTCAGGCTGCTCGACCGGGGGTTCTTCCGGATCGGCACGGAGGACTACGCGGTGGAGAACGAGACGTACGGCCTCGCGACGATGCGCAAGGCCCACGCGGCCGTGCGCGACGACACGATCGTCTTCGACTACCCCGCCAAGCACGGCAAGCGCCGCGTGCAGTCCGTCGTCGACCCGGAAGTCGCCGAGATCGTCATGACGCTGCGCCGTCGTCGTGGGGGAGGCGACGAGCTGCTCGCGTTCAAGCGCGGCGGCCGGTGGGTCGACGTGCGCTCGACGGACATCAACGCGTATCTCAAGCAGGCGACCTCTCGGGACGTGAGCGCGAAGGACTTCCGCACCTGGGGTGCGACGGTGGTGGCCGCGGTGGCGCTCGCGGTCGCCGAGCCGCACGTGCACTCGAAGACCGCGCGGGCGAAGGCGATCCGCCGCGCGATCGCCGAGGTGGCGCACTACCTCGGCAACACGCCGGCGGTGGCCCGGGCGTCCTACATCGACCCGCGGGTCTTCGACCGCTTCTCCGACGGCGAGACGATCCACGCCGCGCTGCCCAAGCTCGGCACCGAGCACGACGCGCCGGCGATCCAGGGCCCGGTCGAGCGCGCCGTGCTGCGGCTTCTGACGACCTGAGGGTTGCGGTCAGCCACTGGCCGGGACAGCGGGGAGGATCCCGGCATGGCTTCCTGGAGAGACATCGAAGCGGCGGCGCCGGAGTTCGCCGCCGCAGCACGCGCGTTCCTGGACGCGCACCAGCACAAGACCATCGCGACGCTGCGGCGCAACGGCGCACCGCGCATCAGCGGCACCGAGGCGACGTTCGTCGACGGCGACCTCTGGTGGGGCTCGATGCCGAACGCGATCAAGGCCGCGGACCTGCAGCGCGACCCGCGGTTCGCGCTGCACTCGGCCTCGGCCGACCCGCCGGCGTGGAAGGGGGACGCGAAGGTCTCCGGACGGGCCGTCGAGGTGCAGGATCGCGTGGCCGCGGGGGCGCTCGTCCGCGCGCAGGGCAACGATCCGGGAGACGCGGCGTTCACCGACTTCCATCTCTTCCGCGCCGACATCAGCGAGGTCGCACTGGTCCGTCTCGCCGAGAGCGGCGACAGGCTCATCATCGAGTCCTGGGCGGAAGGGCGAACCCCGGCCGTGCGGCGGATCGAGCGCTGAGCTACGCCGCGATGTCGGCGTCGAGCGCGGCGAGCGCCTCGTCGCGCGACGACCGGATCGTGAAGATCTGGTCCAGGCCCGTGATCTCGAACGTCCGGGCGATGCTCTCATCGACGTTGACGACCGCCAGCGCGCCGTCACGTGACCGCAGCCGCTTCAGCCCGCCGATCAGCACGCCGAGCCCCGTCGAGTCCAGAAACGTCGTGTGCGTGAGGTCCATCACCACGCCCGTCGCGCCGTCCTCGATGACCTGCGTGAGGGTCTGCTTCAGGTCCGGCGCGGTGTAGAGGTCGATCTCGCCGGCGACCGCGATGACGTGGCGGCCGTTGGCCCGGGGCTCCTGGCGGAGGATGAACTCGGCAGACATCTCCACTCAGCCTATCGGGGGTGCGAAGGCGAGCCGGAGCCGCAGTTCATCGGGCTCCTCTGCGACCTCGACGGTGTCTGCGACGCGCTCGAGGACGTTCCCGACACCCGGCAGGCTCGCGGCTTCCAGCAGGGCGGCGCCCCCGCCGTCGCGCAGGTCGCCGACCTGGAGTTCGAGCCCTTCCGACGACGCCGTGATGTGGACGCGCAGCCGGCCGTCGGCACCCTGGTCGGGGCCGTGTGCGGCGATCGCGTCGGCGAGCAGCAGGGCGTCGTCAAGCCGGTCGACCGGGCAGTCGGCGCGCGCGGCGAGCATCGCCACGACGGCGCTGAGCACCGGGCCGACGATCGGGCCGCGGCGGACGATGACCGTCGCCTCGGTCGTGGGGACGTGTCTGCTCACGCTTCCGGGGATCCGCTCGTGAGCCCGAACGTCATCCGCACCTCGGTGGGGGTGTCGGTGCTGCCGCCCTCGAGCTCGAGGGACTGCGACAGCGTGGCGATGAGTGGGAGGCCGAGCCCGAGGCCGGGGGAGTCCGGTCGGGGATGAATTCCGGCGCCGTGGTCGCGCACGATGATGACGATCTCACCGTCGAGGATGCTGGCATCGACTTCGAGCGGGCCCTCCTCGTCGGTGTACGCGTGGAGCACGACGTTCGTGCAGGCCTCGGTCACCGCGAGCTTGATGTCGGCGGCGAGTTGGTCCGGGAGCTCGAGCGCGTCGGCCAGTCCGCCAAACGCGTGGCGGACGACCGCGACGTTCTCGGCCCGGGCGGGCACGAGGAGTTGGAGGTCGGGCGGATGGCTCACAG
>JBPPNC010000234.1:0-33411 GCA_051306365.1 Solirubrobacteraceae bacterium
TCGGGGTGGCGCCGGAGCCCGAGGCCCATCCGGGCGGCATCGAGCTTCGCGAGCTGCGGATCGAGCGCGGGATTGGCCCGGAGGACGCACCGTGCGCCCGGATCTCTCGACGGCGAGACCGAGCAGCCCGCCCCAGGCCCGAGGCGATGATGAGGCTGCGCTGGACGTACAGCCGGAGCAGCCGGAGGCTCACGTCGGTGCCCAGCCCGGCTCGGCCGCGGCCGATGAGGACCGGTCGCCGCGCAGCCGCAGGCCGACGAGCGGGAAGATCATCGTCGAGAGGATCGCGGCGCCGACGAGCGATGCGGAGGTCGAGGAGCGCATCTCCTCCTCCTCGACGGCGATCGTGGTGATCGCGACGACCAGCGGCAGCTGGGTGGCGCTGAAGAACGCCAGCGCCATCCGGTCCCTGGTGTCGAGCACCTTGCCATAGAGCAGCAGCGCAGGTGCCCCGCGCACAACGAGGAACAGCGCGAGGAACATCGCGACCTTCAGCAGGTTCACCGGGTCATCGATGAGGGCGCGGATGTCGAAGTTCAGCCCGCTCGTGACGAAGAAGAACGGGATCAGGAAGCCGTAGCCGACGGCGGTGAGCTTGCTCTCGAACACCGGGACCTCGCGCCCCTTCAATGCCAGCCGGACGATGATGCCGGCGACGAATCCGCCGAGCAGCAGGTCGAGCCCGAGCTCGGAGGCGAGCGCCGCGAGCGCGAACACGACGAAGACCGATCCGCGGATGGCGATCTGCCCGCTCGTCTCGAGCGTGCGCTCCAGCGCGTCCCAGCCGCGGACGACCGATCGGGTCGCGACGACGGCCGCGAGGACCGCGATCACGACGAAGCTGATCAGCAGCAGTGCACTGGTTGCCGGGTTCGTCGTTGAGAAGAAGATCGTGACGAGCAGGATCGGGCCGAACTCGCCGACCGCGCCGGCCGCGAGCAGGTACGTGCCGAATCGGGTCCTCATCTCGCCGGCGTCGCTGAGGATCGGGATGAGCGTGCCGATCGCCGTCGTCGACATCGCGGTCCCGACGAACAGGAGTGAGATGACGATCCCCAGCGCGGCGAGGATGCCGCCGAGCGCGTAGGCGAGCGCCAGCGAGATGATCCAGCCGACGGCTGCCAGCTTCAGCGGGACGCCCCCGATGCGCTCGAGGTCGATCTCGTAGCCCGCGAAGAAGAAGAGCATGCCGAGGCCGAGGCTCGCGAAGAACTCGATGAAGTCGTCCGGCTGCGCGAGATCAAGGACCTCGGGCCCGACGACGATGCCGAGAATCAGTTCGAGCACCACCACCGGCAGCGGCAGCCGGCGGGCGAGCCGCGCGGACAGGATCGCGGCGACGAGCGCCACGCCCACCACGACCAGGAATGACGCGCCGTCGACCTCGATCATGCCGCGGGACTCAACCAGACGCGGGGCTACAGGCGCCTCTCGCCCCAGACGCTCACGAACGGGTTCGCGTTGAACCCCGATCTCGCGGATCGACGTTCCCGGGCGAAGCCGGGGGAGAAGGTCGTCATCCGCGGTAGGGTCGCACGATGAGCGCCGACTTCTCCGTGGACGTGACCAAGGGCGACGGGTACGCCGTCAGCTCACTCGACCGCCTGGGGGAGGGCTCGGGCTTTCGCAAGATCCGCACGCCGCTGGGCCTGACGGCGTTCGGTGCGAACGCGATCGTCATGCCGCCCGGCTACTCCGCGGGCCGGCACGCCCACGAGCGCCAGGAGGAGCTGTACTTCGTGCACGCCGGCACGCTGGAGATCGCGTTCGGTGACGGCACGGCCCACCGGCTGGAGGCCGGTGGGCTCGCGTGGGTCGACGCCAGCACCGTGCGCGGGCTGACCAACGTCGGCGACGACGAGGTCGTCTACCTCTGCGTGGGAGGCAAGGACGGGTACGTCGAGCGAGACGGCGTGAAGGTCGACTGAGCTACGCCGCCGCCGGCTCGAACCCGTAGGCCTCGGCCAGCTCCGGGTCCTTCTCGGCGAGCATCGTCGCGAGGTCGACCATCACCTTGCACTGCTTCCAGGTCGCGTCGTCCTGCATCTTGCCGTCGATCATGTGGACGCCGCGGCCGTCCGGGATCGCCTCGATGACCTTCTTGGCGAACAGGACCTCGTCGGGGTCCGGCGAGAAGACCTTCTTCGCGATGTCGATCTGAACCGGGTGCAGCGACCATGTGCCGACGCAGCCCATGAGGAACGCGGCGCGGAACTGGACCTCGCACGCGACGGTGTCCTTGATGTCGCCGAACGGGCCGTAGAAGGGGAGGATCCCGTTGGCCGTGCAGGCGTCGACCATGCGGCCGATCGAGTAGTGCCAGAGATCCTGCTGCGAGCGCACGCGGCCCGTCTCGAGGTCGTCGGCCGACGTCGGGTCGGTGATCGTCTGGTAGCCGGGGTGGCCGCCGCCGACGCGCGTCGTCTTCATGCGCCGCGATGCCGCGAGATCGGCCGGACCGAAGCTCATGCCCTGCATGCGCGGCGAGGCCGAGGCGATCTCCTCGACGTTCGTGACGCCCTGCGCGGTCTCGAGGATCGCGTGGACGAGGATCGGCTTCTCGATGCCGGCGCGCGACTCGAGCTGGGCCAGGAGGCGGTCCATGTAGTGGATGTCCCAGGCGCCCTCCACCTTCGGGACCATGATGACGTCGAGCTTGTCGCCGATCTCGGTGACGAGCGTCGTGAGGTCCTCGAGCACCCACGGGCTGTCGAGTGCGTTGACGCGCGTCCACAGCTGGGTCGAGCCCAGGTCGATGGTCTTGCCGACCTCGACGAGGCCGGAGCGCGCAGCCTCCTTGCGGTCCACCGGCACGGCGTCCTCGAGGTTGCCCAGGACGATGTCGGCCTTCGCGGCGATGTCGGGCAGCTTCGCCCGCATCTTCTCGTTGCCGGCGTCGAAGAAGTGGATCATCCGCGACGGCGGGAACGGGATCTCGGTGACGGGGTCGGGTGCACCGACGCAGAGGGGCTTGAGGAAGTCGCGAGGGTTACGCACGGGACGGTCTCCTGATCGAGTCTGGTGGGTGGATCGTAGGTGGTCGGGCCGCATCGAAGACGCCTCGTACGCCACGATGTACGGCCGCTGCGCCTTGCGCCCGCCCCGACCCAGACCCACGGAGACCCATGTCCTTCACGCCCGGCACCGATGATCAGCAGCGCGTCCGCGAGGAGTCCGGCGCGCACAGCTACGGCCGCTACCTCGAGGAGTTCGAGGTCGGCGACGTCTACAAGCACTGGCCCGCGAAGACGGTGACCGAGTCCGACGACCACCTCTTCTGCCTGATCACGATGAACCACCACCCGCTCCACCTCAACGACGTCTACGCGTCGAAGAGCCAGCAGGGCAGGAACGTCGTCGTCGGCCCGCTCGTCTACTCCCTCGCCCTCGGCATGAGCGTTTCGGACGTCTCCGGCAAGGCGATCGCGAACCTCGCGACCGAGGAGCTCTCGCACCCCAACCCGGTCTTCCACGGCGACACGCTGTTCGTCGAGACCGAGGTGCTGGAGAAGAAGGAATCGAAGAGCAAGCCGGACCGCGGCGTCGTCAAGGTTCACACCCGCGTCTACAACCAGGACGGCGTCCTGGTGGCCGAGTTCAAGCGGCTCGTCCTCGTCCCGCGCAAGACGCCGGGCGCGTAGCTCGATTCCGGCAACGGGCGTCGGGTACGGGTTTCCCGCGGTGATACCCGCGGGAACCCGCATGGCCCGGCGCCCGCCGCGTTGGTACCCTTCGCGCACTCGGCAGCACCCCGGGGTATGGCGCGCATCGTCACCGCAGGATGTTGGTGGCGATGTCGCCCCGCGAATCGTTCTGTGATCTCGCGCCCCCGCGGTCGGCTCCGAACAACTCAGGCTCAGCGACACGCGAGGCATCCGTTCCGTGACTCAGACCACCGCCGCCCCGACTCAGAACCAAAAGCTTCTCGCATGGGTGGAGGAGATCGCCGCCCTCACCAAGCCCGAGGCGGTGTACTGGTGCGACGGCAGCGCGGAGGAGTACGACCGGCTGGCCCAGGAGCTCGTTGATGCGGGCACGTTCCGCAGGCTCAGCGACGCCAAGCGCCCGAACAGCTACCTGGCGTGGACCGACCCGTCCGACGTGGCCCGGGTCGAGGACCGCACGTTCATCTGCGCGGCGACCGAGGAGGAGGCCGGGCCGAACAACAACTGGCGTGACCCCGCCGAGATGCGCACCGAGATGGACGGCATCTTCGCCGGGTCCATGGCGGGCCGCACGATGTACGTCATGCCGTTCAGCATGGGACCGGTCGGCTCGGACAAGAGCCACATCGGCGTGCAGGTGACCGACTCGGCCTACGTCGTCACGAACATGCGGATCATGACCCGCATGGGCCAGAAGGTCCTCGACCAGCTCGGCGCCGACGGTGGGTTCGTCCCCTGCGTCCACTCGATCGGCGCGCCGCTCGCGCCCGGCCAGGAGGACGTCGTCTGGCCGACGAACGCGGACACGAAGTACATCGTCCACTACCCCGAGACCCGTGAGATCTGGTCGTACGGCTCGGGCTACGGCGGCAACGCGCTGCTCGGCAAGAAGTGCTTCGCCCTGCGCATCGCGTCGATCATGGCGCGCGACGAGGGCTGGATGGCCGAGCACATGCTCATCCTCAAGCTCACCTCGCCCGAGGGGAAGGTCAAGTACGTCACGGGTGCGTTCCCGAGCGCGTGCGGCAAGACCAACCTCGCCATGCTCGTCCCGACGCTCGAGGGCTGGACGGTCGAGACGGTCGGCGACGACATCGCCTGGATGAAGTTCGGCGACGACGGCCGTCTGTACGCGATCAACCCCGAGTACGGCTTCTTCGGCGTCGCCCCGGGCACTGGCGCGGACACCAACCCCAACGCCATCGCGTCGATCGCCAAGAACACGATCTTCAGCAACTGCGCGCTGACCGACGACGGCGACATCTGGTGGGAGGGCCTGACGAAGGAGACGCCCGCGCACCTGATCGACTGGCACGGCAACGACTGGACGCCGGACAGCGACGCCCCGGCCGCCCACCCGAACGCCCGCTTCACGGTCCCGGCCGAGCAGGCGCCGTGCATCGCCGACGAGTGGGAGGACCCCAAGGGCGTCCCGATCGACGCGTTCCTCTTCGGCGGCCGCCGCGCGTCGGGCGTCCCGCTCGTGCGTGAGTCCTTCGACTGGGAGCACGGCACGTTCCTTGCCGCCACGATGAGCTCCGAGCAGACCGCCGCGGCGTTCGGCCAGGTCGGCGCGCTGCGCTTCGACCCGTTCGCCCAGCTGCCGTTCGCGGGCTACAACATGGGCGACTACATGGGCCACTGGCTGAAGATCGGACAGACGCCCGGCGCGACGCTGCCGACGATCTTCTACGTCAACTGGTTCCGCAAGGACGAGGACGGCAAGTTCATGTGGCCGGGCTTCGGTGAGAACAGCCGCGTCCTGGAGTGGATCTTCCGCCGCTGCGACGGCGAGGGCGAGGTCGTCGAGACCCCGATCGGCTACGTGCCGCCGGCGAGCGATCTGAACGTCGAGGGCCTGGACATCGCGCCCGAGACGCTCGAGGCGCTGCTCACCGTCGACGTCGAGACGGTCAAGCAGGAGCTCCCGCAGGTCGAGGCGAGCCTCACGAAGTATGGCGACCACCTGCCCGCTGAGATGACGGCGCAGCTGGACGCACTGAAGGCCAAGCTCGGCGCCTAGGACGAGCGTGCGTGGCGACGCCGGGCACCGGCTCGGCGTCCGCTCGCGACCCGTCGGCATCTCTTCGGCGCAGGGGTGGCTCGATATCCCCGTGCCGGCGTGGCCGAGGCGCGCAGTGCGGCCGGCGAGCGCCGCGAAGACGGCGTCCGTGCCCGTCGCACCTAGCCCTGCGGGTTGACGCCGAAGTTCTTCGCGTTGAACGTCACGGGCAGGCAGACGGAGCTCTTGACCGTCACCGTGCCCTTCGCGCGGTTGTTCGCGAACTTCGCCGTGACGGTGACGTCCTTGACGACCTGCGGGCTGCTGCCCTCGGAGACCTTGGCCTTGCCCCGGTAGGAGACGGTGCTTGAGCTCGAGATCTTCACCTTGCGCAGGATCTGGATCCCGCCACCGCTGACGGTGCTGCCGTCTCCGGCCTTGTACTGGCACGGGAACGTCGTGGACTTCAGCGCCTTCGCGTCCTTCGTCGTCGTGAGGTACGCCTGCAGCTTCACGTCGATGTACGTGCCGCGCTTGGGATAGGCCGCCCAGGCGACGGCGGGGGCGGCGGCGAGCAGAACGGTGAGGAGCGCGACGGCGCGGCGAACGGTCATGGGGCCGACCGTATCCGGCCGATCTGCCGGAATCGAGGCGTCCTACGCAGCGATGCGTATCAGCGGTGGTCGCCGCCCGTCGCCAACGGCGGGCGCGACTCCTCGGCGAGCGAGGTGATCGTCAGCACCCCGCGGGCGGCGTCCTCGAGGACGTCCGTTGCCTCCTCGGGCGAACGGGCGTACAGCTCGACGAGCAGGTGCACGGTGATCGTGTTGTCGTCGTCATGCTTGTGGAACCGCACGTGGGTGAAGAACTCGCGGGTGCCGTGGTCGCCGAACGCGGCGTACGAGAGCGCGTCGCCGGCCTCGGGGCCAGAGCACGTTTCGACGTCGTCGGCGTGCACCGTGACGGTGCAGGAGGCGACCCAGGGGGTCCCGGCGATCATGCGCTCCCAGCGGTCCTCGACCGGCTCGACGCGACCGTTGTGGAACGTGAGGTGCGGCTGGTCGTGCATGCACTGCAGGCACTGCACGACGGCCTCTTGGAGCTCGTCGACGACATCCGCGCGCTCGCCACTGTCCGGATCGATCCGGTGGATGCCCTCGTAGTGCACCTGCACTTCGAGGTCGGTGGACCAGCAGCGGTAGCAGCGCAGCCAGGCGCGAACCTCGGAACCCTCCATCGCAGGGATGTTAGTGCCGCGAGGCAACGGCGCCGTGACCGGTGCCCGCGGGCAGCGACACGGTGGCCGGCACGATGCGCAGCGCGGAGCTGAGAAGCAGGGCGTCGGCGCCGTGCAGCCGGTCGAGATCGACCCGCTCGACGGCGGCGCGGCGGGCACCGGCGCTCGCCGGGTGGGCAAGGATCGCGGCACGCCGGGTGCCCGGGAGCAGCCGGCCGTCGGCGGGGGGCGTGACGAGGGTGTCTCCCTCGCGCAGCCACACGTTCGCCCAGGCGGCCTCGAGCACCTCGCCGCCGCGGTCGCACAGCAGCCAGGACGCGCCCGGGCGCGGACCGTTCAGGACATCGCGGTCGGCCCACTTGTGCTCGCCCAGCCCGCCGGGAATGAGCACGGGCACCAGCTCGACGGGGACGGTCAGGGGTGCGGGCGCTGGTCGCGCCAGGACCGTGACGGTCCAGCCGCCCGCCGCGTCGGGCACGGCGATGATCCGCGCGGCGGCGGCACCCTCCCGCGCGAGAGCGCGCACCTCGTCGCCGGCCACGGCAAGGTCGGGTGCGGTGCCGCGCAGGGCGAGGGCGCTGCGCCGCATCCGCGCCAGGTGAGCGTCCAGCGCCACCGGGGCGCCGCCGGCGAGCACCGTCTCGAAGATGCCGCGCGCGGGGTCGGGGCGGGTGACCGCGGTGGTCAGCAGTGCGGGCGGGCTCGCGGCGGCTGGAGCGGACGCCGGGGCCGGCAGCTCCAGGCCCAGCCCGGCGAGCACCGGCGCCGCCTTCACCAGGCACTCGCGGTGCTCGTCGGCGGCGATGGAGTCGGCGACGATGCCGCCGCCCACGCCGAGGGCGATCTCCTCGCCTGCGACCTCGAGCGTCCGGATGGCCACGCTGAGCTCCAGCCCCGCGTGGGGGCTGGCGTAGCCGATCGCCCCGCAGTGCGCGCCGCGCGCGGTCGCCTCCTCAGCGGCGATGACCTTCAGCGCCTGGACCTTCGGCGCGCCGACGACCGAGCCGGGCGGAAAGCACGCGCGCACCAGGTCCGCGTCGCCGATGTCGTCACGCAGCGTGCCGCGCACGCGGCGGACGAGCTGCCACACCCCGGGGTGGGCCTCGACCCCCGGCGGGTCGACCTCGATGCTGCCGTACGCGCAGACCCGGCCCAGGTCGTTCCGCATGAGGTCGACGATCATGACGTTCTCGGCCGCGTCCTTCGGTGCCGCCGCGAGCTCCCGGGCCGCCGTCTCGTCGTCGCCCTGCACCCGCGCCCGGGTCCCCTTCATCGGAAGGGTCGACACCTCCCGCCCGGTGCGGCGCAGGAACAGCTCGGGGGAGGCACTGAGCACCGCACCGCCGTCCCAGCCGAGGTACGCGCCATACGCCGCGGGGGCGCGCTGCATGAGCGCGAGCCATGCCTCGAGCGCCGAGCCATCGAATCGGCCCGCGAGGCGCAGACACAGGTTGGCCTGGAAGATCTCGCCGGCGCGGATGCGTTCGATGACCGCGCTGACCGCGTCCTCGTGCCCGGCGCCGCCCGGGGCGACCACGTCCATCGGTCCGGCGCGCCACGCCTCGGGGGTCGCGGGTACGACCAGCCGCGCGCCGAGCTGCTCCGCGCGCGGCGACCGCGTGCTCGCGCCCGGGGACCCCCAGCGACTCGAGCCAGCAGCCCCCCTCGGCGTCCAGGCGCAGGACGTGGTCGTAGAACGCGAGGCGGTGCTCGGGCGACGTGGCACCCCGCAGGGGCGGCGACGGCGGGAGGTCCTCGACCCGGCCGCCGAGAGCGAAGCCCAGGAGGCCGACCCAGCCACCGCCGAACGCGGCGGTGCTCCGGGCCGCCGGGAGGTCGTCGAGCGCCGCGAACGGATCCTCGCCGGGGGCGAGGGTGCGCATCGGTGCCGACCCGGCGATCGTCGAACCGTCCGCCCAGCGCCCGGTCAGCACGAACGGACGGTCGTCGGGGCCAACGGCGCGGGCGACGGCGGCGAGCGTGACACCCGCGGCGAGCAGCTGGCGATCGATCGGCACAACATGGTGATAGCGGATGCCGCCCCCGGGCGGATTGTTAGCGTTCGGTCGATGACCGGCTCCCCCGCCCTCGAGACCCGCACCGACGTGCGCTTCCGTTCCGGGGAGACGACCTGCGCCGCCTGGCTGTACCTCCCGGAGGGCGCCGGTGACGCGCCGCGGCCGGCCGTGGTGCTCGGCCACGGACTGGGCGCCGTCAAGGAGATGGGGCTCGACGCGTACGCACGGCGCTTCGTCGCCGCCGGCTACGCGGCGCTGGCGTTCGATTACCGCCACTTCGGCGAGAGCGGGGGCGAGCCCCGGCAGCTGCTCGACCCCGGTCGTCAACTCGAGGACTGGGCGGCGGCGCTGGCGTACGTGCGCGGGCTGCCGGAGGTCGACGCCGATCGGGTGGCGATCTTCGGGTCGTCGTTCGGCGGCGGCCACGCGATCGTCATGGCCGCACGGGACCCACGTGTCGCGGCAGCCATCGCGCAGTGCCCGTTCACGCTCGGCATCCGGTCGGCGATGACGATCGACCCGAAGGGCACCGTCGGTGTGACCGTCCGCGCGGTCTGCGACGTGGTCGCCTCGCTCCTCGGCCGTCCGCCCGTGATGGTCGCGCTCGCCGGCGCGCCGGGCGCTCCGGCGCTCATGAACGCGCCTGACGCGCTGGCCGGGTACGCCGCGCTGATGCCGGACGACCTCGAGGTTCCCGGGGAGGTGGCCGCGCGCGTCGCGCTGGAGATCCCGCGTATGCGTCCGGGCGCGAAGGCCAAGGACGTGCGATGCCCGATCCTCTTCTGCGTCTGCGACGAGGACACGGTCGCTCCCGCCGGACCGACGCTGAAGTACGCCGCACAGGCACCACGCGGTGAGGTCGTCCGCTATCCGATCGGGCACTTCGACATCTACGTCGGCGAGCCGTTCGAGCGCGCGGTGGCCGATCAGCTCGCGTTCCTGCAGCGACACGTCCCCGTCGCCGCGGGGTAGCTCAGCCGCGCAGCAGCACCCAGACGAGCGCGGCGGCGAACGTGAGCTGCCCCACGCCGAACGCGACCCCGAGGTTCGCGGCCTCCGCCAGCTGCGCGATGACGGTGCCGGCCGCGAACGCGCCGAGGACGATCGCGAGCTGCGCGGGCCAGCCCGACGGGGCGGCGGGGACGTTCATGCGGACACCTTCCGTTCGAGGATCGCAACGAGGGCGGGGACGTCGAGTGTGGGGTCCTGCTCGCCGAGCAGCCTGAGCGCCGCGCGTCGCCCGCCGGCGGCGCGCAGGCCGCGGTCGCCATGCTCCACGGTGAAGTCCGCCAGCGCGGCGGCGCGCCTCGCCGCGAGCCTGCGAACGGGCAGGTCGAGCGCGGCGCGGTGGGCGTTGAACGCGTCGACGAGGTCGTCGATGCCGGTGGGCGGCGGCACCGAGCTGACGGACACGACCTGCGTGTCGCGCGCGCCCAGCGAGCGCAGTGCGGCCGACAGGTCACGCCGCGCGCTGATCGCGATCTTGCCGAGATCGGCCTTCGTCACGACGAGCACGTCCGGGGTCTCCATGATGCCGCTCTTGATGAATTGCAGCGCGTCGCCGGAGCCCGGCTGCACGATGACCGCGACGGTGTCCGCGACATCGGCGACGTCGGTCTCGGACTGGCCCACACCGACGGTCTCGATGACGACGACGTCGAACGCCGGGGCCAGCGCCTGCGCCGCCGCGCGGGTGGCGGGGGCGAGGCCGCCGAGCCGCTCGCCGGCCGCGGTCGAACGGATGAACAGGCCACGGTCGGACGGGTCGAAGTCGATGCGCGCTCGGTCGCCCAGCAGTGAGCCGCCCGAGCGCTTCGAGGACGGGTCGACCGCGAGGACCGCGACGGTGCGGCCGCGGCCACGCCAGGCGCGCACGAGCGCCGAGAGCAGCGTGGACTTCCCTGCGCCGGGAGGGCCGGTCACCCCGATCACGTGCCCCGGCGCCTCGCCCCCGAGCTTCGCGGGGGAGAGCTCGCGCAGCAGGTCCGCGGTCTCGCGCAGGTCTGTTGGCGTGCGCGACTCGACGAGATTCAGCGCCGCCGGGGCGGCGCTGAGGTCGCGGTCGCGCAGGCGGGCTCCCAGCTGGGCGCCCTTGCCGGTCGACGACGGCGATGCGATCACGCCGCGGCGCTCACGCCGCCCTTCTCGGCGACGAGGCTCACGATGTCCCGCATGATGCGGTTCATGTCGAAGTCCTTCGGCGTGTAGACGCCCGCCACACCCGCGGCCTTCAGCGCGGCGACGTCGGCCTCCGGGATGATCCCGCCGACGACGACCGGGACGTCGACGCCCGCGGCGCGCAGCTCCTCGATGACCGCCGGGATGAGCTCCTTGTGCGACCCCGACAGGATCGAGAGGCCGATGACGTGCACGCCCTCGTCGAGCGCGCTGCGCGCGATCTGCTGCGGCGTCAGGCGGATGCCCTCGTAGACGACGTCCATGCCCACGTCGCGGGCGCGGACGGCGATCTGCTCGGCGCCGTTGCTGTGCCCGTCGAGACCGGGCTTGCCGACGAGGATCTTCACCGTGCGGCCCAGCGCCTCGCCCACGCGGGCGACCTCCTCGCGGACCTCCTCGAGATCGGGGCCGATCTCCGCGGCCGTCGCCTCGCCGACACCGGTCGGCCCGCGGTACTCGCCAAAGGCATCGCGCAGCGCCTGGGACCACTCGCCGATCGTGACGCCCGCGCGGGCGGCCTCGATGCTCGCGGGCATGATGTTCTGGGTCTCGTCCAGCGCGACCGCGCGGAGCGTCTCCAGCGCAGCGTCGACGGCGGCCTGGTCGCGGCCGGCGCGCCAGGCCTGCACGGCGTCGCGCTGATGCGCCTCGACAGCGGGATCGACGGTCATGATGCCGCCCTCCTCGTCGACGAGCGGCGACGGGGACGTCTCCTCGAACTTGTTCATGCCGACGACGATCTGGTCGCCGGCCTCGATGCGCCGCCAGCGCTCGCGGTGGCTGTCGACCAGTGCGGCCTTCATGTACGGCACGGCCTCGACCGCGCCGCCATGCTCGGCGACGATGGCCATCTCGGCACGCGCGCCCTCGAGCATCTCGCCGACCAGGCCGTCCATGACGACGGAGCCCTCAAAGATGTCCGGGTACTCGAGCATGTCGGTCTCGAACGCGAGCACCTGCTGGATGCGCAGCGACCACTGCTGGTCCCAGGGGCGGGGGAGGCCGAGCGCCTCGTTCCACGCCGGGAGCTGCACGGCGCGGGCGCGGGCGTTGCGACCGAGCGTGACGGCGAGCGCCTCGAGCACGATGCGCTGCACGTTGTTCTCCGGCTGCGCCTCGGTGAGCCCGAGCGAGTTGACCTGCACGCCGTAGCGGAACCGCAGGTGCTTGGGATCGGTGACGCCGTAGCGCTCCCGGCCCAGCTCCTCCCAGAGGATGCTCATGGCGCGCAGCTTCGCGTGCTCCTCGATGAAGCGGACACCCGCGTTGACGAAGAAGGAGATCCGGCTGAAGACGGTGCCCATCTGATCCTGCGGGACGCGCTCACGGGCGGCGTCGAGGACGGCGATGGCGTTGCTCATCGCGTAGGCGATCTCCTGGACGGGTGTCGCGCCCGCCTCCTGCAGGTGGTAGCTGCAGATGTTGATCGGGTTCCACTTCGGCACCTCGGTCACCGTGAAGGCGACCATGTCGGCGATGAGCCGCATCGAGGGGCCGGGCGGGAACGCGTACGTCCCGCGGGCGAGGAACTCCTTGATGATGTCGTTCTGCGTCGTGCCCTGGAGCTTCGCGCGGTCGATCCCGTTGTCCTCGGCGGTGACGATGTACATCGACAGCAGGAACGCGGCCGTCGCGTTGATCGTCATCGACGTGTTCATATCGTCGAGAGGGATGCCGTCGAGCAGCGTGTGCATCTCGCCCTTGTGCGGGATCGGGACGCCGACCTTGCCGACCTCACCGTGGGCCAGCGCGTCATCGGGGTCGTACCCCGTCTGCGTCGGCAGGTCGAACGCGATCGAGAGGCCCGTCTGGCCTTTCGAGAGGTTGCCGCGGAACAGCTCGTTGGAGGCCTTCGCCGTGGAGTGGCCGGCGTAGGTCCGCATCATCCACGGCCGGTCGCGCTCGGGCAGGCGGTGCGCAGGAGTCTCGCTCATCACCGAGGATTGTAAGGTGGCGCGCCCATCTCCGGTCTGCCCATCCCCATCGACGTCCTTCACCTCGGCCGCCCGCAGGTCATCTGCTGCTGGCGCGTCGACGACGTCCTCGTCGATCCCGGGCCCGCCTCGTCGCTGCCGGCACTGCTCGAGGCGCTCGGCGACTGGCGGCCCAATCGCATCCTGCTGACGCACATCCACCTCGATCACGCCGGCGGCACGGGCGTCCTCGCGCGCCGGTGGCCGGACGTGGAGATCTGGGTGCACGAGCGCGGAGCGCCACACATCGCGGACCCGTCGAAGCTCGTCGCGTCGGCGACGCGGCTGTACGGCGACGACATGGAACGCCTGTGGGGTGAGATCGCCCCGATCCCGGAGGCGCAGCTGCGCGTCCTCTCCGGCGGTGAGACGATTGACGGCTGGGACGTCGCCTACACACCCGGTCACGCCAGCCACCACGTGTCCTACCGCCACGGCCGCACCGGTTGGGCGTTCACCGGTGACGTTGCCGGGGTGCGGATCGCGCCGAGCGACTTCATCATCGCTCCGACCCCGCCGCCGGACATCGACGTCGATGCCTGGCATGCGTCCATCGACGTCCTCCAGGCGTGGAAGCCTGTCGCGCTCGGGCCGACGCACTTCGGTGCGATCACCGATCCCGAAGAGCACCTGGCGCGCCTGCATGTCGTGCTCGACGCGTGGGCGGACCTCGCTCGCCGCCTGGGCCAGGACGACTTCACCGCCGCGGCGCTCGCGGCCACGGCCAGCGCGGTGCCCACGGCCGCGCGGGAGGCGATGGCGCAGGCCATGCCGCCGACGCACCTGTGGCCCGGCCTGCATCGGTACTGGTCCAAGCGGGCGACCTGACGTCCATCGGGGTTGGACGATCCCGTCCTGCTCGCTAGTGTGCGACGGGATGAGCCAGACCACCGAGCTTCCCCGCGTCTCCGGTCCCGGCTCGGGCCTCGGAGACGCGTGGCGGGTCATCGTCAAGAACGACGACCACAACACCTTCCAGCATGTCGCGCACACGCTCGCGCGTTTCATCCCGGGGGTCACTGTGGACTCGGGATATGCCATCGCTGACCGCATCCACAACAGCGGCCTGGCGGTCGTGTGGACCGGGCACCGCGAGGCGGCCGAGCTGTACTGGGACCAGCTGCGCGGCGCGGGGCTCACCATGGCCCCACTCGAGCAGGGCTGATCCCTTCGGGACGTTTGCCGCGGTGCTCAGCGGGCATGATCGCTCGCAGGGACGATGACTGACCGTGACACCCAGCCCGCGGCGCGCGCACGCCGCGAGCGCGATCTGCTGCACCGATACCACGTCGAGGGAGACGTGCGCGCGCGCGAGGAACTCGTCGCGGAGATGCTGCCCCTTGCCCGTTCGCTGGCCGCCCGATACGCGGGGCGCGGCGAGCCCCTGGACGATCTCGTCCAGGTCGCCTCCGTGGGGCTTGTCAAAGCGATCGACGGCTTCGACCTCGAGCGCGAGGTGCGGTTCTCGAGCTACGCGACGCCCACGGTGCTCGGCGAGCTTCGCCGGCATTTCCGCGACACGACCTGGATGGTCCGCGTGCCCCGCGGCATGCAGGAGCTGCAACTCGAGCTGGCCCGGCACCGCGACCGGCTGACGACCGAGCTCGGCCGGGCGCCCACCGTCCAGGAGCTGGCGGAGGCTGTCGATCAGCCGTTCGAAGAGGTGCTCGCCACCATCCAGAGCCAGGACGCCCGGCGGGCACGCTCGTTCGAGGAGCCGACAGGCGAGGACCTCACGCTCGGGGACACGCTCGGCGGCGGCGACCCGGAACTCGCACTGGCCGAGACGCGCGCCATGCTCGGAGAAGCCGCCGAGGCGCTGTCCGGCCGCGACCGCGAGGTGCTGCGGCTGCGGTTCGTCGAGGACCTGACGCAGTCGCAGATCGCCGAGCAGGTCGGCGTCTCGCAGATGCAGATCTCGCGGATCATCCGCCGCTCGCTCGAGCGGCTGCGCGACCGCCTCACGGACTGAGGCGCGTCAGGCGGTGAGGCCGGGGTACGTCGCGCGGTAGGCGGCGAGGAGCTCGTCGAGCGGCAAGTCCTCGAACCAGCCGTGGTCGTCGGTGTACTCCATGTATCGCGACCCGTCGCCGGAGAACTGGTGCAGCAGCGCGTCGGAGGTGCCGTCGAAGTCCAGAGGTTCCACGCCGAACCGGGCGCATAGCTCGCGGTTGAACGCCGAGCTCGCCTTGCGCCACGCGCCGCCGACCCACAGGACGCTGTAGCCGTGCCAGACGAAGAGGTCCGTGCCCATCCGCTCGCGCAGCCGCTCGGTCTGCAGGTGGTTGAGCACGTCGGCGAACCCGAGCCGCGCCGGGATCCCGGCCGCGCGGGCGACGGCGCTCAGCAGCACGCTCTTCTGCACGCAGTAGCCCGAGCCGGCGGCGAGGATGGTGCTCGCGCGGTACGCGGCGGGGTCGACCGGCAGCTCGTACGGGTCGTAGCGGATGTCGTCGCGGACGGCGGCGAACAGCCGGTGCACCCGCTCGGCGTCGTCGGCGGCACCGTCGGTCACCCGGCGGGTGTAGGCCACGACGTCCGGATGTTCGGCGTCCAGGAAGGCGGTCGGCGCGAGGTCGGCCGCGGTGGGCGTAGCGGAGAGCACGGGGACGGCTCAGCTCTCGGCGGGCTCGAGCTCGAGGCGGCCGCTGGCGCAGCGCTCGAGCGGCCCGTACAGGACCGGGATGGTGTACCAGCCGGCCGTTGAGGCACGCATGTCCTGGAACTCCTCGCCGTACCAGAACCGGTCCCACTCGAGCTTGTTCGGGAACTCCAGAATGTGGATGAACTTGTAGCGGTCCTCCTTGGACCGGTACACGTCATAGCGCAGCGCGCCGCGTTTCATCGCGATCTTGCTGATCTTCTCGAGCGCGAACTGCATATCGTCGGCCCGGAGGGCCGTGGCGTACCAGGGGATCTGCACGACGTAGGACATCAGGCGCCCACCTCCGCGATGATCGCGCCGGGGCCCTCGGCCGTGCGGCCCAGGCCCTCGGACTCGGCGCCGACCAGGATCGAGATCTTGCCGGCGTGCTTGTTCTCGTGCATGAGCTGGTGCGCGTGGGCGACGTCCTCGAACGGCATCGTCTTCCACAGCACCGGCTGGATCAGGCCCTGATCGATCAGGGCGTTGGCCTTGGTGCACTCCCACGCGTTGGCGAAATGCGAGCCCAGGATCTCCTTCTGGCGCATCCACAGGTAACGCACGTCGAAATCGAGGGTGTAGCCCGACGTCGCGCCGCAGATGACGACCTTGCCGAAGGTCTTCACGGTGAAGACCGACGTCGGGAAGGTCGCGGCGCCGACGTGCTCGAAGACGATGTCGGGCGACTCGCCGAGGATCTCCTTCACGCGCTTGGCGAAGGCGCGCGAGACCTTGAAGCGCTCCTTCTCCTCCTCGGGCGTCTCCTTGCCCGTGCGCATCATCCCCGCGAACTCCCTGCGGTTGATGTAGTCCTTCGCGCCGAGCTGCTTGACGAGATCGCCCTTCTCGTCGGACGAGACGACACCGACCGATTCGCCGCCCGCCGCCTTGACGAGCTGGGTGGCGAACACGCCGAGACCGCCCGCGGCGCCCCAGATCAGGACCTTCTGGCCCGCCTGGATCTGCGCGCGGTTGAAGAGCATGCGGTACGCGGTGAAGTACGTCAGGCCGTACGAGGCGGCCTCTTCCCAGGAGAGCGACTTGGGCTTGGGCAGCAGCTGCTGGGCCTGGACCTTCGTGAACTGCGCGAACGAGCCCCAGGTCGTCTCGTAGCCCCAGATCTTCTGGCTGGGGGCGGCCATCGGGTCGAGGCCGTGGACCTCGGGATCCTCGTAGGACGTCTGGTTGCAGTGAACGACGACCTCGTCGCCGACCTTCCAGCGGGTGACACCGGGACCGACCTTCCACACCACGCCCGACGCATCCGAGCCGCCGATGTGGTGGCCGAACTCGGGGTGATCGGCGTAGCCGAAGACCGAGACGGGCTGGCCGAGCGCCGCCCAGACGTTGTTGAAGTTCACACCGGCGGCCATCACGCGCACGATGACCTCGAAGGCCTTGGGCTCGGGGACCTCGATCTCCTCAACCTGGAAGGCGTCCTTCGGCTCGCCCTCCCGCTCCTGGCGGATGACCCACGCAGCCATCGTCGCGGGCAGCTCGCCCGGCTCGGCATCCACTCTGGTGACTTGGCTCAGATCGACGGCCACGTGAAAGAACCCCTACGTTTCGCGGTCAGGACAGCGTCGGGATCCTACCCGCCGGACGGCTCCGGCGGCGTGCGGCCTACGGCTGCAGGAGATCGCTGTTCGAGTTCGGACGCTCCGGGCCGACCGCGAGCGTCGCCGACGTGGCGCGCTGGCCCTCTCCGACGGTGACCGTGTACTCGCCCTCGGGCAGGCTCGCCTGCAGCGAGGCGGTGTCCGACGGGTTGATCGGGCCGGTGCGCTGCCGCAGCCCCGCGTCCTGGCCGGCCGTCTCGAGCCGCAGCTCCTTCGAACCGCGCGTCTGGTTGGTGACGACGAGCCGGATCGGCCCCGCGCCGAACTTCTTCGGGGAGATCGCGAGCTGCTCGTCGAGGATCGCGGCGTTCACCACGATCGGGGTGGGCGGGCGGTTGCCGCGCTCCTCCGGCTCTTCGGAGCCGCATGAGGCGCCGACGAGGGCGAGCGCCAGCACCCCCGCGATCAGGCGCGGGCGGGTAGGGGCCATGGCGTGCGTCGCGATCTCCATCCCGTACGTGCGTCGGCAGACGCGGAGCAGACCCTAACCGACGAGCGCGCGGCGCTCGGCTTCGAGCTGCTCGAGCTCCGTCTGGAGGTGGTCCCAGGCGTCCGCCTCGGCCTCCACATACGGGGCGCCCTCGAGATTGCGGAGGGCCTCCCGGTAGTCGATCCACGCGTCGGTGACAGCGGCGTCGAGCTCGGCGAGCCGGACGGCGGGGTCGTCGGATGTCGCGAACGAGGACATGCGTTCGATGCTAGATGATCGGTCAGCGTGGCGACGGGCGCAATCGTCCGGTCGTCGCAAGCGCGCGTGCACGCCGTCTGTGCCCGGCGGTACCACTGGGTGATGCCGCTCGCCGACCAGCCGCTGGCCACCGCCGAATACCTCGTGGTGGACTGCGAGACGAACGGCCGGGCGGGCGCGGGGTGCGAGCTGACCGAGGTCGGTGCCGTGCTGGTGGGCGGCGGCGAGCTGCACGAACGGTGGTCGTCGCTCGTGGCCGTCCGAAGCCCGCTGACGCGGCGCATCCAGCGGTTCACGGGGATCACGCAGGCCATGGTGGACGGCGCGCCGCCACCGCAGGCGGTGCTCCAGCAGCTCGCCGCGCGGATGGAGGGGCGGGTGCTTGTCGCGCACAACGCCCCGTTCGACCGGCGGGCGCTCGCGCAGGGCTTCCGGGAGGCGGGCCTGCGATGGCCCGACCCGCCGGTGCTGTGCACGGTGGCGCTCGCCCGGCGGTTCGCGCCGCTTCAGACGCAGCGCAAGCTCGGCGTGCTCGCCGCCGGGCTCGGCATCGACGTCGACCAGGCGCACCGCGCCCTGCTCGACGCCGAGACGTGCGCGCGGATCCTCTGCGCGCTCCTGCCGCGGCTCATCGCCTCGGTGGAGACGGTGGGGGAGGCGCTGGCGCTGCTGCGTCCGGCCCGCACCCGCCCGCGCAGGGTGCGCGCGGGGCGGACGGTCGGCGGGCTGCCGGGGGTCGCGCGCGCGCACCAGCCCGCCGGCCTGGCCGACCTGCCCGATGAGCCCGGCGTGTACATCGTCCGCAACGCGGCGGGCCAGCCGCTGTATGTCGGCAAGTCCGTGGGGATCCGCGCCCGCGCCCGGGCGCACTTCCAGCCGTCGTCCCCGCCGGAGGCGTGGACCGCGCAGGCGGCGTCGGTGGAGGCGCGCGTGTGCGGGTCCGAGCTGGGCGCGCTCGTCCTGGAGTGCCGGGAGATCAAGCGGTTGCGCCCGCCCGGCAACGTGCGCCTGAAGCACGACGACCCATACGTCTTCCTGCGCTGCCGCCTGGACATCCCGTTCCCGGTGCTCGAGATCGCGCGCGAGCCGGCGTCGGGCCACGCCGTGACGATCGGCCCGCTGCAGGGTCACCGCGCCGCGACCGAGCTCATGGAGCAGCTCAACTCGCTGTTCGGCCTGCGCCACTGCGGCCGCGCGCTGCCGCGGCGCGAGCACCCGTCCGCGTACGGGCAGATGGGCCGGTGCCTGTCGCCGTGCCTGCAGGATCTCGACCCGAACCTCTACCGCCGCCGGCTCGACGAGGCGCTCGCGCTGTTCTCCGACGGCGGCGACGGCGGGGCGCTGCTCGAGCACGTCGCCATGGAGATGGAGGAGGCCGCCGCCGCCCAGCACTACGAGCGGGCCGCGTGGCTGCGACGCCGCCGCGAGCGGCTGAAGGTGCTGTGCCGGCGGCTGTCTGAGGCCACCGGCGCCCTGCGGGCCACACACGCCCGGCCCTCGATGATCATCGCGCCGCACCCGCGGGGAACCGCGCCCGGCGACGCGTTCTGGCTCGTCGGCGGGCGGCTCGTGGAGTGGTGCCGCGCGAGCTCAGAGGCCGAGCTGGAGCGCCGCAGTGCCGCGGCGGTCGTCCGCGCCGCGGGGCGCGCCGCGGCGCACGTGCCGGCCGACGAGGTCGACGAGCTGCGGATCGTCGCGACGTGGCTGGCCTCGCACGAGCACGAGGTGCGCGAGCTGGAGGCGGTGGCGGCTACGGCGCGGTGAACGGCAGCTCGACGACCGTGGCGGTGGCGCCGCCTTCGATCTCGAGCACCGCGCCCGGCTCGGCCTCGCGCCGCACGATCGCCAGGCCGATCGGCCCGTTCGCGGGGGAGATGACCGAGCTCGCGAGCCGGCCGACCTCCTTCTCTCCCAGGCGCAGCGCGGCGCCCGTCACCACCGGGGCGGAGAGCCGCAGGCCGCGCAGGTGGCGGTTCGGCTTGCCCTTGTAGAACAGCCGCGCGACGGTCTCCTGGCCCACGTAACAGCCCTTCGCGAAGCTGACGGCCCGCTCGTTCAGCGCCGCCTCCTGGGGGATGACCGACTCGTCGAGGTCGAGCCCGTAGCGCGGGCGGCCGTGCTCGACGCGCACGATCTCCGCGATCTCCTCGCCGACCGGCGCGGCCCCTGCGGCGACGAGCGCGGCGTGGACGGCGTCGCGGTCCTCGCTGACGGCGAGGACGTCCACGCCGAGATCGGTCGCGATGAGGCGCACGTCGCGGTTGCCGAGCGTCGCGGCGACATGGTCGTGCTCCTCGGCGCCCAGGCCGGCGTGGTCGGCCCCGGTGACCCGGCGCGCGTCGGGGCCGGCGACGCTCAGCAGCGCGCGCTGGAGGGTGCGCTTGTGCAGCTCGACGTCGTAGCCGAGCTTGAAGGTGCGGATCGTGTCGAAGACCGCCTGCAGGGCGATGCGCTCGGTGTCGATCAGCAGCTCGTCGCCGGCGTCGAGGACCCGGAGGTCCGCGCGCATCTTGCCCTTGTGGGTGAGCAGCGCGGCGTAGCAGCCGTGCCCGGGCTCGAGGCCCAGGACGTCGTTCGTCACCTGCCCGGCGAGGAATTCCTTCGCGCCGGCGCCGGTGAGGGCGAGCTTGCCCCGGTCCGAGCGGTCCACGACGGCCGCGTACTGCGTGATGGCGCGGTACCCGTCGATGATCTGGTCGATGGCGGCCATACCCTGACTGTAGTCCCGTGAGCCACGATCACCACCACACCCACGACCACCCAGGTCACGCGCACTCGCACGCGCCCGGTGCGGGTGCCGACCGCCGCTGGCTGGCCACCGCCCTGGGGATCATCGCGGCCTTCATGCTGGTGGAGGTCGCCGCGGGCATCCTCGCCGACTCCCTGGCGCTGCTCTCCGACGCGGCACACATGCTCACGGATGCGGGTGCGATCGCGCTCGCGCTCGTGGCCGCGCGCATCGCGACGCGGCCTGCGAAGGGGCGCTTCACCTTCGGGTTCGGCCGCGCCGAGATCCTCAGCGCGCAGATCAACGGCGCCACGCTGCTGGTCCTCGCGGGGGTCATCGGGATGGAGGGCGTGCAGCGCCTCATCGACCCGCCGGGTGTCGAGGGCGCGGTCGTCCTCGCCGTCGGGCTTCTCGGGGCCGCGGTGAACGTGGCCGCCGCATGGGCGCTCGCGAAGGCCGAGCGCCAGAGCCTCAACGTGGAGGGCGCCCGCCAGCACGTCCTCACCGACCTCTACGCATCGCTCGCCGCCGCGAGCGCCGGCGTCGTCATCATGCTGACCGGGTTCGATCGCGCGGACGCGATCGCGTCGCTCATCGTCGCGTTCCTGCTGCTGCGCTCGGGCTGGCGGCTCTCCCGGGATGCGGCTGCGGTGCTGCTCGAGGGCGCGCCGCGCGGCATGGACCCGGCGGCGATCGGCCGCGCGCTGGCGGCGGCGCCCGGGGTCGTGCAGATCCACGACCTGCACGTCTGGGAGGTCACGTCGGGCTTCGTGACGCTGTCCGCGCACGTCGTCGTCGCGTCGGGCGACGACTGCCACGCCCGGCGGCGCGAGCTCAAGCACCTGCTCGACGACGAGTTCGGCATCCAGCACACGACGCTGCAGGTCGATCACGCGCCCGAACCCGCGCTGCTCGACATCGCGCCGCGCCCGCACTGAGGGTCGTCCTCAGCGCTCGGCGGCCAGCGCGGCGGCGGTCGCCCGCGAGCGGCGGCGGCGCCTGACCGCGGTCGCGACCAGCCCGTACTTCGGCGATACCAGCAGGGCCAGCGCGAAGCAGAGCGCGCAGACCAGGCCCATCGTCCCCGCGATCGAGCTGTCGCCGACGACGGCGCCCCAGTATCCGGCCACCGCGGCGATCCAGCCGATGCCCACCGCGAGCGCGACCATGAGCGCCAGCCGGTCGGTCAGCAGGTACGCCGTCGCACCCGGGACGATGAGCAGTGTCACGACGAGGATCGCGCCGACGGACTCGAACGCCGTGACCGCTGTGATGGCGACAGCGACGAGCATCAGCCGGGACAGGAGCTGCGGGCGCAGGCCGACGGTCTGCGCGAAACCCGGGTCGAACGTCGTGGCCTTCAGCTCCTTCCACAGCAGCACGACGAACGCGAGGTTCAGCGCGGCGATGGTGCCCAAGATGACGACCGACCGGGCGACGTCGACGCCACCGATCGTCCAGATGTCGAACGGCGCGAACGCGATCTCGCCGTAGATCGTGGAGTCGAGGTCGAGGTGGATGCCGCTCGCGTAGCGGGTCACGCCGAGCACGCCAAGCGCGAACAGCAGCGGGAAGACCAGCCCGATGGCGGCGTCCGAGCGCACGAGCCCGGTGGAGCGCAGGCCGTCGATCGCCAGGACGCACAGCACGGCGAAGATCGCGCCGCCGACGATCACGGCGAGCGGTGCGCGCGTGTGGAGCAGCAGCCAGGTCGCGACGATGCCTGGCAGGACTGCGTGGCTCACCGCGTCCGACAGCAGCGCCGCGCGGCGCAGCACGAGGAACGGGCCGAGCAGCCCGCACGCGGTGGCCGTCAGCCCTGCGGTCACGATGATGACGAGGTCGTCGTTCATCGCGCGAGCTCCTGCAGGCGGTCGGCGACGTCGTCGCCGAGGCTCGCGCGGACGTCCCGCGGGTCGGGCTCACGCGCGTCGCGCAGGTCCAGCGACGCTCCGTACTCGAGCCAGGCGGCCCACAGGTCGCGGCGCTCCTCCATCGCGTGGGCGGCCGCCGCGCCGGCCTCGGTCAGTCGCAGCCGGTGCTCCTCACCGTCCCGGTGGAGGAGTCCCGTGCGTTCGAGGCGGCGCAGCGTGCGCGCGAGCTGTGCCCGCGGCCGGCCGGTGACGAGGCGCAGCTCCTCCGCGGTGGGCGGCGGCCCCGCGTGCATTGCGGTCTCGACCTCGAGCAGGACACCCTCGAACGCTGCGCGACTGCGCTCCACTGCGACATGGCGGGCACGCCAGAGCGCGCCCCGGCCCGGACTGAGCAGCACGGCGGCCAGCGCGACGCAGAACCCGACGACGACCACGACGGGCCCGGTGGGCAGCTCGGCCCGTGTGGCGAGGAGGGCGCCGGTGATCCCGATGCCCGCCCCGATGACGCCCGCGAGCGGCAGCAGGCTGCGCAGCCGGTGCGTGAGCTGGCGGGCCGCGACGACGGGGGTGATGAGCATCGCCACCATCAGGATCGCGCCGACCATCCGCACCCCGATGACGACCGCGACGACGAGCAGCAGCGTCATCGCCACGTCGAGGACCCTGACGGGCAGCCCGAGAGAGCCGGCGAAGTCCGCGTCGAACAACGCGACCTTGAGGATGCGGAAGCCGACGGCGACGAAGAGCAGGGAAGCGCACGCGAGCACCGCCATGACCACGAGGTCGCGTTCGAGCAGCCCTGCAGCCTGGCCGAACAGGTACTTCTCCAACCCGGCCTGGTTCGCGTTGTTCTGCGACGAGATGTACGTCAGGAGCACGATGCCGAGGCTGAAGAAGCACGACAGGACGACGCCGATCGCGGCGTCCGGGCGGATGCGGCTCGTGCGCTCGATCGCGACCATGAGCACCGCCGCGGCGATCCCGGCGAACGCCGCGCCGACGATGAGGCTGCCCGCGTCCTTGGCCCCCGTGACGAGGAATGCGATGCACACGCCGGGCAGGGCCGCATGGGCGATGGCGTCGCCGACGAGGCTGCGCTCGCGCAGCACCGCAAAGCTCCCGAGCACACCGGAGGTCAGGCCGAGGATCGCGGCGCCGATCACGACGACCGCGTCGGTGTAGGACAGCGGCAGGAGGTCGATCAGCCAGCCCACGGCAGGGCCTCCGCCCCGGCGCCGTACGCCCGCGCGAGCATCTCGGGCGCGAGCGACTCCGCCACCGGCCCGCACGCGATCGCGCGCACGTTGAGCAGCAGGGCCCAGTCGAAGCGCTCGCGGACGGTTGCGAGCTCGTGGTGGACGACCACGATCGAGCGCCCCTCATCGCGCAGCTCGCCGAGGAGCTCGAGCAGGCTCGCCTGCGTGCGTGCGTCGATGCCGGCGAAAGGCTCGTCCATGACGAGCAGCGGCGTCTCCTGCGCGAGGGCGCGGGCGAAGAACACGCGCTGGCGCTGTCCGCCGGACAGCTGGCCGATCTGACGGTCGGCGTAGGCGGCCATCCCGACCCGGTCGAGCGCCGCAGCGGCGATCGCGCGGTCCTCGCGGCCGACGCGCCGGAACCATCCGGTCGAGCGGTAGCGGCCCATCGCGACGACCTCGCCCACGGTGATCGGGAAGTCCCAGTCGACGGCTTCACGCTGTGGGACGTACGCGACGTGGTCCAGGGCGGCACGCGCGGGGTGACCGGAGACGAGGCTCTGGCCCGAGTCCGCGGGGATGAGTCCCAGCGCGGCGCGCAGGAGCGTCGACTTGCCGGCGCCGTTCGGGCCGACGATCGCCGAGAGCGACCCGGCCGGGAACGTGGCGTCCACGTCCCAGAGCACGGGGCGCGCCGCGTACGACACGGTGATCCTGCGGACCTCCAGGGCGGCTGCCCCGCTCATCTGAGCCCCTCCTCGATCGCCTGTGCGTTGTGCCGGACCATGCCGATGTACGTCCCCTCCGGCGTGCCGTCGTCGCCTGCCGCGTCGGTGAACAGCTCGCCGCCGATCTGCGCCTCGTGCCCGCGCTGGCGGGTGGCGGCGAGGACCGCCTCGATCGTCTGCCTCGGCACGCTCGACTCGATGAAGACCGACCGGACGTTGCGGCGCGCGAGCAGCCCCGCGACGCGCTCGATGTCGGCGGTCGTCGCCTCGGCGGCGGTGGAGATGCCCTGGATGGCCGCCACGTCGACGTCATACCTTTCGCCGAAGTAGTGGAAGGCGTCGTGGGACGTCACGAGGACGCGCTGTGCGCGCGGGACGCGCCGCATCCGCTCGCGGACCTCCGTGTCGAGCGCGCGCAGCCGTTGGACGTACGCGTCGCGGTTCGTGCGGTACTCCGCGGCGTGCGCGGGGTCGACCCGGGCCAGGCGCGCGGCGATCGTGTCGCTGACGTGGATCCAGTTGGTGACGTCGAACCAGACGTGCGGGTCGTGCTGCTCGCTGTCCGGTGCGCCCTCGGGCGGATCGAGGAGATCGGCCTCCGGGATCCCGGCGGTGACCGCCTGAGTCGGCTGGCGCGCGGCCAGCTTGTCGAGCAGGTCGGCCATCTTGCCCTCGAGCTCGAGTCCGCCGTAGAAGATGACATCGGCGCCGCCGAGCGTCCGCACGTCGCCGGCAGTCGCTTTGTAGAGGTGCGGGTCGACGCCCGGGCCCATGAGCCCCGTGACCTTCACGCGGTCGCCGCCGATCTGCCGCACCGTGTCGGTGATGAAGTTCGTCGTGGTCGTGACCCGGACCTCGCGCTCGGCGATCTCGGCGGCCGGCGTGGGCTCGGAGTCGCTGCAGCCCGACGCTACGACGGCCAGGAGGCCGAGGAGCGCAAGGATCGCGGCGATCCGGATGCCGGGCATGCGGAACACGGTAACAAAAGTTTAGCCATGTCAAAATATTGTCCATCGGCTACCGTCCCGGGGCATGCTCCTGGCCGAGACCTTCCACGCCATCGTCGAGTCGCTGCCCGATGACTGGACCGACCTGGAACTCGACCTGCGGATCCTCGAGGAAGAGCGGTACATCGACGCCGCGACCTACCTCGTGACGTGCAACGCGCAGCCGTACTCCAAGCACGACTGGCATTGGAAGCTCCTCGTCGCCCATCGGTTCGGGCACGCGGCTGCGCCGGCCGCGGTCGGCATGGCGCTGAAGCTGCTCGACGACGCCGGCATCGAAGGGGACATCGTGCTGCGCGAAAGCCGCGTCGGCCGCGCCGAGGTCGTCCAGATGTGGGGGCGTCCGGAATCGGTTCGCCAGGAGTTCAAGCAGCTCCGAGCCCAGTAGCTCCCGGCGCCCGGCACGCCGGGTAGCATCGCGGCGGTCCTGACTGTTCCAGCGAAGGAGACCGCATGGAAGAACGTGGTTGGCCCGCCTACGTTGTCGAGTTCGTCGGCACCTTCATTCTTGTCTTCGCCATCTGCATGGCGGCCGTCGCGAACTCACCAGGTGGCCTGGGCTTCACCGACTTCGTGACGATCGGCCTCGTACACGCGATCGCGCTCGCCGCGCTCGTCGCGGCGTTCGGCGGCACGTCGGGTGGGCACTTCAACCCGGCGGTGACGACGACGCTCGTCGCGCTGCGCAAGATCGCGCCGATCGACGCGATCATCTACATCCTCGTCCAGCTCGCCGGCGCCGTTGCGGCCGCGCTGGTCATCAAGATCGTCATCAACCAGGGCGACGGTGCCCTGAACCCGGCGGACGCCGCGAACTTCGGCGCGCCGACGATCTCCGACAACAAGTTCATCGACGGCGCTCTCGCCGGCGGCATCCTCGAGGGCCTCGGCGTGTTCATCCTGCTCACCGCGATCATGGGCGTCGCCGTGAACGTCCGCGCGAACCAGGCGTGGACGCCGCTGATCATCGGCCTGACGCTCGGCCTGTCGTTCCTCGTCATCGGCCCGATGACCGGCGGCGCGCTCAACCCGGCGCGCGCGTTCGGCCCGACGGTCGTCGCGGGTGACCTGTTCGACGGCTTCGGCACGTTCCTCGTCGTCTACGTCCTCGGCCCGATCGTCGGCGGCTTCCTCGCCGGGATCTTCTACACCGGGGCCGTGCTCAGACCGCAGGAGGTGGAGTTCGGCGGCCGGCTGGTGGACCCCGACGTGCCGCCGGCCCGTGAGCTCGGCGCCGTGGAATCCGCGCTCGAGGGCCCGGGCGAGCGCCCGGAGGACAAGCTCAGCTGAGTCGCGCGCATGCGGCGGCGCTCGGCGGGCTACCGCCAGTCGAGCGCCGGCGCAACGTACTGGAGGAGGTTCTCGATGACCGCGGCGTTGTAGGCGACGCCGAGCTGGTTGGGCACGGTCAGCAGGAGGGTGTCCGCGGCCGCGATCGCCTCGTCCTCGCGCAGCTGCTCCACGAGCACGTCGGGCTCCGCGGCGTAGGAGCGGCCGAAGGCCGCGCGCTTCGCCGGCTCGATCATCCCGAACGAGTCCTGCGAGTTGCTCTCGCGCCCGAAGTACGCACGGTCCAGGTCGGAGACGAGCGCGAAGATGCTCCGGCTCACCGAGACGCGCGGCTCGCGCTGGTGCCCGGCCGCCTTCCACGCTTCGCGGAACGCCTCGATCTGCCGGCGCTGCTGGATGTGGAACGGCTCGCCGCTCTCGTCGAACACGAGCGTCGAGCTCATGAGGTTCATGCCCTGCTGCGCGGCCCAGACGACCGTGGGGGTGCTGGCGGCGCCCCACCAGATCCGGTCGCGCAGCCCCTCGGAGTGCGGCTCTACGCGGAGCGGCCCGGGCGGGTTGGAGAACATGGGCCGCGGGTTGGGCTGCGCGAAGCCGTCGCCGCGCAGCAGGTCGAGCACCTGCTCGGTCCGCCTGCGCGCCATGTCGGCGTCGTCCTCACCCTCGCGCGGCGTGGAGCCGAAGTGGCGCCAACCCTCGATGACCTGCTCGGGCGAGCCGCGGCTGATGCCGAGCTGCAGCCGGCCGCCTGCGATGAGGTCGGCGGCGCCTGCGTCCTCGAGGAAGTAGAGGGGGTTCTCGTAGCGCATGTCGATCACGCCCGTGCCGATCTCGATCCGGCTCGTCCGCGCTCCGATCGCCGCCAGCAGCGGGAACGGCGAGGCCAACTGGCGGGCGAAGTGGTGCACGCGGAAGTAGGCGCCGTCGGCGCCCAGCTCCTCGGCGGCGACCGCCAGGTCGATGGACTGCAGCAGCGCGTCGCTCGCAGTCTGCGTCTGGCTGCCGCGCTGCGGCGACCAGTGGCCGAAGGAGAGAAAGCCGATGCGCTTCACGCGCAGTCAGTAAAGCGTCATAGACTCCGCGTCGTGCGCCGCCGGGTGACCTTCTCGCGGAACTTCACGATCTCGCTTTCGCGCACGTGCGTCTCGCACTGCAAGTACTGCGCTTTCCAGACGCACCAGGCGCATCTGCACGCTCCCGACGAGGTCGCGCGCCTGCTGGACGACGCGGTCAAGCGCCGCGCCAAGGAGCTGCTCGTCCTCACCGGTGACCGCCCCGCCGACCACCCCGGCGTCCGCGGCCGGCTCGAGGCACTGGGCTTCGACGATTTCGTCGCCTACGTGGCGTGGGTGTGCGAGCGGGCACTCGAGCGCGGGCTGCTGCCGCACACGAATCTCGGGGCCCTGACGCGCGATGAGCTGGCGCGCCTCCGGCGGGTCACCGCGTCGCAGGGGCTCATGCTCGAGTCGCTGCGCGACGACCTCATCGCGCATCAGGGCTCGCCCACGAAGGACCCGGCGCTGCGCCTGGAGACGATCCGCGCCGCGGGCGAGCTGCAGGTCCCGTTCACCAGCGGCATCCTCGTCGGCATCGGCGAGACGCACGACGACCGTCTCGCGGCGCTGCGGGCGCTGGCGGACGTCCAGGCTCAGCACGGGCACCTCCAGGAGGTCATCCTCCAGAACTACGTCCCGCATCGTCGCTACCACGGCGAGGAGCCGGCGGACATCGCCACGCAGACGGCGGACACGTACTGGCGCACGGGCCTGGGCGAGCCGCCGCAGCACGCCACGCCGCCGTGGGCGTCACAGGTGACGCTCGACGAGCTCGAGCACCTCATCGTCTTCACCGCGGAGCACCTGCCGGGTGTCGGCATCCAGATCCCGCCGAACCTCTCCGACCACTGGCCGCGTCTGGTGGCGGCGGGCGCGACCGACCTCGGCGGCCTGAGCGCGAACGGCGATCACATCTCCCCGGAGCATCCCTTCCCGAGCCCGCCGCAGGTGCGCAGGCGCATGGCGGCCGACAACGTCGCGGTTGCCGAGCGCCTCTGTGTGTACCCGCAGTACCTCAACCCCGAGTGGGTCGACCCGGCGGTGCTCGATGTCGTCACCGCGAAGTACTGGAGCTTCATCCCGCGCGGCTCCTCCGGGCGGCGCGAGCAGCGGACCATCCACCGCGACCTCGTGCCCGCGGCGATCGCGAAGGGCCGCGCCGGCGAGCGGCTGTCCGAGGACGAGCTGACCGCGCTGTTCGCAGAGGACCGGCCCGAGGCGATCGAGGACCTGCGCCAGGCCGCCGACGAGCTGCGCGCCGAGCTGGCCGGCGACACCGTGACGTTCGTGGTCAACCGCAACATCAACGTCAGCAACGTCTGCACCGTCGGGTGCGCGTTCTGCGGGTTCGGCCAATCCCGGCGGTCGCCCGACGCGTATGAGCACTCGCGCGCCGACTTCGTGCGGCGCGTCGAGGACGCCGTCGACTACGGCGCGACCGAGCTGTGCATCCAGTCCGGCATCCACCCCGACTGGGGGCTGGAGGACTACCTGAGCTGGCTGCGGCTCGCCAAGGAGACGGCGCCCCAGCTGCATCTCCACGCGTACTCGCCGATGGAGATCGCGCACATGGTCGACGTGAGCGGCCAGTCACCCGCCGAGGTGTTCGCGCAGCTGCGCGAGGCGGGGCTCGGCTCCACCCCCGGCACGGCGGCCGAGGTCCTGCACGACGGGGTGCGGGAGCGGATCAGCCCGAACAAGCTCCCGGTCGCGCGGTGGGTGGAGATCATCGAGGCGTCCCACGCCGCGGGGCTGCGGTCCACGTCCACCGTGATGTTCGGGCATGTCGAGGAGCCGTGGGAGCTCGCCGAGCACCTGCGCGTCATCCGTGAGCTGCAGGAGCGCACCGGCGGGATCACGGAGTTCGTGCCGCTGTCGTTCATCCCATTCCAGACGCTGCTGGGGCGCACGCACGGCATCGAGGAGATCAGCCGCGAGGAGAACCTCAAGCACACGGCAGTGTTCCGCCTGGCGCTGGGCCGGACGATCCCCAACGTGCAGGCGTCCTGGGTGAAGATGGGCCTGGAGACGGCGACCGAGGCGCTGCGCTGGGGCGTCAACGACCTCGGCGGCACGCTCATGGAGGAGTCGATCAGCCGGCTGGCCGGCAGCCAGCACGGGGTGAAGCTCGACCCGCCGCAGCTCATCGCCGCGGCGCACGCCGCCCGGCGGCCGGCGGCCGAGCGCACCACGCTGTACGAGGTGCGCGCCCGCCATCCGCTGCCCGTTGCCGCCTGAGCGGCGACGGGCAGATCCCCCGGGCAACCCCCCGGGCCTAGGTGGTGGCCGGCTCGGCCTTCAGCAGCGACAGGACGGGCGGGTCGTGGTCGGAGAACTTGTGGCTGTCGCCGACCCTCCCGCGGTCGTAGTAGTCGTTGTTGAAGTGCGCGTATGTCATGTCGTCGACGCGCGACTGCAGGCCGTCGGTGATGAGGATGTGGTCGAGCGTTTGGAGCTTGCCCTGGAACGCGAACGAGTACCGCAGCTCGGCCGGCACGGTGTCCCACAGGTTGTCGAGGGTGGTCTCCGGGCCTTCCAGCACGCCGAGCGGTGTCTCGTCCTCGAACGCGTTGAGGTCACCCGTCACCACGACATGTCGGCCCTCGTTCTCCAGCGTCTGCACACGGTCGCGGACGAAGGCCGCCTGGGCGTCGCGGCACGTGTCCGGGGCAGACTTCGAGGAGAAGTGGTTCGTCAGCACCCGAAGGCGGAACGGACCTGACTTCACGGCGAGCTCGAGCGGCGGCCGGTCGAACAGGTTGCCCGTGATGTCCGAGCAGCTCGTGCCCGGAATGCTCTCCGTGGCGTCCTTGCCAAGCTGCGTGACCGACTCGACGCGGAGCGTTGAGCGGCGCACAAGAAACCCGACGTCGATCCCCCGGTTGTCGTTGCCCTCCTCCAGGTAGGCGGTGTAGCTGCCGAGCTGCGCCGCGACGTCCTCCAGGATGGTGCGGTCGACGACCTCCTGCACCGCGACGATGTCGGGGTAGGCGAGACGCCGCGAGATGGCGGCGACGATGGAATCGCGCTTGTCGGCGTACTCATCCGCCGTCACCGGTCCGCCGTCGAGGTCCCCACCGACGGGGAAGAAGTTCTCGACGTTGAGCGACGCGATCCGGACGCGCTTGTTGGCCTTGCCGTTCGGCAGCACCGGCGCGGCCGGGAAGCGGATCGGGCCGCTGTTGATCGTCGGTGCCGCGTCCTCCTGGACCATGACCTTGTACGTGGCAAAGGAGAACGCCAGCGGGCCGACGAGCTCGTTGACGCGGCCGAACAGGTTCGCGTTGACAACGGTGGTGGACGGCGCGTCGGGCCGGGCCGGGTTGGCCGGGTTCCCCGCGCCGGCGTCGGCGTCCGTCCCGATGAGATCGGGCTGGACCTCCGTGCGGAACACCCGGTCGCGCAGCGGGCCCGGCGTCAGGAACAGCTCGCCGAACTTGTTGGTCCCGCCGCTGTTCGCGGTGCCCTGGGCGAGTCGCACCCGCATGCCCTCGACACCCTCGTAGTACGAGCGGGTGCCGTCGGGACCGACCGTCTGCGCGGCCGCGGCGGCGGGATCGAGCGTGACGGGAGCGGGCAGCGTGCCGGCGCCGAGGTCCGTCGGCTCCTGGCCGATGGCCTCGTCGATCTGCGTGAACCCGAACTTCTCGCGGACCTCACCGGTGACGCGGACGCGCTTTCCGAGCAGCGGCGCGGGGTCGTCGACGTAGCCGACGAAGATGCCCTCGGACGTGGCGGGATCGCCGTCCGGCGTCTCCTCCTGGACGAAGATGCCGCGATCGTCGCGGAAGAGCTGACCGGCGGTGCTGCGGCCCACCTCGTCGTCGATCCCGGTGACGACGCCTTCGATGGTGACGTCCAGGCCAGCGCACTCCGACGCGTCGGCGTCGCCCTGGATCACGTGGATCGGGGTGATGGACGGAGGCGCCGCGCACGGGGGCGGCGGGGCGGCGCATGTGCCGCCGCAGTTCTGTGGGTCGGCGGTCGTGCGGATGCTGAAGTCGGCGCTGTTGTCGCCGGTGTCCTGGCTCGCGCCGGCCCCGAGGCGCTCGAAGCTCTGGTTGACGTTGCCGAACGCGGTGAAGCTCAGGCCGGTGCCCTCGCGGCACGGGCTGGCGCCGTTGCCGACCGTGTCGACGACCGCGCCAGAGCCGTCCTCGATGCGCAGCCCGGAGTTGCCGGAGTTCGCGATGCCCGTCGTGTACGTCGCGTCACCCGGGACGGTCCCGGAGTAGCCGAAGGCGCCGGTGTTGACGAACAGGAAGCTTCCGCCGGCGGGAAGGCTGATGCCCGCGCCGATGGTCACGCGCGTCGACGGGCTGCCGGACGACGACGCGCACCCTGCGAGTCGCCATGCGGAGATGTCGATCGCCGAGCCGGTTGTGTTGCGGATCTCGACGAACTCGTCATTGCCGCCCTGGGGGCCCTGGGTCCGGAACTCGGAGACGACCACGGGCGCGGCGGCCGCCATCGACGGGGCGACGAGCAGAGGGACGGCCGCGGCGAGCGCGGCGAGGCCTCCGCGGCGAAGGGTGCGGGACACGGATGCTCCTCGGGAAGGGGACCGGCGCGACGCTACGGTCGCGCCGGTCCCTTCCGGTTAGCAGCCCGTCAAGGTCTGGTGACGGTCTGGTGAATCACCGGCGGAACCGCGCCAGCAGATCCCGCGCCTTCGCGGTGAGCGCGCCCTTCTCGCCATTCGTGCTCGTCGTCAACCCGAAGTAGTACTCGCGCTCGTTCGAGGCGCCGGGTGCGCGGTAGTCCGTGCCCATGTAGAGCAGGACGCTCGCGACACCGGCGTTCTTCAGGTCGGTGACGATGCGGTCGATCGTCGTCGCGGCCTCGGCGTACGTCATCGACGCGTCCCAGCCGTAGTTGTTCGGCGTGCCGCCCTGGTAGACGGTGCGGCCGTTATCGGTGGAGACGCCGACCTCGCTCGCCCAGATCTGTGTGTCGCTCCACCCGACCTCGGCGAGATCGCGCCGGACGTCCCCGAGGCGCTCGATGTAGCCGGGACCGTAGGGATGGAACTGCACCGCGCGGGGGCGCACGCCGATCGCCTTCATGGCCTTGAGGACCTCCAGCCCGGGACGGTGTGACCGGTTGGCGGAGTCGCCGACCGCGATGAGCGTCATGGCCGGGTTGGCGGAGACGACCGCGTCGTTGGCGGCCTTGAAGGACCGCGCGTACTGCGCGTAGTCCCAGCCCGGGTTCAGCCAGGGCTCGTTGCCGAACTCGATCGCCTCGATGCCCGGGATGGTCGCCCACGTGCCGAGGTTGCGGCTCTCGGCCTCCGACGGCGCGGCCTCATTGAAGTCGACCAGCGCGATGATCCGAGCACCGCGGGCGGCGTACTCCTGGGCGATGGCCTGGACCTCGCTGCGGCTCATCCCGGCGTGCAACCCGCCGACGCGCACCAGGCCCGGGCGCACGACTTCGGTCGCGCGGTAGTCGATGTCCCGGGCGCCGGTGTGGACGCCGAGCTTGAACCCGGGCGCCGGAGCGGGGG
>JBPPNC010000044.1:0-3955 GCA_051306365.1 Solirubrobacteraceae bacterium
GCACACCGCCGTCAGCTACCTCCTGGAGGCGAAGCACAATCGCGAACTCTCGGTCGAAGACCTGCGCGACACGTTCGCCGTCAGCTACGAGACGGCCGCCCACCGCTTCACCAACCTGGCCACGCACCACCTGGGCATCCCGGTGCACTTCCTCAAAGTGCATGAGGGCGGCGCGATCTCGAAAGCGTACGAGAATGACCAGGCTGCATTCCCGACGGATGCCCTGGGTGCCGTTGAGGGACAGTTCGTGTGCCGCTTCTGGAGTGCGCGGCAGGTGTTCGACGTCGCCGACCGCTTCAGCCCGTACCACCAGTACACCGACAAGCCCACGGGCACCTACTGGTGCACCTCACGCATCCACGGCACGAGCCGCGGCGCGTTCTCGGTGAGCGTGGGCACGCCGTTCGCACACGTCAAGTGGTTCCGCGGTCGCGACACCGCGAACCGGTCGGTCTCGACGTGCCCCGACGAGTCGTGCTGCCGCCGCCCCCCGGCCGGACTCACCGAGCGCTGGGATGGGCACGCGAAGCCGAGCCCGCGGCTCAACAGTTCGCTGCTGGCGGCCCTGCCGTCTGGCAGCTTCGCGGGCGTCGACAACCTCGCGGTGTACGAGTTCCTCGAGCGGCACGACCCGGCGCCGTCAGTGCAGCAGTGAGCCGTCCTTCGTGAGCACGTTCTTCTCGCCGGCCTCGATGCGCACGCCGAAGCGGTTCTGCTTGGGCGGCAGGGGGCAGTTGAAGTTGTAGCTGAAGGCGCACGGCGGCAGCACCGCGAGGTTGAAGTCGAGGGTGATCGTGCCGTCCGGGTTCGGCGCGACGAAGAGAAAACGCCCGACGCTGTAGGTGTCGACGCCGTTGGTCGCGTCGGCGAAGACGAGCTGCAGCGCGCGGCCCGACTTGAAGGCGGCGAGGTTGTAGTCGACCCCGTCCTTGCCGAAGGTGATCTCGCCGGGGATCACCTCATCCCGCTCGGCGCCGTCGTCCTTGAGGTGCTCGAAACCCATCGTCGTGCCCTCGGGGTTCTCGGTGAAGGTCGCCGTGATGACCCACTCGGGGTTGTAGCCGAAGGCGTCGATCGAGCCGAACGCCGTGATCGCCTCGGATGCGGCATCCCACACCCGCAGCGCGTAGGTGTTCTCGGGGCTCGCGATCACGAAGCCCGTGACGGTGTCCGAGAACACGATCGTGCTCGGGTTCGGATCCTTCTTGCTGCGCGCGATCGCCTCACCGTCGACGAGTGCGCCGTCCACGACGATGCCCTCGGATGCCGCGGCGATGACCTTCAGACCGCCCTCGACCGGCGCCCAGCGCCCGGGCACACCCCAGATGGTCTGCTCGGCGTCCACCCACTGCGTGTTGACGAGGGCGAGACTGCCCTGCGGCTGGGTGACGGCGAGTTCGCGGCGCTCGTGGTAGGTCTGCAGCCGCTGTTCGGGGGTCTGTCGCTGTTCGGGGGTCTGCGTCTCGATCGGCGGTGCCTCGGACGGCGGGGTCGCGGTGTCGGTCATGGCATCCATTCTGGTCGCGTCGAGTGATGCAACCGGCGCGGACACGGTGGTATGCCCGACTAGCAGTCCCCGTAGTAGTACACGGGCGAGATGAGGTCGGTGACGATGCCCGCGGAGAGGAACGCGAGGGCGCCGGCGGCGTTCGGGTCCTCGGGTCCGGAGCCCGATGTCCGCTCGAGCTGGGCGGTGAGACCGCCGAAACCGTCCTCGAAGACGTAGACGCCCGGCACCGCGTTCACCTCCGCCAGCCGCGAGCCCACGGCGATGCCGAAGGATCGGATCGGCACCCCCTCGGCGGTCGCGGGGCCGTTGGCCTGCACCGTGAAGGCCGCGCCGGGCGCCGCGATCGTGTAGGGCGGCACGTGCAGGTCGAGGCCGCCCCAGGTGTACACGGTCGTCTGCGGCTGGCAGCTGTTCTCGGGCCTCGTGCTGAGCACTGGCTCGACGCCGAGTGCGGCCGTGATCTGGTTCGCCGCGCCCACCCCGTCGGCGGTGAAGGGGATCGCGGCGATCGTCGTCGCATCGGCGGCGCCCACGACGACCTGGGTGCCGCTGATCTCGATGGAGGAGGCGACGGCGGGCTCGGGTTCGGACTCGGCCGTCGCCGTCGCGCTCGGCGTGCTCGTCACGGAAACCGTTGGCGTGCCGCTCGGCTCCCCGATCGGGGCGCCCGGGCCGCACGCGCCCAGGGCGGCCAGGCTGATGACCGTGATCGCGAACACCGACAGAATGTGAGCGTGCCTCGTCATGCGTCCACGGTACGGGGTTCAGGGCTCAGTGCGCCAGCCATTCGGGCGGACTGCTGCCCCACGGCACGGCAGGTGTCGCCCAGTCACTCGGCCCGCCGTCGTAGTGCGGAGCCGCCGCCGCACTCGTGACATCGCCGTGTGTGACGACGGTGGGCTCCCACGCGGGCGGCGCGACATGGCCGCCGCGAGGGCCCGCGAGCAGGGCGTGCGCAACCCGCACGAGACTCGTCCCGACGAGCCAGGACCCGCCCTCATCGAGGCGCTTGCGCAGCGCCGAGGTGAGCGCGGCGGCCAGCAGGTAGCCCGCCGCGTGGTCGAGCGCCTGCGCGGGCAGGGCGCCTGGCTTCACGCCGTCGCCCTCGATCCAGCCGATGCCCGTCGCGGCCTGCACGATCGAGTCGAAGCCGCGGCGGTCGGCGAAGGGCCCGACCTGACCCCAGGCGCTCAGCCGCGCCACGACGATCCCGGGGCGCCGCTCGGCGAGGGCCGCGGGTGAGAGTCCGTGACGGTCGAGGGCACCGGGGCGGTACCCGGTGACCACCACATCCGCCTCGGCGAGCAGCGACTCCAATCGCTCGCGATCGGACGCGACATCCAGGTCGAGCAGGGCGGAGCGCTTGCCCGCGCCCGTGTCGAGGTGACCCCATCCGATCTCCGGCAGCCGCGGCGAATCGATGCGCAGCACGTCCGCGCCCCACAGCGCGAGGGTCCGCGTCGCCACGGGCCCCGCGATCACGCGCGTGAGGTCGAGCACGCGGATGCCCCCCGCCGCCGCCTCGACGTCGCCGCCGGTCCACTGCGCCGCCGCGGCATCCCCGAGCCGGGTCACCCGCACGAGCGGCTCGGCCGCGACCGCGACGCCGTGCGGATGCGCCGCCCATTCCGCCTCGGTGCGCATCGCGACGGCGATGCCGCCGGCGGCCGTGACGAGCTCCTCGACCTCGAGCGCCGTGCGGGAGTGCAGGGCGCGCAGGAGATCGTCGGCGCCCGTGTCATCCCCGAGCCCGAGCGCCGCGAGCAGCCGCGCCCGGTGGTGCGGGTAATTGGCATGCGTGCGCACCCAGCCGTCGGCGGTCGGCCAGTACCCGGAGAGCTCCGCGAAGGCGGTGACGGGCTCCCCCGCGAGCCGGAAGTGCCGCTCGCTCGTGACGGCGGTCGCGACGCGCGCCGGATCGAGTTCGACGGTCGGCACGGCGGATCCGCTGCGGCGGGCCGCGAGGAACGCGGCGGAGAGGGAGGCCGCAGCGATCGCGTCGTGCACGAGTCGTCCCACGGGGAGGGCGGAGGCGAGCGGCACCGCGTCGCCGTGGTCGTGCACGAGCGGAAGGGCGGACGGGTCCTCGCCGAGGTCCCGCCACGCGTCCGCGAGGATGCCCATGCTCGATGGTACGACTCCCCTACACTGTGCGCATGGATCCCATCACCTGGAGCATCGGGGGCCTCATCGGCCTCGTCATCTTCGTCGTCACCGTCGTCTCGATCGTGAACAACCCGAACCACGGCGGGCTCGGCAAGCTCATCTGGATTCTGGTTACGTTCTTCCTGAGCGTGCTCGGCTCGATCCTCTGGCTGATCTTCGGCCGCGGCAAGGTCAGCAAGCGCTGAGCGACCGGCGCCCGCTAGCACAGACTCCATCCCGCGTCGATCCCCTGTGCATCGCCCCCGGGGCTGTCTAACGTGGCCGACATGACCGACACTG
>JBPPNC010000067.1:0-18279 GCA_051306365.1 Solirubrobacteraceae bacterium
TACAGGAGCGCCTTGTTGCGCTCGAACACCGGAAGGACGGCCTTGCGGCTGGCAGACGTCCACCCGCCGAAGGTGACGGCCACCTTGTCGGTGGTGATGAGCGACTCGAGCTCCTGGGCGAAGGTGGGCCAGTCCGACTTCCCGTCCCGGACGACGGGCTCGATCTGCGTGCCGAGCACGCCGCCCGCGGCGTTGATCTCCTTGATGGCGAGCTGCTCGGCGTCGACGACCGACTTCTCCGAGATCGCCATGGTGCCGCTCAGCGAGTGCAGGATGCCCACCTTGATGGTGTCGCCGGAATCGGCCGACGACGACGTGGCCGATCCGCTGGACGACTCTTCGTCGTCTGAGCCACAGCCGACGGCGACGAACGCCGACAGGCACATGACGAGGACTGCAAGCAGCCAATAGCGGCTGCCCTTCTGACGCGTTGACACGAACCCCCCTAGGGTTTGCACAGTGAAACCTGAGCAGGCGACGGCGACGGTTCAGACACCGCCGCTTGCTCGCTCCGACAGCTTGCGGCGGGGCCTCTGGCAGCGCCTTCGACCGAGTGTCGAACGGGTGGGGTGAACGAGCCGACCGCACGTCTCGCCCCGGGGTGAGGGGGTTCTCACCCCACCCCGGGTGAGCACCCTCGTAAGGTCAGGCGCATGCGGCGCAGATTCACGGTGGAGATCGACGCTCGGGCAGTTCTGGGCCGGCGCGGAGACGCAGGAGCTCGACATGCGCGCGGATCCGGACCCGCCGCCGACCTTCTGGTACGGCCTCGATGAGGCGTCGAGCCGCGCTGGCGCGCTGACACAAGTAGCGTCTATGCTTGACGCAATGACGCCACAACAGATCAAGTCTGAAGTGGGCATCCGCGAGTTGCACGACCAGCTCAGCCGCTATGTGCGGCATGTGCGGGAGGGCGGCGAGGTCGTCGTCACGATGCACGGGAAGGCGGTTGCGCGGCTCACTCCGATCGAGGATCGGCCGGATCCGCTCGCCGATTTGCGCGCCCGGGGGCTCGTCACTGAACCCGCACGACCCAAGCGGCCGATCGATCCTGGCGCGCTGGTGCAGGCCTCGGGATCGGTGTCCGAGCTCGTGCGTGATCAGCGCCGGTGACCGTGTACTTCGATACCTCGGCGGTGGTCAAGGTCGTCATCGCCGAGGATGGGTCGCCCGAGGCGGTGTCGCTCTGGAACGCCGCGTCGTCGGTGATCCTCGGCGAGCTGGCGTACCCCGAGGCGTGGGCTGCCGTCGCCGCAGCACGGCGCGCTCGGCGGCTCGGGCAAGAGGCGTACCTGCGCGCTGTCGCCGGCATCGAGGAGCTCGTCTCCGACGCTCTGATCATCGGGGTCGACCGAGCGCTGGCGCGCAACGCGGGGCACCTCGCCGACCTGCACGCGCTGCGAGGCTACGACGCGGTGCATCTTGCATCCGCGCGTGCCGCAGAAGCGGATCTCGTGGCCACGTGGGATCGCGATCTGGCGGGGGCGGTGGTCGCCAGCGGCATCGCTGTGGCCCCCTCGCTGTGAGCAGGCCGGTGCCGTGCGCCACAGCGTCCGCCCATCGGACGGCGTGATCCCATGTATCAGCGTTGAGGGGCTACCGTGATGGGTATGGGCCGCGTGACTCGCCACACGGCCGTCATCGATGAGCGCGGACGCTTGGTGATCCCTGGCGCGTTTCGCCAAGCGCTCGGGATGAACCCCGGGGACGCCGTCGTGCTCGAGAGCGAGGGTGATGAGCTGGGGATCGTCAGCGCCCGCCGCCAGCGCGATGCCGTCGAGACGGCGCCTGCGGGGCGCCGTCACGTCCGGTGACACCGTCGATGACCTGATCGCTGCCCGCCGTAGCGAGGCCGCGCGCGATGCCGACCACCATTGAGCGTCGTCCTCGACGCCTCTGCGGTGCTCGCATATCTCCGTGACGAGCCCGGCGCTGACGCGGTCGGCGAGGCGCTCGAGGCATGGGTCGCGTACGAGGCAGCCTCGCCGCTTGTCAGCCACTCCAGACCCGCTGACGCTATTGGCGGCATGTCGTTCGCCAGGTCGAGGAGGGGTACTCGTTCACGACGACTACCTCAACGATCTCAGCGTGCGGTCGGAGATCTCAAGGGATGCGGGTGGCGCGCCCGTGGCCGCTGAACTGGCCGACCTCGACGCGCGCTTCGCTCAAGCCACCCGGGAGGTGACCATCCCCGGCCCAAGTCTCAGTCTGTTCGCATTCCGCTGCGGCTACAGGGCGAGTTGTTGCGGGATGCGCGCGACGAAGGATGGCTCTGACCGTTTCACGACTGAGGACCGGCCAGCTCGAGGATCGGCTGAGGTGAGCGACGGACTGCTGGCGCGGACCCGTCCACTGTGTCACTCAGGCGGTTGGATTGCTGGGTTTGGTGACCCTTTCAGGTCGCGGCGACCGTCGTGGGGTGTTGTGTCGAGCTGAGCCGCTCGAGATGCTGCGCGTCCGTTCACTCACCCACGAATTCTCACTCCGCGCACCTGATTGGCTTCGACGGTCGTGATTGCGCGTTCGGGTACAGAACCTTGAGGCCGGCTCGGCGACATGGTTGGGACCGCGCCGCCCAGGTGATCCACCTCGACTCCGACCGAGTGTCGAATCACCTGCACCACCCACTCGACCACGCGTACTCACCCCGGGTGAAGCCCCTTCCCAGCAGGGATTCCGTGTGGTTGACTCGCCGCCGTGCGCCTCACGCCATCCGACCAGGAGAAGCTGCTGTTGTCCGTCGCGGGGATGGTTGCGCGCGACCGGCGTGAGCGCGGGGTGAAGCTCAACCACCCGGAAGCCACGGCGCTGCTGTGCTGCTGGGTGATGGAGCGCGCCCGCGACGGTGACGCCACCGTGGAGCAACTCATGGCCGACGGCCGCGAGGTGCTCGGCCGCGCGGACGTCATGGAGGGCGTGCCCGAGTTGCTCGACGAGGTGCAGGTCGAGGCGACGTTCCCGGACGGGCGCAAGCTCGTGACCCTGCACCACCCGATCACATGAGCCTGGTTCCCGGTGAGATCGTGGCCGCGGAGGGCGAGCTCGAGCTGGCGCCCTCGCGGGAGCGGCGCATCATCGAGGTGCTGAACACCGGCGACCGGCCGATCCAGGTCGGCTCGCACTTTCACTTCGCCGACGTCAACGGTGCGCTGGAGTTCGAGCGCGACGCCGCGGTCGGCTTCCGGCTCGACATCTTCGCCGGGACGTCCGTGCGGTTCGAGCCGGGGGCGTCGAAGGACGTCACGCTCGTCGCGCTCGGGGGCGAACAGCGCGTGCCCGGCCTGCAGGTGAAGGCGTGAGCTTCGATCGTCGGCGCTACGCCGAACTGCTCGGCCCGACGGTCGGGGACAGGGTCCGCCTCGCCGACACCGACCTCTGGATCGAGGTCGAGGAGGACCGCTGCGTCAGCGGCGACGAGGTCGTCTTCGGCGGCGGCAAGACCATCCGCGAGTCGATGCTCCAGGGCACCACCACCCGCGCGGAGGGCGCACCCGACCTCATCATCACGAACGCGCTGGTGCTCGACCACTGGGGCATCGTCAAGGCCGACGTCGGGATTCGCGACGGCCGCATCGTCGCGCTCGGCAAGGCCGGCAACCCGGACATCATGGACGGCGTCACGCCGGGCCTGCACATCGGGGCGAACACCGACGTGGTCGCGGGCGAGGGGAAGATCCTCACCGCCGGCGCGATCGACTGCCACGTGCACTTCATCACCCCGACCATCGTCGACGAGGCGCTGGCCAGCGGCGTGACCACGATCATCGGCGGCGGCGCCGGGCCCACCCACGGCACGCTGGCCACGACCTGCACCGTCGCGGGCGCCATGCGGCTCATGCACCGCGCGCTCGACACGCTGCCCGTGAACATCCTGCTGCTGGGCAAGGGCAACACCGTCAGCGCGGGGGCACTGGCCGAGCAGGTCCTCGCGGGCGCGGGTGGCTTCAAGCTGCACGAGGACTGGGGATCGACCCCCGCGGCGATCGACACGTGCCTGACCGCGTGCGAGCGCTGGGGCGTGCAGGCCGCGATCCACACCGACACGCTGAACGAGGCCGGATACCTCGAATCGACGATGGGCGCCATCGCCGGGCGGGGCATCCACGCGTACCACACGGAGGGCGCGGGCGGCGGGCATGCGCCGGACATCATCGCCATCGCCTCGCACTCGAATGTGCTGCCGTCCTCGACGAACCCCACGCGCCCGCACACGATCAACACGCTGGCCGAGCATCAGGACATGCTCATCGTCTGCCACCACCTCAACCCGAAGGTGCCCGAGGACCTGGCCTTTGCCGAGTCGCGCATCCGGGAGTCGACGATGGCCGCGGAGGACGTGCTGCACGACCTCGGCGCGATCTCGATGATCGGCTCGGACTCGCAGGCGATGGGCCGGGTGGGGGAGACGATCATCCGCACCTGGCAGACCGCGCACGCGATGAAGCACCGCCGAGGCCAGCTCTCCGCGATGGAGCGCGCCGACAACGAGCGGGTCAAGCGCTACATCGCGAAGTACACGATCGCGCCCGCCGTGTCGCACGGCATCGACGGGGTGGTCGGATCGGTCGAACCGGGCAAGCTCGCCGACCTCGTCCTGTGGGACCCCGGGTTCTTCGGCATCCGCCCGAACCTCGTCATCAAGGGCGGCGCGGTGGCGTGGGCGCCGATCGGGGACGCGAACGCGTCGATCCCCACGCCGCAGCCCGTGCTCATGCGCCCGATGTTCGGGGCGAGCCCGGCGGCGGCCCCCGAGCGCGCGGTGACGTTCGTGGCGCCGGAGGCGCTGGCCGACGGCGTGGCCGAGCGGCTGGAGCTGGCGCGCGCCCTGGAGCCGGTCACCGACACGCGCACGGTGACGAAGGCCGACCTGCCGAACAACACCGCGACCCCGGACATCGCGGTCGATCCCGAGACGTTCGTCGTCACGGTCGACGGTGAGGCGATCGACCCCATGCCCGTCTCCGAGCTGCCCCTGGCGCAGCGCTACTCCCTCTTCTGATGATGAACTCGGCCCTCGAACTGCTCCTCGCCGACGGCCGCACGCCGACCGGCGGCTTCGCGCACTCGGGCGGGCTGGAGGCCGCGGGCCTGACCGCGCCGGAGGTGCCGCACTTCCTGCGCGCCCGGCTGCGGACGGTGGGCGTCATCGACGCGTCGGTGGCCGCGCGCGCGGCCGCGGGTGACGATCCGCTGGAACTCGACGACGCCTGGGCCGCCCGCACGCCGGTCCCGGCGCTGCGCGACGCGGGACGGCGTCTGGGCCGCGCGCTGCTGCGCCTGGGCCTGCGGCTGTGGCCCGACTCGTCGCTGGACACCTACGCGTCGGCGTCGGCGACCACGCCCCGGCCGGTCGTGCTCGGCCTCACCGGCCGCGCCGCCGGCATGGAGCCGATCGCGGTGGCCCGCCTGTCGCTGTACGACGACGCCGCGACGATCACGTCCGCGGCGCCGAAGCTGCTCGCCGTCGACGCGCTCGACACGGCCGCCTGGCTGGCCGGGGTCGCGCCGCTCATCGACGCCCTGGCCGCACGCGCCGCCGCGCTCGGCCCGACGGACCCGCTGCCGGCCCCGAGCACCCCGCTGCTCGACCGCCGGGCGCACGCTCACCACATCGAGGATCGGAGACTCTTTGTCAGCTGAACCCCAACGGGCCCTGCGGGTCGGCATCGCCGGCCCGGTCGGCACCGGCAAGAGCTCGCTGGCCGCCGCGCTGTGCGGCGCGCTCAGCGACGAGCTGCGCCTCGGCGTGGTCACGAACGACATCTACACCGACGAGGACGCGCGCTTCCTGCGCAGCCAGGGCGTGCTGGCACCCGAGCGGATCGTCGCGGTGCAGACGGGCTGCTGCCCGCACACCGCGATCCGCGACGACGTCAGCGAGAACCTGCTCGCGGTCGAGACCCTCGAAGCGACCCAGGGCCCGCTGGACATCGTCTTCGTGGAGTCCGGCGGGGACAACCTCACCGCGACGTTCTCCCCGGCGCTCGCCGACACCCAGATCTTCGTCCTGGACTGCGCGGGCGGCGACGACGTGCCGCGCAAGGGCGGCCCGGGCGTCGAGCGCGCGGACCTGCTCGTCATCAACAAGGTCGACATCGCGCCGCTGGTCGGCGCGAGCGTCGAGCGCATGGTCAGCGACGCGGGCGAGCGGCGCGAGGGACGACCGACGCTGCCGACGTCGCTGCGGGCGCCCGACGATGTCACGCGCGTGGCCGACTGGGTGCGCGGCGAGCTGGCTCGTCACCGCGCCGGCGAGCTGGTCGCCGCCGACCCCGGGCCGATGGCGCCGCACGTGCACGCCGCGGACGATCATCACCACGACCACGAGCATTCCCACGCCCACACGCATTGAGATCACCTGCGCGCGTGACGGCGCCGCGACCCGGCTGACCCGCCTGGCGGGCGGCGGGCTGCTGCGCCCGCGGATCCTGTCCGCGGACGGGGACGTCGCGCGGGTCGCGCTCGTGCAGACCGCCGCGTCGCTGCTGGCGGGCGACCGGCTGGAGATCGACGTGCGGTGCGGGCCGGGCGCGCGGCTGCGCCTGGTGGACATCGCGGCGCTCGTGGCCCACGACGTGCGGGGCGGCGAGCCGGCGCAGGTCGACGTCCGGCTGGAGGTCGGCGCGCGCGCCCGGCTGGAATGGGAGGCCCAACCGCTGGTGCTGGCCGCGGGAAGCGCGGTGCGCCGCCACACCGAGGTCGAACTGCGCCGCGGCGCGGCCGCGCTGCTGCGCGACACGCTCGTGCTCGGTCGCGCGGGAGAGCTCGCGGGGCGCCTGTCGACGAGCACCGAGGTCCGGCACGAGGGCCGTCCGCTGCACGCCGAGGCACTCGACACGGGGGACGTCGGGCTGCTGCGGTCCCCCGCGGTGCTCGGCGACGCGAAGGTGCTCGACACGCTGGCGCTGTACGGGGCGCGCGCGGACGACGCGGCGGCGTTCCAGCTGGCGGGGGCGGGCAGTGTGCGGCAAGAACTCGCGCATTCGCTGGCTGCCGCGACGCGCGCCTTCGGGGGTGCGCCGCTGAGCTGGCGGCGCGCCCTGCTGGCGGCCGGCGGTGATCGGGGTGGCTCAGCAGCCGCGCCGCCTGCCCGCGCTGCGGCCTGACCGCCCCGCGCGTCGCGCCTTCGCACCGACGTTGTGTCCGCTCAGCGGGCCTTTCGTCGGCGTGACGGTTCAGGCGACGCGTGCGGGTGCCTGCCCGCGCGCGGCGCCCGGGCGCAGCACGAGGATCTCGCACGCGTCGCGCTCGAGCAGCCACGCCACGTCCTCCGGGGCGAGCCCGTCGGTCTGCGGCGTGGCGACCGCGACGACGATCCGGTCGAAGCGCTCGTTGGCGATCGCCTCGCGCAGCGCATGGCGGACCGTGCGCCCGCGTTCGATCCGTGTGTCGACCGCGATGCCCTGTGTGGCGGCGCGCTGCTCGATCGCTTCGAACACGGGCATCGCGGCCATCGCGGCGCCCGGGATCGCCGCGGTCAGCGGCAGGTCCATAGGGACGGGGGCGAGGTACGCGGGCACGAGCACGGCGTCCTCGGCGCGCGCCAGGCGCAGCGTTGCGTCGAGGGCGCGCTGCGAGACCGCGGAGCCGACGAAGGGGAAGAGGATCCGGTGCGCGGCCGGGTCGAGTTCGGCAGCGCGGCGGCGGCGCACCAGCAGGACGCCGAGCACCGCGACCGCGATGGCAAGCGGGATGGCGATGAGCTCGAGCGGGCTCACGGCCGCGGCTCCTCGCGGTGGGTGCGGTCGGCGACGATGCGCATGTCGATGCCGGGGAGTGCGCGGACGAGCCGCATCGGGAGCGGCTCGGTGAACCGCCGGGCGCCCGTGCGGCGTGCCGGCACGCCCATCAGCAGGTACGTCGTCCCGCGCTCCGCCACGACGCGCTTGACGGTCTGGACGACATCGTCGCCCGGCTCGACGAGCAGGTGCGCGCCGAGCGCGGAGGCCAGCCGGCGCAGCCCTTCGAGCTGCTCGCGCTGTGCCTCGTCGGGCTCGCGCCCCGCGGGTGCCACCCACAGCACGTCGAGGTCGGCGCCCAGGCGCTGGGAGGACCGGAACGCGCGGCGGACCACGCGCTGCGACTGCGGGCTCGGCGTGACGAGCGCGAGCAGTCGCTCGCCTACGGCGACCGCGGCGGGGCTCGTCGTCATCCGGTCGTCGCGTGTGGGCGCACGGAGCGGGCGGTGCACCAGGAGGCGCTTCTCCTGTACCTCCTCGGCGACCTGCCGCAGCGCGACCTCGCGCAGCGCCGCGAGGTGCGCGGTCTTGAAGAAGCCGTTCAGCGCGGCGGCCACGCGTTCGGCGGGGTAAACCTTCCCCGCCTGCAGCCGGGCGATGAGCTGGTCGGGCGGCAGGTCGATGAGCAGGACCTCGTCCGCGTCGGCGAGCACTCGGTCGGGCAGGGTCTCGCGCACCTTCACGCCGGTGAGCTGCTGCACCTGGTCGTTGAGCGATTCGAGGTGCTGGACGTTGACCGTGGACCACACGTCGATGCCCGCGTCGAGCACGGCGTCGACGTCCTGCCAGCGCTTGGCGTGCTCCACGCCCGGCGCGTTGGTGTGGGCCAGCTCGTCGATGAGGCAGAGCTCAGGCCGTCGCGCCAGTACGCCCGGGAGGTCGACCTCGTCGAGCGTGCGGTCGCGGTAGGTGATCCGCCGGTGCGCCACGGACTCCATCCCGCGCGCCTGCTGCTCGGTCTCCGCCCGGCCGTGCGGTTCGAGATATCCGATCACGACGTCCCGGCCTCCGGCCTGCTCCGCGCGCCCGTCGGCGAGCATGCGGTATGTCTTGCCGACGCCCGCGGCCATGCCGAGGTAGATGCGATGCCGGCCACGTGCCACGACCCGATCATGCTCCGAGCAGGTTGTGCACGACGAGGTCGATGAGCTTGATGCCGACGAACGGGGCGATGATGCCGCCCAGCCCGTAGACGAGGAGGTTGCGCCGCAGCAGCTCCGTCGCGCCCGACGGCCGGTACCGCACGCCCCGCAGCGCGAGCGGCACGAGCAGCGGGATCACGATCGCGTTGAAGGCGATCGCGCTGATGATCGCCGACTGCGGGGTGCCCAGCCCCATGATGTTCAACGCGTCCAGGGGGCCTGTCGTCTCACCCGCCGCCGCGTAGGTGGCGGCGAAGATCGCTGGGAGGATCGCGAAGTACTTCGCGACGTCGTTGGCGATCGAGAACGTCGTCAGGGCGCCTCTCGTGATGAGCAGCTGCTTGCCGACCTCGACGATCTCGATGAGCTTCGTCGGGTTGCTGTCGAGGTCGACCATGTTCCCCGCCTCGCGCGCGGCCTGGGTGCCGGTGTTCATCGCGACACCGACGTCGGCCCGCGCGAGCGCGGGCGCGTCGTTCGTCCCGTCGCCGGTCATGGCGACGAGCCGGCCCTGTTCCTGATGTTCGGTGATGAGCGCGAGCTTGCGCTCGGGGGTCGCCTCGGCGAGGAAGTCGTCGACCCCTGACTCCTCGGCGATCTTCGCTGCGGTGAGCTGGTTGTCGCCGGTGACCATCACCGTGCGGATGCCCATCGCGCGGAGCTGGTCGAACCGCTCGCGCATGCCGTCCTTGATGACGTCCTTGAGGTAGATGACCCCGAGCACCTGGCTGTCGCGCACGACCGCGAGCGGGGTGCCGCCCTCGCGGCCGATGCGGTCGAGCTCCTCACGCAGCTGCGGCGGGGTCGTGCCGCCCTCCTCGCGGATCCACCGCTCGATGGCATCCCCCGCGCCCTTGCGCAGGCGGTGGCCGTCGACGTCGATGCCGCTCATGCGGGTCTGCGCGGTGAACGGGACGAACTCGTGCTCGTGGCCGGCCAGCTCGCGCTCGCGGATCCCATACCTCTTCGCGAGCACGACGATGGAGCGTCCCTCCGGGGTCTCGTCGGCCAGCGACGCGAGCTGCGCCGCCTCGGCGAGATCCTGTTCGGTCACGCCGGGCATCGGGTGAAACGACGCGGCCTGACGGTTGCCGAGCGTGATCGTGCCGGTCTTGTCGAGCAGCAGGACATCCACGTCACCGGACGCCTCGACGGCGCGGCCGGACAACGCGAGCACGTTGCGGCGCACGAGCCTGTTCATGCCGGCAATGCCGATCGCGGAGAGCAACGCGCCGATGGTCGTCGGGACCAGGGCGACGAGGAGCGCGATGAGCGTCGCGGTCGAGATGTTCGTGCCCGCGAAGTCGGCGACCGGCCGGAGCGTCACGACGACGACGAGGAAGATGAGCGTCAGCGCCGCGAGCAGGATGTCGAGCGCGACCTCGTTCGGGGTCTTGCGCCGTGACGCCCCCTCGACGAGCGCGATCATGCGGTCGATGAACGAGGAGCCGGGCTCCTGGGTGATCTCGACCACGATGCGGTCGGACAGCACGCGGGTGCCGCCCGTGACGGCGCTGCGGTCGCCGCCCGCCTCACGGATGACCGGGGCCGACTCGCCGGTGATCGCCGACTCGTCGACGGACGCGATGCCCTCGATGACGGTACCGTCGCCGGGAATCGCCTGGCCGGCCTCGACCACGACGACGTCCCCGGGACGGAGGTCCTGCGCGGACCGCTCGGTGCCGTCGCGCATGATGGCGGTGGTGGTCGCGCGCATCGCCCGCAGTGTCGCGGCCTGTGCCTTGCCGCGGCCCTCGGCCAGCGCCTCGGCGAGGTTGCCGAAGATCACGGTGAGCCACAGCCACAGCGCGACCGTGGAGGTGAACCACCCGGGGTCCGTCCCGGTGCCCGTCAGCCACACGACGGTGGTGATCGCCGCGCCGATCTCGACGACGAACATGACGGGGTTGCGGACCATCGCCCGCGGGTCGAGCTTGCGCAGACTGTCGAGCAGCGCGGGACCGAGCGGCAGCGTCATCGGGTCTCCTCATCGAGGGCAAGGTTCAGCGTCAGCACGTTCACGCCGGGCTCGCCCATGAAGCCGAGAGCACGGCCGGCGGTGTGCTCGTCCATCAGGTCGTTGACCCGGTCGACGGACAGGCCGCGCTCCCGGGCCACGCGACGCGCCTGCATCTCGGCGTTGTCCGGGGAGATGTGGGGGTCGACCCCCGAGGCGGACGTCGTCACAGCGTCCGGCGGGATGTCGCGCACGGCGACGCCTTCCCGCTCGGCGTAGGCGGTCGCGGCCGCGGTCAGCTGGTCGGCGAGTTCCTGCTGGTTGGGGCCGAGGTTGTTGAAGAACGTCGCGTCGGCCGAGTACTCTGTCGCCGACGGACGGCTCTGGAAGTACCGCACGTCGCCACCGAAGTCCTGGCCGATGAGCTCCGACCCGACGGTCGTGCCGTTGCGTTCGATCTGCGACCCATTGGCCTTCCCGGGCATCACGACCTGGGAGATGCCGGTGACGGCGAGCGGGTAGACGAGGCCGAGCAGCACCGTGAACAGCACGACGCCGACAAGCGCGGCGCGGAGGTTGGAGCGCATCAGAAGAGCCGATCGGTCAGGCCCTGGGCCACCGGCCCGAGCAGGAGTGCGGGGACGAAGGTCAGGAGGGCCACGAGGGCGACGGCGCCGACGAGCAGGGCGATGAATGTGCCCGTGTCGGTCCGCATCGTTCCCACCCCCGGCGGGGCGACGCGCTTGCCGGCCATCGCACCGGCGACGGCGAGCGCGGCAAACATCGGGACGAAGCGGCCGAACAGCATCGCGAAGCCGCCCATGACCTCGGCGAAGGTGACGCCGGTGTAGCCGGCGAACGCCGAGCCGTTGTTGTTCGCCTGTGATGTGTAGGCGTACAGCAGCTCGGCGAAGCCCTGCGGGCCGTCGTTGTAGATCGATGGCGCGCCCCATTTCGTGCCGATCGCCAGCGCGGTCAGGACGAGGACGACGAGCGGGACGGACAGCGTGCCGATCACGACGAGCTTGATCTCGCGCGGGCCGATCTTCTTGCCCAGGTACTCCGGGGTGCGGCCCACCATCAGGCCGGCGAGGAACACCGCAAGCAGGACGAACAGCAACATGCCATAGAGACCGGAGCCGACCCCGCCGAAGATGACCTCGCCGGTCATCATGTTCGCCAGGGGCACCGCGCCGCCGATGCCGGTCAGCGACTCCATCGCCGCGTTGACGGCGCCGCAGGACGCGACCGTGGTGACGGCGGCGAACAGCGAGGAGGAGCCGATGCCGAAGCGGATGTCCTTGCCTTCCATGTTCCCGCCGGACAGGCCGGCGGCCTGCATCGCGGCGGTGCTGTCGCTCTCGGCGACGTACACGATCGCCACGGCGGCGACGAACCACACGAGCATCGCCGAGTAGATCGCCCAGCCCTGACGCCGGCTGCCGATCATCCGCCCGAACGTGTTCGTCAGCGCCGCCGGGATGGCGAGGATGGCGAGCAGGAGGACGAAGTTTGTCAGCGTCGTGCTGTTCTCGAACGGCATCGCGGCGTTGACGTTGAAGAAGCCGCCGCCGTTGGTGCCGAGGTGCTTGATGATCGCCTGGGAGGCGACCGGTCCCCGCGCCAGGGTCTGCTCGCCGCCGGTCAGCGTGGTGACGCCGGTGTACGGGTCGAGGGTCTGGATGAGCCCCTGCGAGACGAGGAACAGCGCGCCGAGCACACAGATCGGCAGCAGCACGTAGAGCGTCGTCCGGGTGAAGTCGACCCAGAAGTTGCCGATCACGCGGGCCTCGCGCCGCGCGAAGCCGCGGATCACGGCCGCGGCGACGGCGATGCCTACGGCGGCGCTGACGAAGTTCTGCACCGCCAAGCCCGCCATCTGGCTGAAGTACGTCATCGTCGTCTCGCCCGCGTAGAACTGCCAGTTCGTGTTCGTCAGGAACGAGACGGCGGTGTTGAAGGACAGATCCCACGTCGGGGACGTGAGGTCCTCCGGGTTGAACGGGTGGATCCCCTGGGTGCGGAGAACGAGGTACAGGGCGCCGAGGAAGAGGGCGCTGAAGATCAGGACGGTGCGGGCGTAGCCCTTCCAGTCCTGTTCGTGCTCCGGGTCGATGCCCAACAGGCGGTAGGTGAGGCGCTCGACGGGCCGCAGGAACTTGGCCTCGCCGTCGAAGACCCGCTGGAGGTAGCGCCCGAGCACGGGCGTGATGGCCGTCAGGACGGCAATGCAGACGCCGATCTGTAGCCAGCCGGTGACGTTCATACGCGCTCGAGCCCGGCGAGGACCGCGAACAGGAGGGCGAACCCGATGAGGCCGAGGACGACGCTGACGACGTCACCGGCACCTTCGGGGAGGCCGAGGAAAGCGAGTGCGGACATGTCATCCAGCGTGCGCCCGGGGGCGTCAGGGCGGCGTCAGGATTCGGCCGCGCGGCGTCAAGATCGCGTCAAGACCGACGAAAGACCCGCTCAGCGGGCCTTTCGTCGGCGATCTCCCAAGCCCTCGCGGCGCCGCAACGAGATCCACAGGTCCGCGGCGGTCTCGGCCGGGCGAAGGTCGAGGTCGGTGTCGGTGATCCGCATGATCGGCAGGTCGTGCACGGCCCGCACGCGGCGATCCCGGCGGCGGTCGCTGTCGTGCATCTGCACGGTGCGATGGGCGGCCGAGTCGATCTCCACGCCGAACCAGTACTCCGGGAACAGGACGTCGATCGAGGCGAAGTCGTCGTCGCCGAGTTCGAACAGCTGGTTGTGCTCCGACGGCGGGAACCCGTGGTCGCGCAGGAAGCGGTGAAAGCGCCGCTCGAGGCCCGAGTCGAGCCGGCCGTCAACCTTCCGGTGCCGCGCGAGCGCACGCATGAGATTGGCTCGCCCGTGGAAGCGTCCGGCCCGGGCCATGGCCGCGTCGATCGCCTCGACGCGGAGGAGCTTGCGGACGTCGCCCTCGTGGACGGCGCGGCCGAGCTCATCGAAGGTGAGCGCGCCGGCGAGGTCGACGTAGGTGCGGGCGAGCGTCGTGACCGGCAGGCCGCGGCGCTGCGTCACGTCACGCGGGTGCAGGATGCGCGTGCGCGGTTGGAGCCCCGGCTGGCGGCGGCGATCGGTGGGCACCACCACCTCGACGTCTCCGCGCCACCGCCAGACGCCCCAGTGGTCACCGGCGGTGCGGCCGGCGAGGTGCCCGTTGCGCATGGCCTTGACGGCGGCCCGCAGCCGTTCGTTCTCGGTGGGCACGGTCCGGCCGTAGAGGTGGACGCCGCGGAAGAGCTGGGTCAGGACCTGGCCGCGTCGGCGATCGATCGCGCTGCGGGACAGCCCGCCGGCGAGCATCTCCTCGGTGGTCAGCACCCAGCGCGCGTGGAGGGCGAGACGGTGCAGGCGCGCGTCGACGGACTCCCGCCGACGTTCATCCCGCTCAGCGGGTCTTTCGTCGGGCATGCCCGGCACGGTGGCACGCCCGCAGCCCCGCGCCCCCGAACCGCGCAGCTTCGGCGCAGTTCCTACGCGAACCGGTAACCAACCCCGGGATCCGTGCGGATCCGCTCGCCCCCCGGGTCCACCTTCCGGCGCAGGTTCGACATGTGGGTGCGCAGTGTCGCCGTGTCGTGCTCGTAGGCGGCGCCCCACACCTCGGTGAGCAGCGCCCGGTGGGTGAGCAGGCGCCCGCGGTGACGGAGCAGCGTCTTGAGCAGGTCGAACTCGATGGGGGTGAGGTGGACCTCGATGCCGTCGACCCGCACGACGTGGGCCGCGACGTCGACCTCCAGCCCGTCGGCGCGGAGCACCGGGTCGGCCGCCGAGCCGCCCGCCCGCCGCAGCGCCGCCTGCAGCCGCGCGACCAGTTCCCGCGGGCCGAACGGCTTGACGACGTAGTCGTCGGCGCCCGCCTCTAGCGCCCGCACCTTCTCCTCCTCGTCGCCGACCGCCGAGAGGACGAGGATCGGCATCTCCGTCCACTCGCGCAGCCGGCGGCACACCTCGATGCCGTCGATGTCGGGCAGCACGAGGTCGAGGATCGCGGCGTCGGGCGGCCGCACCGCGGCGCGGTCGAGCGCCTCCTCGCCGGTCTCGGCCGTCACCGTCTCGAAGCCCGCCTCGCGGAGGACGACCTTCAGCGCACGGACGATGTGCGCCTCGTCGTCGCAGACCAGGACGCGGCTCACGGCGCTGCCTCCAGCGGAAACTCGACCACGAGCGCCGTGCCCTGCCCAGGCAGCGACTCGGCGACGACCTTTCCACCGTTCGCCTCGATGAACCCGCGGGCCACCGCCAGGCCGAGCCCGGCACCGCCGGTAGCTCCTCCCCCACGCTGGTAGAACGGCTCGAAGATCCGCTCCAGCTCCGCGGCGGGGATGCCGTCGCCGCGGTCGACGATCCGCACCACGAGCCGCGATCCCACCGCCCGCGCCCGCAGGGACACCTCGTGTCCGCCGCTGTGCTGCCGCGCGTTCTCGAGCAGGTTCGCGAACGCTCGCTCGAGCTGGCCGGCGTCGGCCTGGACGAGCGGCGTGTCGGCGTCCGCGCTCAGCCGGAACTCCGCGTCTCGCGCGTTCATCGACTGCAGCGCGACCGTGAGCAGCTCGGGGATGGAGACCCAGTCCGGGCGCGGCTCGGCGGCGCCTGCCTGCAAGCGTGAGAGGTCGAGCAGCTGGTCGACCAGCCGCGTGAGGCGCCGGGCGTCCACGCCGATCGCCGCGACCAGTTCCTCGCGCTCGTCGTCGAGGACGGCGGGGGAGGCGAGGGCGTCGGCGCTGGTGATGATGGACGTCAGGGGCGAACGAAGGTCGTGGGAGACCGCGCGGAGAATTGCGGTCTTGATCTCGTCGCTGCGTCGCAGCGCCCGGGTCTCCACGACCTCGCGCTCCAACAGTTCGCGGTCGAGAGCCGCGCGCAGGACGGCCTCCAGCCCGGGGACCAGCCGGTCGGAGATCCGCTCGCGCGCGCTCGGAGCGATCGGCTCGGGCAGCAGGAGCGTCGCGGGACGGCGTTCGGCGCCCATGTCGAGCGCGAACGTCGCGTGGTGCGCGTCGCCCTGCGCGACGTGCAGGACGAGCGTGGCGGAGGGAACGCCGACCGCAGTCGCCAGCTGGCCGGCAGCGCCGGGCAGCGCGGCCTCCACGTCGGTCGCGCCCAGTAGCAGGCGCGAGAGATCCGCGGCGAGGTCCGCCTCGCGCCGCCGTTGCTCGGCGTCGAGTGCGCGGGACCGGGCGAGGTCCGCGAGCGTGCCGATGGCGACCGCCGTGACCACGAACACTCCGAGCGCGACCCAGTTCTCCTCGTCGGCGATCGTGAACGTCCCGGTGGGCTCGACGTGGAAGAAGTTGAACGCCAGCGCCGAGCCGATCGCCGTCGCGATGCCGAGCGCGCGACCCCACAGCGTCGCGACGACGATCACGGCGAGCAGGTAGACGATGGCGAGCGACACCGCGGGGGCGATCTCGCGCAGCGCGAAGACGAGCAGGGTCACGACAGCAACCGCGATGACGGCGACCGTGACGCCGGCGGCGAGCGGCGGCCGCCGCGCACGCAGCAGAAGCGACGGATCGGGGCTCGGCATCACCGGGAGCGTACGTGGCGCCTCCACCGGCGGGCGAACGCACCTCCGACCGCCGGTCGCTCGTCATCACGCCGTCCGACCGGCGAAGATGGAGCCCTCATGGAAGAAAGCCGGCTGCTGCTCGTCGGGGGACTGCTGCTGGCGGTCGGCCTGCTCGCCTCGCTCGTCGCGACGCGTCTGCGCGTGCCGGGGCTCGTGCTCTTCCTGGGGATCGGCATGCTCGTCGGGTCCGATGGGCTCGACCTCATCGACTTCTCCGACTACGAGCTCGCGCGCGACCTCGGCATCCTCGCGCTGATCCTCATCCTCTTCGAGGGCGGCCTGTCGGCGGGCCTCTCGGAGATCCGGCCGATCATCGGCAGTGCGATCAGCCTGGCGACCGTCGGCACGATCCTCACCGCAATCATCACCGGCTTTGCCGCCACGCTGATCTTCGACCTCGACCTCCTCGAGGGCATGCTCATCGGCTCGATCGTCGCGGCCACGGACAGCGCCGCGATCTTCTCGCTGCTGCGCGGCTCGACGCTGAAACGCAAGCTCGCCCGGATGCTCGAGGGCGAGTCGGGCACGAACGATCCCGTCGCCGTCGTCCTCGTGCTCGGGTTCATCGCGTGGATCGAAGATCCCGCGTACGGGCTCGGGGAGTTCGCCGTCCTCTTCGCCGAAGAGATCGGTATCGGCGCGATCGTCGGCATCGCCGTCGGGTCCATCGCGGTGTTCTCCTTCCGCAAGGCGCGCCTGGCGACCGGCGGCCTGTACCCGGTGGCGTCGCTGGCGACGGTCGGCATCTCGTTCGGGCTCGCCGACGTGCTGCACGGGTCAGGGTTCCTCTCCGTCTACCTCGTCGGCCTCGCGCTCGGGTCGGGATCGATCCCGGGGCGGCAGACGATCGTCACGTTCCACGACGGCCTGGCGTGGGTCGCGCAGCTCGGGGTCTTCCTCATCCTCGGCCTGCTCGTGTTCCCCAGTCAGCTGCCCGAGTACGCGCTGCAGGGCACGGCGCTGGCCCTCGTCCTGTGCTTCGTCGCGCGGCCCGTGGCCGTGTTCATCGCGACGGCGTTCTCGAGGATCCCGGTGGGGGACACCGTCGTGCTCGGGTGGGCCGGCCTGCGCGGCGCGGTCCCGGTCGTGCTCGCGACGTTCCCGGTCATCGAGGGCGTCCCCGAGGCTGTGGACTACTTCAACATCGTGTTCTTCATCGTCCTCTTCAGCACGATCCTGCAGGGGACGACCTTCCTGCCGCTCGCCGGGTGGCTCGGTGCGACCGCGCACGAAGATCCCCTCGCCCGGCCCGTCACCGAGATCGGCTCGATCCGGCGGCTCGGGGCGGACATGGTGGAGGTGCGGGTCCGCGAGGGCGACGCGTGCGTGGGGCATCGCGTGCGTGACCTCGGTCTCCCGCGCGAGGCGCTCGTCAACGTCCTCGTCCGGGGCGACAAGGCGCTGCCGCCACGCGGGTCCACGCGCCTGGAGGCCGGGGACATGCTGCACATGATCGTCCGCCGCGAACTCGTCGGCTCGCTCGAGCCGATCCTGCAGCGGTGGCGGACCGGGCCGGTCGGGCCTGTCGGCCGGCCGCAGCGGATCATGCCGGGGACGGCGCCGATTTTCACATCGCGGCCATGGCGCGAGTCCGACGGCGACCCGCTGGAGCCCGCCGCCGTCCTCGGGCTGCCCGTCGTCGAGCGGCTACGCCGGCGCTGGGATGTGCCCGGGGCGATCGTCGTCCTCCAGGACGGGCGTCTGGCCGTGACCGGCCCGCGGCTCGTCGTCGGCTCACGCGACCAGGTGCAGAACTACGCGCGGCGGATCCTGCGCCAGACCAGCGAGGACCAAGAGGACGAGCGTGCATGGTGGCGCGACGTCCTCAGCGAGTCCGCG
>JBPPNC010000127.1:0-2054 GCA_051306365.1 Solirubrobacteraceae bacterium
CGAGGCCGAGGCGCAGGTCCGCGAGCTCGGCGACCGCCGCGCCTACGTGCTCTGGGGCATGGGCTGGCACAAGGGTGTCATCGGCATCGTCGCCTCGCGGATCGCCGAGCGTCACCACCGTCCCGTGGTGCTCATCGCCCTCGATGGCGAGACAGGCACGGGCTCGGGGCGGTCGATCCCGGCGTTCGATCTGCTCGGCGGCCTTGAGGCCTGCCGCGGGCATCTGCTGCGCCACGGGGGCCATCGTGCGGCCGCCGGGTGCGAGGTGGCCGCCACGGCCCTGCCGGCGTTCCGCTCCGCCTTCGAAGCGCACGCCGCGACGGTGCTGAGCGACGCCGATCTGATCCCGCGTGAGCGGGTGGACGCCGTCGTGGCCGGCGACGAACTCGGTCTCCCGCTGGCCGAGGAGCTCGAGCTGCTCGAGCCGCTTGGCATGGGCAACCCGGTCGTCCGGCTGCTCCTGCCCGGAGCGCGCCTGAGCGACGCGCGGCCGCTCGGAGAGGGCGGGAAGCACATACGGTGCACCGTGGTGAGCGGCGGGTACCGCGCCGCGGCCGTCGGGTTCGGCATGCCGTCGGTCCCGTGCGACGAGACGGTCGATGTCATCGCCGAGCTGGAGCTTCACTCCTGGCGCGGGTCGGTCGAGCCTCGCTTGCTCCTGCGCCGCGCCACGCCGTCGCAGGGCGGCACGGTCATGCGCGCTGGGAAGGCGTCCGATGTGTGGGACGTGGTGGTCGCCCAGCTCTCAGCCGAGCTGCCCCCCGCGGTCGCGCTGGAGACGGGAGGGTGTGACGTGCCGCTCAGGGGCGCCCATGACCGTCGCGGGGGCAGCATCGCCGGCGTGCTCGGCGCGCTCGTCCACAGTGGGGATCGGGTGCTCGCCGTCGTCTCCGACGCGGAGCTTCGTGAGCGTCATCTCGGGCCGCTGCTCGGCGGGTTCTCGGTCTGCTCGCATGACGCGCTGATGGCCGATCCGGGGCTCGCGGACGGCATCGTGCACGTCGTCGTCATCGACCCCCCGGCCACCCCCGGCCACCGCGCCACACTCGAGGCACTGACCGTTCGACAGATGGTCCATCTTGCCTGGGGCCCCGCGGAGCTAACCTTTGCCCTACGAATCCACGAGCGTGAGTACGATCTACGTGCCCCGCTCACCGCGCTGTACCGGGACCTGCGGGCCCTGGACGGGGCGGCGGGAGAGGAGCTCGAGGCGGCGCTGCGCGGAGATCCGCAGGCTCCCCGGTCCCCACAGGTGACCGGGCGCGCCGTGCGGGTCCTCACGGAGCTCGGCCTTGTCAGCCTCGACCTGGAGACGCGGACCCTGAGGGTTCCGCCCGCCCAGCGCACCGAGCTGGAGCGGTCGGCGGCCTTCCGGGCCTATAGCCAGCAACTCGAGGACGGCCGGGCATTCCTGAGCAGCGCGACAGCAGTGGCAGCCTGACGGACCAGCCGACACCGGCGATCTCGCCGCGCCCGCAGGTCGACCGGGTCGAGCATCCGGACCAGCACAACGGCATCCAGCGGTCCGACCTCACGCAGCGCGAGCAGGTCCTGCTGAGCGACCTGTTCGCGATCGTCGAGGAGCATGCGGCCGAATCGCTCGTCGCGATCGACCGCGCGCGGGTCGAGCAGGCGTTCCTCTTCGCCTGCGAGCACCACGCCGACCAGCGCCGCAGGTCGGGCGAGGACTTCATCACCCACCCGGTGGGCGTCGCGAAGATCTGCGCGGGCATGCGCCTGGACACCGAGACGCTGTGCGCTGCGTTGCTGCACGACACCGTCGAGGACACCACCGCGTCGCTCGAGGAGGTCCGCGACCAGTTCGGCGAAGAGATCTCGTCGCTCGTTGACGGCGTGACCAAGCTGACCGGCATCACGTTCCAGTCGCGCGACGAGGCGCAGGCCGAGAACTACCGCAAGATGATGGTCGCGATGGCCAGCGACGTGCGGGTCATCCTCATCAAGCTCGCCGACCGGCTGCACAACATGCGGACGATCGGCGCGATGCCGAAGCAGAAGCAGATCGACAAGGCGAAGGAGACCCTGGAGATCTA
>JBPPNC010000200.1:0-8670 GCA_051306365.1 Solirubrobacteraceae bacterium
TAGTCGACGTGCGGCGCCAGCGCCGCCTCACACGCGCGCATGCGCTCGGCGAACACCGGCGACTCGTCGAGCAGCGCGACCGCCATCCCCTCCCACTGGCCACCCTGGCCGGGGAAGACGAACACCGGGCGGCGGACCCCGCGCGCGACACCGCGGACGACGCCCGGCGGCAACGTGCCCCCCGCCAGCCCGTGCAGGCGGTCCTCCAGCTCGCCGAGCCCGGCGGCCTGCACGACCGCGCGGTGCGGGAGGTGCGCTCGCCCGAACGCCAGCGTCCGCGCGACGGCGGGCAGGTCGGTCTCGGGGTGCGCGGCGAGGTGCTCGTGCAGACGCGCGGCCTGCGCGGTCAGCCCCGCGTCGCTCGACGCCGAGACGACGAACGGCAGCACGCTCGGCGCGTCCTCGAGGGCAGGCGCAGGCGCCGTGGCGGGCGCCTCTTCGAGCAGGACGTGTGCGTTCGTCCCCGAGATCCCGAACGACGACACCGCCGCGCGGCGCACTCGCTCGCCCGCCGGCCACGCGACCGGTTCGGTGAGCAGCGCGACCTGGCCGGTGCCCCAGTCCACGTGCGGGGAGGGCTGCTCGGCGTGCAGCGTGCGCGGCAGCTGCTCGTGACGCAGCGCCTCGACCATCTTGATGATGCCCGCGACGCCCGCCGCGGCCTGCGTGTGGCCGATGTTCGACTTCAGCGAGCCGAGCTGCAGCGGCACGCCGTTCGCCCGCTCCGCGCCGTAGGTCGCCAGCAGCGCCTGCGCCTCGATCGGGTCGCCCAGCGCGGTGCCGGTGCCGTGCGCCTCGACCGCGTCGACGTCGGCGGGCGCCAGGCCGGCGTCGGCCAGCGCGTCACGGATGACGCGCTCCTGCGAGGGGCCGTTCGGCGCCGACAGCCCGTTCGACGCCCCGTCCTGGTTCGTCGCGCTGCCGCGCACGACGGCGAGCACGTCGTGCCCATTGCGCACGGCGTCGGACAGCCGCTCGAGCACGATGATCCCCGCGCCCTCGGCGAAGCCGGTGCCGCCCGCGTCGGCGGCGAACGCGCGGCAGCGGCCGTCGGCCGACAGCGCCCGCTGGCGCGAGAACTCGACGAAGAACTCCGGCGTAGCGAGCACCGTCACGCCGCCCGCGAGGACGAGGTCACACTCGCCACGGCGCAACGCCTGCGTGCCGAGGTGCGTGGCGACGAGCGACGACGAGCACGCCGTATCCACCGAGACGGCCGGGCCCTCGAGGCCCAGCGTGAACGAGATCCGGCCGGTGATGACGCTCGTCGCGTTGCCGACGACGCGCTGGCCCTCGACCTCGGGCTGGCCGTGCCCGAGCCTGCTGTAGCCCGAGTCGAACACCCCCGCGAACACGCCGGTGCGGCTGCCGCGCAGGCTCAGCGGATCGATGCCGGCATCCTCGAGCGCCTCCCACGCGCACTCGAGCATCAGGCGCTGCTGAGGATCCATCGCCAGCGCCTCGCGCGGGGAGATCGAGAAGTGCTCGGCGTCGAAGTTCCCAGCGTCCTGCAGGAAACCGCCCCGGCGGGTGTAGCTCGTGCCGGCGTGGTCGGGGTCGTCGTCGAAGAGACGGTCGAGGTCCCAGCCGCGGTCGGTCGGGAAGCCGCCGATCGCGTCGCGGCCCTCGGCGACGAGCGACCACAATCCCTCCGGCGTGTCCGCGCCGCCCGGGAACCGGCAGCCGATCCCGACGATCGCGATCGGCTCGTCGGCGACGCGCGGCGCGGCACGGGTCTCAGCCGGGGCCGGTGCCCCGCGCTCGGTCGCGCGGTCGACGAGCAGGGCCGCAACGGCGACCGGGGTCGGGTGGTCGAAGACGAGCGTCGCGGGCAGCGTCAGCCCGGTCGCCCGTGCGATCCGGTTGCGCAGCTCGACGCCGGAGAGCGAGTCGATGCCGTGCTCCTTGAAGGTGCGCTGCGCGTCGAGCTGCGCGGCCGATCCGTGGCCGAGCACCGCGGCGAGGTGCTCGCGCACGAGGTCGACGGCGAGCGTCTCGCGTTCGGCCTCCGGTGCCGCCGCGAGGGTCTGCGCGAACGAGCTGCCGGCCGCCGCCGCGGCGGTCCGGGCGGGGCCGCCGAACAGCCCGCGCAGCACGGGCGACAGGACGCCGGCGCGTGCCTGGGCGCGCAGCCCCGGGCGGTCGAAGAGGACCGGGAGCAGCAGCGCCTCGCCGCGCGCCCGTGCCTCGTCGATCGCGGCCAGGCCCTCGTCGTCGGGCAGCGGTGCGAGCCCGGCCGGGGCGCGCCGGTCCGCGTCCTCGCCCGTGACGTGGCCGGTCATGCCGGTCGCGGTCTCCCACACGCCGAACGCGAGCGACACGCCCGGCAGCCCGGCCGCGCGCCGCCCTTGCGCCAGCGCGTCGAGCACCGCGTTCGCCGCGGCGTAGTTGCCCTGGCCGGGCAGGCCGAGCGTCGCGGCGGCCGAGGAGTACAGGACGAACTCGGCGAGGTCCGCGGTCAGCGCGTCGAGATGCAGCGCCGCGTCCACCTTCGGTCCGAAGACGCGCTCGAGCTGCTCGGGCTGCATCGAGGCGATCGTGCCGTCGTCGAGCAGCCCCGCGGTGTGGATGACCGCGGTCAGCGGATGGGCGGCCGGGACCTGCGCGAGCAGCGCCTGCACCTGTGCGTGGTCGCTGACGTCGCACGCCACGACGGTCGCCTCGCACCCGCGGTCGCCGAGCGACGCGACCAGCGCGGAGGCGCCGGGCGCATCGGGCCCGCGGCGGCTTGCGAGCAGCAGGTGCCGGGCGCCCTCGTGCTCGGCCAGGTGCGCGGCGAGCATCGCGCCGAGCCCGCCGGTGCCGCCCGTGATGAGCACCGTGCCGTCGGGGTCGAGCGCCCGCGGGATGCGCAGGACGAGCTTGCCGGTGTGCCGCGCCTCGCGCAGGAAGCGCATGGCGTCGATGCCGTCGCGCACGTCGCGGGTCGTCGTCGGCAGCGGGCGCAGGATCCCGCGCGCGAAGAGGTCGAGCAGCTCGGAGAGCATCTCTCCGATGCGCTCAGGGCTGGCGTCGAGCAGCAGGTCGAACGCCTGGTAGTGCACGCCTGGATGGGTGGCGGCGACCGCGTCGGCATCCCGGATGTCGGTCTTGCCCATCTCGACGAACCGCCCGCCGCGCGGCAGCAGGTCGAGCGACGCGTCGACCATCTCGCCGGCGAGCGAGTCGAGCACGACGTCGACGCCGCGCCCGTCAGTTGCCGCCAGGAACGTCTCGCGGAACTCGGTCGTGCGCGATGACGCGCGGTGGCCGTCGTCGATCCCCAGCGCCGTGAGCGTCTCCCACTTACTCGGGTGCGCGGTGGTGAACACCTCGGCGCCGAGGTGCGCGGCCAGCTGGAGCGCCGCCTGGCCGACGCCGCCCGCCGCCCCGTGGAGGAGGAGCCTCTCGCCCGCCTGCAGGCCGGCGAGGTCCACGAGCGCGTAGTACGCGGTGAGGAAGACGACCGGCACGGACGCGGCCTCGACGTCCGACCAGCCGTCGGGCACCGGGGCGATGACCCGCCGGTCGGCTACCGCGGTCGGGCCGAACGCGTCGGGGATGAGGCCCATGACGCGGTCGCCGGGCGCGAGGTCCGTGACGTCCGTGCCGGTCTCCAGCACGACGCCCGCGCCCTCCAGCCCGATGGTCGTCTCGGGCACCAGGCCGAGCGCGATGACGACGTCCTTGAAGTTCAGCCCCGCGGCGCGCACGGCGACGCGGACCTCGTGAGGGGCCAGCGGGCGGTCCTCGGCATCGCCGGGGACGAAGTCGAGCCCCTCGAGCGTGCCGGGGGTGGTGACCGCGAGGTGCCACCCCCGGTCGCAGGTCGAAGGCCCGGCGGTGGCGGCACGAGCGAGGCGCGGCGCGTGCAGCGCGCCGTCGCGGACAGCGAGCACGGATTCCTCGGCCGCGAGCGCGGCGTCGAGGGCAGCCTGCGGAACGTCGGACCCGTCGAGGTCAAGGACGCTGAAGCGATCAGGTTGTTCGGTGTGCGCGCTGCGCAGCAGGCCGACGAGTGCGGCCTGGGCGAGATCGGGCTGCTCGTCGCGCGTGACCGCCACAGCGCCCCGCGTGAGGACGACGAGCCGCGTCGCGGCGAGCGCCTCGGAGGCCAGCCACGCCTGCGCGAGCGCCAGGCTCTGCGCGGAGGTCTCGTGGACGTCGGCGACCGGGGCGGCGACGAAGACGACGTCCGGCGCGGGCGCGCCCTCGCCGATCTCGGCCTCCAGCGCGGCCACTTGGGCGGCCGGGTCGATCCATGGGCGTACCGCGCCCATCTCTCGCCCCACCCCCGGGTCGGCGCCGCCGCCCAGCGTCTCCCAGACGACCTCGTGCAGTACCTCGCTGCCCCCGCTCATGCCGCCGCGGAGGACCCGCCGGTCGAGCGGGCGCAGCCCGAACGCGTCGATCGTCAGCACCGGCAGACCGGTCTCGTCGGCGATGACGATCTCCGTCTGCCCTTCGCGCGCGAAGAGTGAGGCGCGCGCCTGCGCGGCGTGCGGCGCGTGCAGCTCGACCCCGAGGAACGAGAATGGGACAGGCAGCTCGCCGCCTCGGCCGGCGTCGATCTCGCGCAGGACGGTCGCCTGGAGCACGGCGTCGAGGAGCGCCGGATGCATCGCGAAGCCCTCGGGGTCCTGGCCCTCGGGCAGCGCCGCTTCGGCGAACAGCGCGTCACCGGCGCGCACCACGGACGCCAGCCCCTGGAAGACCGGCCCGTACTCGTACCCCGCGTCGGCGAGCAGGTCGTAGCGGTCGGTGCCCGTGAGGCGCTGCGCATCGGCGGGGGGCGCAGGCGCGCTGGCGAGCCGGTCGCTCGTCGCGGTCAGCGTGGCCGCGGCGTGCTGGGTCCAGGTCTCGGCCCCCTCGGCGCGCGAATGGATGGCCAGCGCACGGCGCCCATCGGCGTCCGGGGCCGACACCGCGACCTGCAGCGCCGTCGCGCCATCACCGTCCAGCAGGAGCGGCGCATGCAGCGCGAGATCCTCGATGCGGGGCGTGTCGGTCTGCCCCGCCGCGTGCAGCGCGAGGTCGAGGAACGCCGCGGCAGGCAGGAGCGCGACGCCGAGCACGGCGTGGTCGGCGAGCCACGGATACCGCTCCAGGCTGAGCCGCCCGGTGTACAGGGTGCCGTCGCCGTCGGCGCGCGCGATGGCGGCGTCGAGCAGCGGGTGCGCGGCCGGCGCCTGGCCGAGCGCCGTCGGGTCGTCGGCCGTGCGCGCCGGGGCGAGCCAGAAGCGCTCGTGGCGGAACGCGTAGGTCGGCAGCCCGGCGGCGGGCCGCGCGTCGCCCAGCAGCGGCGCCCAGTCCACGGGCAGACCCGCGACGTGCGCCTCGGCCAGCGCGCCGGCGAAGCGGCCGAGCCCGCCGTCGTCGCGGTGCAGCGTGCCGGTCACCGTGATGGCGTCGCTGTCATGCCCGGCGGCCTCGATGGTCTCCAGCGTCTGGCTCGTCAGGACCGGGTGCGGGCCGATCTCGATGATCGCGTCGATCCCGTCGTCTGCGAGCGCGCGCACCGCGGTGTCGTAGCGGACGGTCTGGCGCAGGTTCTCGTACCAGTACACCGCCCCGAGCTCGGCCGGGTCGATCCGCGCGCCGGTGACCGTGGAGTAGATCGGCACGCCCTGGCCGGTGCTCGTGATCGGGGCGAAGCGCTCGAGCAGCGCCTCGCGGGTCGTCTCGATCTGCGCGGAGTGCGCTGCGTAGTCGACGGGCAGGAGCTTCGCGCGCACGTCGTCGGCCTCGCATCGCGCGATGAGCTCCTCGAGCGCGTCGGGCTCGCCGGAGACGACGACCGAGGACGGGCTGTTCACGGCGGCGAGCGAGACCCGGCCGGCGAACGGCTCGAGGTACCGGGTGACCGCCTCGGACGACGCACCGACCGCCACCATCCCGCCGCGCCCCGACAGCGTGCCGGCGAGCACGCCGCTGCGCCCGGTCACCGCGAGCGCCGCATCCTCGAGGCTCAGCGCCCCGGCGATGTGGGCAGCGGCGATCTCGCCCTGCGAGTGCCCGATGACCGCGGCGGGCGCGATGCCGTGCGCCTCCCACAGCCGCGCGAGCGCGACCATGACGGCGAACAGCGCGGGCTGCACGACGTCGACGCGCTCCAGCGTGGGGGCGCCCGGCGCGCCGCGCAGGACGTCCTCGAGCACCCAGTCGACGTGCGGCGCCAGCGCCTCCTGGCACGCGCGCAGGTGCGCGGCGAACACCGGCGAGGCGTCGAGCAGCTCGACGGCCATGCCCTCCCACTGGCCGCCCTGGCCGGGGAAGACGAACGCGGTGCGCAGGCCGGGGCGCGCGACGCCCTGCACGAGCCCCTCGGCCTGCTCGCCGTGCGCGAGCGCGCGCAGCTGGGTGCCCAGCTCGCCCAGGTCGGAGGCGACGGCCACGGCGCGGTGGGCGAGGTCTGCACGCCCGTGCGCCAGCCCGGCGGCAACTGACGCCGGCGCAAGCTCCGGGTGCGCCGCGACGTGCGCGGCCAGGCGCTCGGCCTGCGCGGCGAGCGCAGCCTCGCTCGCGCCCGAGACGAGGAAGGGCAGCGGCCCGGCGGGCGTCCGCTCCTGCTCCTCGTCGGGCACAGGCGCCTCTTCGAGGATGACGTGCGCGTTCGTGCCCGACACGCCGAACGACGAGACCGCCGCACGGCGCGTGCGGTCGGCGGCCGGCCAGGGCAGCGGCTCGGTCAGCAGCTCGACCCCGCCCTGCTCCCAGTCGACGTGCGGCGACGGCTCGTCGGCCCAGAGCGTCGGGGGCAGCACCTCGTGCTGGAGTGCCTCGACCATCTTGATGATGCCGCCGACGCCCGCCGCCGCCTGCGTGTGGCCGATGTTCGACTTCAGCGAGCCCAGCCGCAGCGGCGCGCTCTCGCGGTCGCGACCGTAGGCGGAGAGCAGCGCGGTGGCCTCGATCGGGTCGCCGAGCGTCGTGCCCGTGCCGTGCGCCTCGACCGCGTCGATGTCGGACGGCGACAGTCCCGCCCCGGCGAGCGCCGCGCGGATGACGCGCTCCTGCGAGCGCCCGGACGGCGCGGTCAAGCCGTTCGACGCGCCGTCCTGGTTGACCGCGCTGCCGCGGACCACCGCCAGCACGTGGTGCCCGTTCGCGACGGCGTCGGACAGCCGCTCCAGCGCGATGACGCCGGCGCCCTCGCCCCAGCCCGTCCCATCGGCCGATGCGCCGAACGCGCGACACCGGCCGTCCGGCGACAGGCCGCGCTGCCGGGAGAACTCCACGAAGATGCCGGGCTGCGGCATGACCGTCGCGCCGCCTGCGAGCGCGAGGTCGCACTCGCCGGCGCGCAACGCCTGCGCGGCCAGGTGCAGCGCGACGAGCGACGACGAGCACGCCGTGTCGACCGACACCGACGGCCCCTCGAGCCCCAGCACGTAGGAGATCCGCCCGGACGCGACGCTCGACTCCGTGCCCGTCAGCGCGTACCCGGCCGAGCGCTCGTCGGGCGCGTGCAGCGGCGGCCCGTAGTCCTGGCGCATGATGCCCGCGAACACGCCGGTGCGGCTGCCGCGCAGGCCGAGCGGATCGATGCCCGTGCGCTCCAGCGCCTCCCACGAGCACTCGAGCAGCAGGCGCTGCTGCGGGTCCATCGCCAGCGCCTCGCGCGGGGAGATGCCGAACAGGCCGGGGTCGAAGTCGCCCGCGTCGTAGAGGAAGCCGCCGCGATCGACGTACGTGGTGCCGAGCGCCTGGCCGTCGGGGTCGACGAGCCGTGCGAGGTCCCAGCCGCGGTCGTCGGGGAAGCTGCCGATCGCGTCGACGCCGCCCGCGACGAGGTCCCACAGCGCCTCGGGCGAGTCCGCGCCGCCCGGGTACCGGCACGCCATCCCGACGATGGCGATCGACTCGTCCGAGCGCATCGCCGGACCGGCGACGTCGGCGCCCGCGCCCGCGCCGGTCAGCTCCGCGAGCACGCGCTCGGCGAACGCCGCGGGAGTCGGATGGTCGAACACGACGGTCGCGGCGAGTCGCAGGCCGGTCAGCGTGTTGATCCGGTTCCGCAGCTCGACGATCGCCGGCGAGTCGAAGCCCATCTCCTTGAAGGTCATGTGCGCGTCGACGTCCGCGCCCGACGCGTGGCCGAGCACGATGGCGACCTGGCCGAGCACCGTGTCGCGCACCGCCCGCCCGCGCTCGGCGTCGCTCAGGCCGGCCAGCCGCGCGGCGAACCCATCGGCCGCCGACTCGTCCTCGGGCTCGGGCTCCGCACCCGCGGCGACAGCGGGCACCGCCGCCGTGACCCCGTCGAGCCAGTACCGCTTGCGCTGGAACGCCGTGCCCGGCAGCCGCACGCGACGCCCGCCCTCAGGGAGCTGCGTCGTCCAGTCGACCGCGCCGCCGCGCACCCACAGCTCCGCGAGAGCGCGCTCGAAGCGCGCCGGGCCGCCCTCGTCGCGGCGCAGCGTCGCGAGCGCCGCGACCTCCGCCTCCCCGCGGAGCGCGAGCTCGGCGGTCGTCTCGATCGGCACGGTCAGCACCGGGTGCGGGCCGATCTCCAGGAACGTGCGGTGCCCGGCCGCCAGCAGCTGCTCCACGGCCGGGGCGAAGAGGACGGTCTGGCGCAGGTTGCGGTACCAGTGCTCGGCGTCCATCGTCTCGGTCTGCAGCCGCTCGCCCGTGACCGTCGAGAACAACGGGATCGTGCTCGGCAGCGGCGCGACCCCTTCCAGCCCG
>JBPPNC010000202.1:0-29994 GCA_051306365.1 Solirubrobacteraceae bacterium
GGCCCGGATCACGTGCATCACCGCGTTGATGAGCGCCAGGTGGGTGAAGGCTTGCGGGAAGTTGCCGAGGTGGCGCCCGGAGCGGGCGTCGATCTCCTCACCGTAGAGCTGCAGCGAGCTGGAGTAGGAGAGCATCCGCTCACAGAGGTCGCGGCCGCGCTCGAACTCGCCGATCTCCACCAAGGCGGAGACCAGCCAGAACGAGCAGATGGCGAACGTGCCCTCCTCGCCCGCGAGCCCGTCGTCGGTCTCCTCGACGCGGTAGCGCAGCACGAGGCCGTCTTCAGTGAGCTCGTTCTCGATCGCCTCGACCGTCGCGCGCACCCGCGGGTCGTCGGCGGGCAGGAACCGCAGCATCGGGATGAGCAGCAGCGACGCGTCGAGCGCCTCGGTCTCGTAGTGCTGGACGAAGACGTCGCGGTCGTCGACGCCGTTGGCCAGCACGTCGGCCTTGATCTCGTCGGCGGCCTCCTGCCAGCGCGTGGCCTGCTCGTGCGCGTCACGGAGGCGGGCCAGCCGGGCGCCGCGGTCGCACGCCACCCAGCACATGATCTTGCTGAACGTGAAGTGCTTGGGCTCGCCGCGGACCTCCCAGATGCCGCGGTCGGGCTCGCGCCAGTGCGCGATCGCCTCATCCACCAGTCGGGAGAGCGGGCGCCAGAACCGCTCGGCGACGCTGTCGCGCGACTTCGTGTGCAGGTAGAACGAGTCGAGGACCGCGCCCCACACGTCGTGCTGGCGGTGGTTGTACGCGCCGTTGCCGATGCGCACAGGCCGCGCGTTCTCGTACCCGTCGAGGTGGGCGAGGGTCTTCTCCTCGAGCTCGCGCTCCCCGCCGATGCCGTACATCACCTGGATGTCGGAGCCGTCCTCCAGCATCTCGGTGATGAAGTAGAAGAAGTCGTTGGCCTCCCAGTCGAAGCCCAGCGAGTAGAGCCCCCACAGCATCCACGTGCTGTCGCGGATCCAGGAGTAGCGGTAGTCCCAGTTGCGCTCGCCGCCCGGGGTCTCCGGCAGGGACGTCGTCGCCGCGGCCAGCATCGCGCCGGTCGGGGCGAACGACAGGCCCTTCAGCGTCAGTGCGCTGCGCTGCAGGTACGTCCGCCACGGGTGGTCGGGGAAGTTGCCGTGCGCGAGCCACTCGTGCCAGTAGTCCGCGGTCTTGACGAGCCGCTCGTAGGACTCCTCGTACGTCCCCGGGCCGCCGTGCGAGCTCCAGGTCAGGGCGGCGAACGCCACGTCACCGTCGCGCAGCGTTGTGCGCGCACGTGCACGGCCGCCCTCGAACCCGAGGCGCAGGTCGGTGGTGAGCGTCAGCTTCAGCGGGTCGTCGGGGGCGGTGGCGATGCCGACGCCGTACCCGGCGCCGGCGTACTCCCAGCTCGCGTACTTCTGCCCGTAGTCGAACACCGGCTCGCACTCGAGGACCATCTCGACGGATCCGTTGACGCAGCGCATCGTTCGCAGCAGGACGTGGTCGGCGTCGTAGTCGGTGGGGGAGCGCCGGTGCGTCTCAGACCGGTCGTCGTGGTGATGCCACGGGCCGATGAGCAGCACGTCGCGGACGATGACCCAGCCCGTCTTCGTGCCCCACGTGGTCTCGTGGATCATCGTGCCAGGGATGTACCGCCGGCCGGCGGGGACGTAGTGGTCGGCCGGGCCGATCCGGAAGCCGCCCGCGTCGCGGTCGAGGATCGAGCCGAAGATGGACGGCCCGTCCATACGCGGCAGGCACATCCATTCGATGCTGCCCGTGGGGGCGACGAGCGCACACGTCTCACAGTCGGACAGGAAGGCGTACTCGGCGATCGGGGGGAACGGCGAGCCGCCGAGCGGCACGTCGCCCACGATGCGGGCCATGGGATCGGTGGTCGTCATAAGTCTCGGTCGCTAGAGAAGGGCGCGCGCGGCGCGGACGGCGGGGGCGTACGTGGGGTCGCGCAGGAGCGCCTGGCGGATACCTTCGCCGAGGATGCCCGCTTCGCCGCGTGACGCACCGAGCACGGTCCACTCGTGCGTGCGGCCGTCGGGTTCGGTGCGGCGCTCGGTCAGGCCGCCGGTGCCGCGGGTCAGCGAGGTCACGGAGTCGTCCTCGGTGGTGAGCGTGATGCCGTCCAGGCCGGGCACCGTCATGTGCTCGGCGGGCACGACGCGCAGTGTGACGTCGCCGCGATGCGCGCGCACCTTGCCCGACAGCTCATCGCCGTGGCGCGAGAGGCGCGACGGGTTCCACTCCAGCTGCGCGCACAGCCAGCCGAGCAGCAGCAGCGCGGCGGTCTCCGATCCGGGCCTCGCACTGATGGCGACCTCGTTGAGCAGGCGCAGTTCGCGGCGGCGCGCCGGGGGGTCGAACACGGCCGCGATCCGTTCGCGCCACGGGGTGGAGCGCAGCCACGCGAGGTCCACGATCGCGCTGCGGTCGCAGAGCGCCACGACGCGCGAGAGCGCTTCATGGGCGTCCGGCTCGTCGACGCTGTCGAGGAGGACGACCTGGGCCAGCGGCGCGCCGCCCGGCGGCGCCGTCGTGAGCGCATCGACGGCCTCCGGGTGGTTGTGCGGCGACCAGACGACGGTCGCGAGGTCCGTCACGACGAGCGGGTCCACGATCTGGTTGAGCATCGGCAGGTGCTGCTCGCCCACCGCGAGGATCACCGTCTCGCGCAGCAGCGCGAACTCGCCGGGCCTTGGCTCGGTGTCCGAGGCGATCGTCGCCGTGGCGTCGATGGTGGTGCGGCCGAACTCGACCGAGCAGACGATGGTGCGCGACGCGTGGTAGCGGCCGACCCTGCGCAGCCGGTTCGCGACCTCGCCGCTCCAGTCCCTGTCGACGACCGTCACGAGGTTCAGCGCGCGGGCGGGGACGTAGGAGTCGCTCTCCTTGTGGCGGTCGGCCAGCAGCTGGCGCAGCGCGGCCTCGATCGCCCCGGGGGTGGTGTCCTGCTCCTGCCAGATGCTGTCGCTGACCGCGGGCATGGGACTAGATGGCCCGCCAGGTCTGACCGGGTCCGAGCAGGGTGTTGGCCTCGATGGGGCCGGGCGTCCCGGCCTCGTACTGCGGCAGCGGGCCGGGCTTCGCCGCCCAGGTCGAGACGATCGGGTCGCAGATGCGCCACTGCGCCTCGACCTCGTCGTCGCGGGTGAACAGCGTGGCCTCGCCGCGCATCGCGTCGAGGATGAGCCGCTCGTAGGCCTCGGGGGACTGCGAGAGGAACGCGGTGCCGTAGAGGAACTCCATGTTCACCGGGCGGATCCGCATCTGCGTGCCCGGGATCTTCGCGCCGAGGGTGATCGACACCCCCTCGTTGGGCTGCAGCGTGAGGATGATCTGGTTGGGCTTGACGCCCGTCGCGGTGCTCTCCCCGAAGCCCAGGTGCGGTACGGGCTTGAGGACGACGGCGATCTCCGTGACCTTGCGCGCCAGTCGCTTGCCCGTGCGCAGATAGATCGGCACACCGGCCCACCGCCAGTTGTCGACCTCCAGGCGCAGCGCCGCGTACGTCTCCGTCGTGGAGAGGTGACGGACGCCCTGTTCCTCGAGGTAGCCGGGGGCCGGCTCGCCGTCGACGTCGCCCGCGCTGTACTGCGCGCGGACCGCCATCGAGGACACGTCGTCGGGCGTCGGCGCCTTGATCGCGTGCAGCACCTTGACCTTCTCGTCGCGCACCTCGTCGGCGGTGAAGTTCACCGGGGGCTCCATGCACAGCAGTGTGAGCAGCTGGAGCATGTGGTTCTGGATGAGGTCTCGGAGCGCCCCGGCGCTGTCGTAGTACCCGGCCCGCGAACCGATCCCGAGGTCCTCGGACGCGGTGATCTGCACGTGGTCGACGAAGTTCCGGTTCCACAGCGGCTCGAACAGTCCGTTGGCGAAGCGGAACGCCAGCATGTTCTGGACGGTCTCCTTGCCCAGGTAGTGGTCGATGCGGAAGACCTGCTGCTCCTTGAACGTCTGCAGCACCGTTGCGTTGAGGTCGATCGCCTCGGCGAGCGTCGTGCCGAACGGCTTCTCGATGACGATCCGCACGTCGGCCGTGTCGTGGGTCTGCAGCCCGTGCTTGCCCAGCTCCGTCGGGATGACCGGGAAGAACATCGGCGCGGTCGACAGGTAGTAGCAGCGGTTCAGCGGCTGGCCGGCCTGCTCGTCGAACTCACCCAGGATCTTTCCGAGCTGGCGATATCCGGCAGCGTCGTCGAACGAGCTGGAGACGAACCGCGCGCGCTCGACGAGCTTTGCGAGCACCGCGGCGTCGGGCGTGCGGCGCGAGAAGCTGTTGATGGAGTCCGTCAGCATCGCGCGGAAGCCATCGTCGTCGAGGTCGCCGAAGGAGAAGCCGACGAGGGCGAAACGCTCAGGCAGCGAGCCCTCGTGCGCGAGGTTGTAGAGCGCCGGCAGGAGCTTGCGCCGCGCCAGGTCCCCGGTCGCGCCGAAGATGACGAGCGTCGTCGGCGCGACGGGGAGCCGCTCGAGCCCTTCGGTGAGCGGGTTGGGCTCCAGCTCAGGCATCAGGGGGCGGGTTCCAGCTGGGTGTCCAGGCCGTCGGACTCGATCTTGTTGACCTTCCCGAGCCGGCGGAGGTGGCGCTCCTCGCCGCTGAACGTCGTGCTCATGAACGCCTCGACCAGCTCGGTGGCGACGGCGGTGCCCACCACGCGGGCGCCGAGGCAGAGCACGTTGACGTCGTCGTGGCTGACGCACTGGCCGGCCGTGTAGTGGTCGTGCGCGCACGCCGCGCGGATCCCGGGGATCTTGCACGCGGCGACCGCCACTCCGGCACCCGAGCCGCACAGGATGATCCCGCGGTCGACGTCGCCGGTCGCGACGACCTTGCCCACCGCGAAGGCCACGTTCGGGTAGTCGTTGGACTGCCCGGTGTCGACGACCTCGTGGCCGAGCGACCCGAGCGTCTCGCGCACGGTCTCCGCGAGCGGCGCGCCCGCGTGGTCGTAGCCGATGGCGACCTTCATCCCGTCAGTACCTCCGTGGCGTCATGGCCGCGATCGTGAGCGAGTTCGAGGCCGGCCAGCAGGGCGGCGCCGCGGACTCCCGCGGTGCGGCCGTACCTGGCGCGGCGTATCTCCGTCTTCGTCCCGCCGCCGGTGATCGTGTACTGGCGGGCGACGTCTGTCGCGGGGGCGATGAGCAGATCCTCGGCCGCGGACACCCCGCCGCCGATGACGACGACCTGCGGGTCGAGCGCGTTGATCATGTTCGCGATCCCCAGACCGAGCCGGCGGCCGAGCAGCGTGATGAGGCCGATCGCCTCGGTGTCGCCCGCCTGCGCGCGGCGCACCGTCTCCGGGCCGTCGCGCAGCCCGTGCTGCAGCGCCATGGCGTCGAGGGTGCGGCCTGCGGCGAGCGCCTCGAGCGACCCGCGCTGCGGGAACTCCCGCGCGGGCTGGACCTCGGTGCGGGCGTCAAGGCCGATGATCATGTGGCCGAGTTCCCCGGCGGCACCGCTTGCGCCGCGGTGGACCTTGCCGCCGATGATCACGCCGCCGCCGACGCCCGTGCCGACCGTGAAGGCGACGAGGTCGGAGTACAGGAGGCGGCCGTCGCCGTCGTAGGCCTCGGCGAGCGAGGCGCAAGTGGCGTCGTTGTCGACGTAGACGGGGACGCCGAGACGCTCGCGCAGGATGTCGCGGACCGGCACGCCCTGGAGCGGGATGTTCACGGAGAACCGCGCGGCGCCGGCCTCCCAGTCCATGATCGATGGGATCGCGACCCCGACGGCGACAGCGTCGCCGGCCGCCTGGATGCGCCGTACGAGCTGCTCGATGAGCTCGTCCGAGGACGACGTGATGGTGGGCTCCAGCGCCGGGTCCTCGAGGACACCGCCGCGCAGACCCGCCACGGACACCTTCGTTCCGCCGACGTCCACGCCGATGAGCCGCTCAGCCATCGGGCGGAAGCCTCCCAGACGGCAGGGCGATCCGGTAGCGCAGAAACAACGTTCCCAGGTGGGAGTACATCGACAGGATGTCGAGGCGGGCGGGATCCGGCAGCGGATTGCCCTCGACGGCGGGGTGCGCGGTCCCCCCGACGACGAGCGGCGACAGGGTCAGGAGGAACTCGTCGACGACGTCGGCGGCGATGAGCGCGCGGTTCAGGCGCGGCCCGCCCTCGCACAGCAGCGAGCGGACGCCGTGGGTGGTCCGCAGGTCCGCGAGCGCGGTCCGCGGGTCGGCGTCGGCCCCGGTGTAGATGGCGCGCGGCTGGTCGGGGTCGGTGAGCAGCGGCGCGTCGACCGGCAGGTTCCCGGACCGGCTGAGGATGACCGCGAGCGGGTCTGGAGCCAGCCCGGCGGCAGCCCGCGTGGCCCGGCGCTCGGCCTGGGGGATGAGCCGCCGGTAGTGCTCGGTGGCGATCGTGCCGGTCCCCGCCAGGACGGCGTCGACCTGCTCGCGCAGGGCGAGGAAGACGGTGCGGTCGGCGCGGTCGATGGCCAGCCCGCCCGAGACGCCGTCGCGCGAGGCGTGGCCGTCGGCCGACAGGATCATGTTCAGGACGACGTACGGGCGGTCAGCGGGCGCGCGTTCGGCCCAGCCGGCGTCGGCGTAGGCCTCCTCGGCGGCGACGGTGCCCGGCGCGGGGAGGAGGCGTCGCAGGGAGAACGACGGCACGGCAGGCAATCTACGCGAGCGCGCGAACCGGATGTGGCGTCCCATCCGTACCCACTGCAGATGCTTGACACGATCCTCGACCGCACCGTCCTTCCCGGCTACACGAGCGTGGGCTACAAGCTGCGTGCCCGCACGTGGGATGACCTGCCCTCGATGGCGGGGAAGGTCGTCATCGTCACCGGCGCGACCGGCGGGATCGGCCTCGCCGCCGCCGAGGGCTTCGCGCGGCTGGGCGCCGACGTCCGGCTGCTCGTCCGCAACGCCGAGCGCGGGGAGAAGGCCGCGGCGCGGGTCCGCGCCGCGATCCCCGACGCTCGGGTCGGCGTGGAGCTGTGCGACGTCTCCGACCTCGCCTCCGTCCGCGCGTTCGCCGAGCAGTTCACGGCGAAGGAGACGCGCCTGGACGTGCTCGTCCACAACGCGGGGGTGCTCCCGCCGCAGCGCACGCTCACCGGTGACGGCATCGAGCTGACGTTCGCCACGAACGTTGCGGGCCCGTTCCTTCTGACCTCGCTCCTCGCCGGCCTCCTCGCCGCGGGCGCGCCCTCGCGCGTCATCAACATCTCGTCGGGCGGGATGTACACGGCGAAGCTCGACGTTGACGACCTGCAGTCGGCCGAGGGGTCGTTCGACGGCGTCCGCGCGTACGCCCAGACCAAGCGCGCGGAGGTCATCCTCACCGAGCTGTGGGCCGAGCGGCTGCACGAGCGCGGCGTCGTGGTGCACAGCATGCACCCGGGCTGGGTCGACACGCCCGGCGTCCAGGAGTCGCTGCCGACCTTCAACAAGGTCATGGGTCCGCTGCTGCGCGACGCCGCCCAGGGCGCCGACACCATCGTGTGGCTCGGCGCCGCCGACGAGCCGCTGCACAGCACCGGGACCTTCTGGCACGACCGGCGCGCGCGCCCCACGCACCGCGTCCCGTGGACGAAGGAGACCGACGACGACCGCCGCCGGCTCTGGGAGGAACTCAAGCGGCTGACCAAGGAGGCCTGATGGCTCGCTACAACGCAACGGTCGACACCGACAAGCCCGTCGATGAGATGTTCACCTATCTCTCTGACTTCACCAGCACCGAGGAGTGGGACCCGGGGGTGGTCAAGGCCACGCGCGGGGAGGACGGCGCCATCGGCGTGGGAAGCACGTTCGACCTCGTCGCGTCCTTCCTGGGCCGCGAGAACGAGTTGACCTACGTCGTGACCGAGTTCGACGCGCCCCACGCGATCACGCTGCGCGGTGAGAACAAGAGCGTCGTGTCGCTGGACCGCATCACCACCGAGCCCCACGGGGGCGGGACGCGGATCACCTACGACGCGGACCTCGCGATGAAGGGTCCCCTCAAGCTGTTCGACCCCGCGCTCAAGCTCGCGTTCAACCGCGTGGGCGACCGGGCGCTCGAGGGCCTGCGCACGACGCTCGGGACCAGGTAGTCCCGAGCGCCGTGGCCGGTGCGGTGCGCGTCAGCCGACGCGCACCGTCTTCGTCTTCGCCGACCGGGCCTTCAGCGCGCTGTTGCCGAGGAACCGGGCCTGGACGCTGACCTTCGACCGCTTGGTCTTCAGCGTCACGATCGTCGAGAACGTGCAGCTCCTCGACAGGGCCACGCCCTTGGCGAGCAGCGTGGTCTTCCCGGCCTTCACCCGGATGGTCACCTTGCCCGTGCACGAGGTGCCCGGTGCGGCCGTCACCTTGCCGGTGATCCTCAGCCGCTTGCCCTTCAGGCGCGTCACCTTCGACGTGACCGAACGCGGCAGGACCGCAGGCTTGGTGACCGGCGGCGAGCCGGTGCCGGGGGCTCCCGCACCCGGCACGACGGGGGTGACCGGCGCCGGCGTCGGCGTGGAGTTCGAGTCTCCGTCCGGCACCGGGGTGGTCGTGACCGGGTCGGCCGGCCGCTCGACCACGATCGGCTTCGGCGTCACCCCAGGCTTGTAGGTGAGCCTCGGCGCGGTCTTCGGAGCGATGCGGGCCTTGGCCACCTGGTCGTACGCGTAGGCGAAACCGAGCAGCTTCGCGTCGTCCCACTCCCGGCCGAGCAGCTGGAAGTTGAACGGCTCGCCGCTGGCGTTGACCCCACCCGGGAAGATCATGGTGGGGGCGCCCGACGCGGAGGACGGCGGGTCGATCCGGCCGAAGCTCGGCGTGATCCCGTCGTTCATCCCGACGTCCGACAGCAGGCCCGCGTAGAGGACGGCGTCGACGTTGTGGTCGTCCATCCACTGCCCGAGCAGGCGGCGGTACTCCTTGCGGCGGTCGTACGCGGCCTTGACCTGGGTCGCCGTCTGGCGGCCGGTCGTCGTGTAGGCCGGGACGCCGCCCGGGCGCCGGCTGTAGGGCAGGCGCTTCTGCGACGCGATGATCTCGCCCGCGTCCCTGTACGGGTTCTCCGGGTGGGCGTCGATCCAGCGCGCCCAGCCCTCGTAGGACGTGTCGCCGCCCGCACCCGGGAACGGCGGCGGGTTGCCCGGCGCCGCCGGGACCTCGACGACCTCTGCGCCCGCCGCCTGGAACTTCGCGAACGCGGCCTTCATCGCGTCCGTCGTACCCGTCGTCTGGAACGGGTCGTTGAAGCTCTCCGCGATGTACCCGATCCGCTTGCCCCGCAGCGCGTTCGGATCGAGCGAGGTCCGCCAGTCCTCCGGCTTCTTCGCGTCCGTCTCGGCGGTGATCGGGTCCTTCGGGTCGGTGCCGACGACGACGTTCAGCGTGTCGGCGAGGTCGGCCGGTGACAGTGAGAACGCGCCGGCGTAGTCGTTGACGTACGTCAACGGCATGACGCCGCTGGCGCTCTGCAGTCCGTCGGTGCCGCGCAGCGAGAAGATGCTCGCCGCGGACGCCGGGCCCCACAGCGAGTCACCGGTCTGGCTGCCGAACGTGATCGGCGCGAAGCTCAGCGCCATCGCGACGGCCGAACCGCCGGAGGAGCCGATCGACGACTTGCTCGGGTCGTAGGCGTTCCAGACCTGGCCCCACGCGCTGTCGGAGAAGTACCCCGAGTTCGCGTACTCGGCCATGGTCGCCTTGCCGAGGATGACGGCGCCCGCGTCACGCATCCGCTTGACCTGGAACGCGTCCTCGCGGGGGTAGAAGCCCTCGAAGACCTGGCTGCCGTTGGTCGTCGGCATGTCCTTGGTGTCGTAGAGGTCCTTGAACGCGACCGGGATGCCGAGCAGCGGGCCCTTCGCGCCCTTCGCCCGGGCCTCGTCGGCCTTGCGGGCCTGCTCCATGGCGTCATCGGCCACCCACGTGAAGCTGTGGAAGCCGAACTGACCGGTGTCGTAGGCGGCGATGCGGTCGAGGTAGGCCTGCGTGATCTCCTGCGAGGTCGTCTTGCCCGACTCCATATCGGCGCGGAGTTCCTGCACGGTCTTCTCGACGACGTCGTACGGCGAGCTGGTGACGAGCCTCTTCGGCTGCGGCGCCGCCTGGGTGTCGAGCTTCGGGATGTCGGCGCAGACGGCCGCATCGAAGGACGGCACACCCGCGGTGATCGCGGCCGGGGTCCAGTTGCGCAGCGAGCACAGCTGGGCCGTGGTCAGGTCGCCCAGCGGGGGCACGGCCACGAGCTGCTCGGCGCGGAGCTTCACCGCCGCGACCTCGGTGCCGGCGTCGGGCCGCGCGTTGTCGGCGGCGCCACCGGTGCCCTGCTTCTCGCCGACGCCGATCACGACGAAGCGCGCCAGCGAGCGGGTTTCGCCCGCTGCGAGGGCGAAGCGGTGCCCGTAGCCCTGGTGGTTGGCCTGGTGGCCGGTCAGGGGCAGCGGGATGTCGAACCCGCCGCGCAGGAAGTCGGTCGGGGCGGTGCCCGTGTTCGGCGATCCGATGACGGCCGCGGACGGGCCGTTCTGGCTGGGGTTGCCGGCCCGGGTGGTCGGGCTCGCCATGGCGACCCACGAGTCGGCGATGGTCGGCACCAGGTCGCCGCTGGATGTGCCGACGACCTCGCTCTGGTTCTCGCCGGTGTTGTAGCCCGTCATGCCGCCGAAGACGACCTCGACGGTGACGCCCTGCGACGTGGTGTTCGTGAAGGTGTCGAAGAACCGCGCGTAGCGGTCGGAGCGCTGGATCTTGATGGCGCGGGTCATGCTGACGCCGCCGATCTCCACGGCCTTGGTGGTCTCGAACCGGTCGAGCCCGTCGTAGCGCAGCCCGAAGCCGCGCATGAGCTGGCCGTTCATGAGCGCCGAGCGGCCCTCCAGCTTGCCCGCCACCCGCACCCGGATGCCGCCGTAGCCGCGCAGGGCGGCGCCGGTCGTGTTGCGGATGGAGCCGGTGTCGACGCCCGGTGCCGCGCCGTCGTGGACGCCCCAGGAGTCGCCGCTGGTCGTCGGCACGGAGTTGTAGGCCTCGGCGGCTGGTGCTCCGGCGGCGAGGCCGGCGATCACTGCGGCCAGTGCGCCACTGCGGGGGAAAAGACGCGGACGGTGTCCGCGCAGGGATCCTTCAGGCAACGAGATCAGACTCCAGAGTGGTGGTCGAGCGAGCGCGGGACGCTAGGAGCGCCGGCGGCCCGGCACATCCGACGACATGTCGAACCGATATTGCGGGCGGATCGCCCGGTCGGCCTACCCGGTCGGCGGGCTTCCACTGGTCGGAAGCGGGGCCGAACCGGCGCGCGCCGCGCCCTCCCGTGCGTACCATCGCGCGCCATGGACCGCGAGCCGTTGGAGGGGATCGGCGCGGCGGACGCGCATCTCGGCCGGCCGGTGCCGCTGCCGCGTGTCCCGCTGCCGCTTGCCCGCTGGGTCGACGTCCTGGCCCTGGGCAGCTACGCCGTGGAGGTCGCCTGGAACCTCGACGACACGCGCAACGGAGATCCCGGCCGGCTCGCGCTGTTCGCCGGCACCGCGCCCCCGCCCGACCGCCCGCTCGGTGAGCCCGTGGGGATGGGCCGCTACGCCCACCGCAGCGCTCCGCTGGAGGATGCCGATCCGTCGCTCCGCCCGGTCCACGAGCTGAGCTGGTCCGACGACGGTCTCTACCTGCGCCTCACCGGCCAGGGACCGTGGGCGCTGGAGGATCTCCTGGCGATCGCAGACTCCGTCGTCGTCCCGCACGCAGAGCTGCCCGCGGGATAGGGTCCGGGCCATGAGCACGCCCGAGCATCAGGTTCTTCAGCAGCCCGACCCGACGAAGCCCGACCGCAACCTCGCCCTCGAACTGGTGCGCGTCACGGAGGCCGCCGCGCTGGCGTGCGCGCGCTGGGTGGGCAAGGGAGACAAGGAGGCCGCCGACCAGGCGGCGGTCGACGCCATGCGGCTCGTGCTCGACACCGTGCAGATGGATGGCACCGTCGTGATCGGCGAGGGCGAGAAGGACGAGGCGCCGATGCTCTACAACGGAGAGAAGATCGGCGACGGCACCGGGCCCGAGCTCGACATCGCCGTCGACCCGCTGGAGGGCACGCGGCTGTGCGCGCTGGGCATGCCGAGCGCCATCGCGGTCATCGCCCTGGCCGAGCGCGGCTCGATGTTCGATCCCGGCCCCTGCGTGTACATGGAGAAACTCGCCGGCGACCGGCAGATCGGGGATCTGCTCGACCTGGACCGCCCGATCGCCGAGACCGTCAAGCTCATCGCCGAGCGCCGCGGAACGCCCGTCGGCGACGTGCTCGCCGTCGTGCTGGACCGCCCCCGCCACGAGGAGGGCATCCGTGCGATCCGGGAGGCGGGCGCCCGCGTCCGGCTCATCACCGACGGCGACGTCTCCGCGGTCCTGCTGGCCGTCGACGAGGCGTCCCCGGTCGACTTCCTGTGGGGCGTCGGCGGCACGCCCGAGGGCGTCATCAGCGCGGCGGCCATCAAGTCGCTCGGCGGCGCGCTCATCGGCCGGCTGGCTCCCCGCGAGGGCACCGACGAGCGCGAGCGGGCGCTCGAGCTGGGCTACGACCTCGACAAGCAGATGACCGCCGACGACCTCATCACGTCCGGCGACTGCTTCTTCAGCGCCACCGGTGTGACCGACGGCGACGTCCTGCAGGGCGTCCGCTACCCGGGGACGGCGGCGACGACCGAGTCGCTGATCATGCGCTCACGGTCGGGCACGTCGCGCCGCGTCATCGCGCGTCACGACCGCGCGAAGCTGCGCGCGGTGACGGGGGAGCGGTACGGCTGACGGGGCTCAGTCGTCGTCCGTGCCGGCGCCAGCGGCGCCGGCCCTGACGACGGCGCTCTCGATTACCTTCTCGGTGAGCGGTTCCGGCACGCCGTAGAGCGCGCAGACCAGGCGCTCCACGGCCTCGGCGTACAGCCGGCCGGTCGCGAGCAGCTCGTCGATGTGCCGCTGCTCCTGCTCGACCTCTGCGGCGAAGTCGTCGAGGTCGGTTGGAAGCTGCAGCGAGCGGAGCTGGTCGGGCAGCAGGCGACCGGCGGGCAGGAGGGCCCTGAGCAGCTCGAGGCGCGCAGGGGGACCGGCGACCGTGGCCGTGCGCTTGCGCGCATGGGTGAAGCGCAGGAGCCCGTCCTGCATGGTCGCGCGGCCGAGCGGCCCGTCAGTGACGATTTCCAGCCGGAGGTCCGGGTCGATCCGCACCGAGCGGCGCAACGTGCTCGGCATCGCCGCCGCCACGGCGGCCGGTTCCACGGTGACCCCGTGCGTGCGCCACGGGTTCTTCACGGCGCGGCCGAGCTCCGGCGCCGACGCGCGCAGCGGCAGCAGGGCGCGACGGTTCGCGGCGATGGCCCGGACGAGGTGCTCGATCGCGACGCGCGCGTCGGTGTCGGACGGCGGAGTCCCGGTGCGCGCTGCGATTTCGCCGGCGTGCAGACACGCCGTGGGCACGTCCCCGGCTGCGAGCGCGTGCTGGAGCGCGGTGACGAGGGCGTCCGGCTCCCATTCCGCAGGCGTGGGGACGTGCCGATACGGCATCTCGTTCATGGGTTTGGGCTCGTAGTTGCGCCAGATGTCGCGTGGCACCTTCCCGCGGACGGCGTACCAGAGGTCCAGCAGCTCGCTGTTGAGCACGCCGCACAGGTATGCCACCGAGAGGTCATCCCCTCGCGGGGTGGCGATCGTGGTCTTGTTCGACGGTTGCCAGAGGCCGTCTTCGTCGAGCGCAAACCGGCCCCGGTCGGTGCGGTACAGCGCAATGACCTTCGGGCCTGACATCGCGTCCCGGTCGCGTGGCCAGGCGGTCTCCCACCACGCACGCTGCGGGTTCCGCACGAACTCTGCGCGGGTCCGCAGCACCTCGCGCCACTGCTCCAAGGCATCAATGACCTCGGGGGCGGGATCGTCCCCGGTACGGAGGTAGACCAGCTCGACGAAGTTCGCATCGTCAACCGCTCCGTAGAGCAGCGCATGCGGCTCTGGTGAGTGAGCGAGGGCGTCAGGGTGGTCGCGCCAAGGAGGTAAGGCTGCGGTGCCGGGAGGCAGCTCGAGGATTGGGTCGCCTGTGCGGAGTCCTCGACCCGTGAGGTCCGATTTCAGCTGCTGGGGCAGCCGCTTCTGGATACGCGCCGTGTACGCGTCAGCTCCCGTCTCGATGCCGCGCGTGCAGTGCCACCGCTCGCCCAATCGCTCCACTCGACTCCGCGGCGCATCCAGCCGCTTCTGCAGATGCGCGACCACGCGCGCCGCCGTGTCACGGCCCGCATGCTTGATCGGCCACGGTCTGGTTGAGCGCAGATTTGCCTGTGGAATGTCGTGCACCAGGATCCCGCTGGCGCGGCCGGGCTTGCCCGACGCGCGCCGCGCCATCGCCGCCAGCAGCCGCTGGCGTGGTGGGGCGTGCTCGGTGAGGTCACCGGTCAGCGTCGCCGCGGCCTCCGCCTCATCCTCGAGCAGGACCACGCGCAGCCGGTGGTCCTGCGGCGTCTCCGTTCGCGTTGCGACGAGGATCGCGCTCTCCACCGTCGGCGGTGCAGCGCCTGCCCGCACGTCCCGCTCTTCGACCTCCGTGGCGAAGAGCCGCATGCTTCCGAAGAGGAAAAGCTGGTCGAGGCGGAGCATGTCGGCCAGCCGTTCGCGCAACCAGTCGGCATTGCCGGCGTTCATCCATCCCGCCGGAGTGATGACGCACAGCCGCCCACCCGGCCGGAGCTTCTCCGCTGCCATCGCGAGGAAGTAGTAGTAGTAGTCGCTCTTGCCGCGGTAGTCGTCCTTCCATCCGGGCAACGCCCGCAGGCGGTCGAACAGCACCTTGTTGCCGGACTCGAAGACGTACGGCGGGTTGCCCACGACAAGGTCGAACCTGTCGTTCTCTCGGATCTCCCGGAAAGGCTGCTCCTTGGCCTGGTCCAGCGGGACGATGCCGTAGCGCTCGTCAGACGCGAGCAGCGCCGCGTCGGCGCGCAACCCGGGGTCCATGGCGCCGAAGCTGTCATCGGGCCCGCGTCGCGCGCTGAGCGAGTCGGTGTGCACGACGCCCAGCGTGAAGCCGGGCGGATCCTCGCCCATCTCATGCAGCCGGCCGAGGATGCGGGAGACCTGCAGTAGCAGGTTCACCTCGGTGAGGTAGTAGGGGAACGGGCTGATCTCGCAGCCGTGGAAGCCGCGGACGATGGCGCGGAGACCGTCGCGGAGATCCCGCGGGTCGCTCGGATCCAAACCTCCGTCGTCGACGATGCGACGGGCCGCCTCGACGAGGAAGCCCCCGGAGCCTGTTGCGAAGTCGAAGACCTGCCGCGGTGTGCGCTCGTCACCCTCGATGCGGAACACGCCTTCAGGGCCAGCGAATCCGACCTGGTCGAGCATGAACCGGACGACGGAGCGCGGGGTGTAGAACTGCCCGAGGCGGTCGCGATCGATGTCGTCCACATACGACTCGTAGAGTCCGCCGAGCACGTCCGCGCCCAGGCGCCCGAGCGGGATCGGCACCAGCGCGTAGAGGACGTCAGCCAGGGCTTCGTCGCGAGGGCGGTACCAGTCGTAGTTGTTGTCTTCGCCAAAGAGCCATCGGTACCGCTCGCGTCCCAGCCGAAACGCCTCGTCGAGCACCCGGCGCAGGCGGCGGTTCAGGCGCTCATATGCCTGTTCGAAGCCGCCGTCGTAGAGCCGGTCCTCGACGAAGCCGACGTCCTCCCACGACCGGTAGAGCAGGATGCGCGTCAGCGTGAGCTGGGAGACGCGCATGAGGTACTGCGCCCACGCACGGCGCGGCACGCCCGGAACCTCCGGGTACTGCGGAGCCGCCACGGGAAGGTCCTCGGCTTCGATGCCCGGCTCGATCTCGCGCGCGAGAGTCTCGAGTTCCAGGCGCAGGCTCCGTTCCCGTGCCGGCTCCAGCTCGAGGTCTCTGAGCAGGATCTCATGTTGGGCAGCGGCGTCGTCTGCGAGCGTCCGGGAGAGCGTCCGCAACTGGCTCACCAGGAAATCAAGGTCGATCTCGAGCTGCTCGCCGGCTCCAGCCCGCTCCCGCCACGGCTTCGCCTCGGCGACCATCAGGATCTTGTCGTCGATGGCCATCGCGCGGTGCGAGAACAGGCCACAGAATCGAACGAAGCGGTCGACCTCCTCCGTCGCGAGTGCCTCGCCTCGCGCGACCTCCCACAGCCGCTCGACCTGGAACGACAGCGCAGGATCGTGGCCGTTCTGGCCGCGGCGGTAGACGCGCAGCTCGCGCAGGTTGAACAGCACGCCGAAGTCCAGGTGCCGCTGGTCGACGTACGCCCGGATCTGCTCTTCGTGACCCGTGAGGTCCTGGGTCGAGCTCTTCGCGTCGAGGACGAACCGGTGGGCGACCAGATCGACGGGCGTGAAGTCCGGCTTCAGGCCGGAGCGTCCGAGCTGCGGGAAGTACGCGTCGACCGGAAAGCCGAGGACGCGTTCGATCAGGTCACGCAGGAGCGGCTCGGTGAGCAACTCCTCGTCCTCGCGCGGACGATCGCGTGCGAGGTACTCGGAGAGGTTGCGACCGCCGTTCAGCGAGCGGTAGAGGCCCGCGCGCTCGTCGACGATGGCCTCAAGCGCGGGAATCTGTGGAGGAAGTGCGGAGGCCATCGGTCAGAGTGCGCAGTATCCGTCAACCGACGGACACGTGACGGCGTCCCATCCGTCGAGCGAGCTAGGTTCCCTGGCGTGATCGAGGACTCGAAACCCGACCTGACCCCGGAGGAAGTGCGGGCGCTCCGGGCCGCCGGTGCGTGGTACGCGAAGTATCACCAGGCGCGCGTGGCCGACCTGGCTGACGATCCGTCTGCATACGCCGAGGAGAAGCGCGAGGAGTTCCTTGCGCTCGTCGCCGGCCTGAGGAAGCTCGGCGTGGAGATGGCACTTCCGGATGCGTTGCGCGCGTCCGAGCGGCGCCTCGCGGCCTAGCGCCGTTGCTCGTGCGTCGACGGGCTCATGGCGCTCGAGCCGCCTGACGCCGGTTTCGGAAGCATCGCCTTGCGGGCCACCTTCACCAGCTGGTGGTTGGCGACGCGCATGGCCAGCTCGTAGGGCAGGGCGAACTTGCGCTGGAACCAGTAGCCGACGGCGATGTCCCGCGACGTGAAGACGAGGTAGCGGCCTTTGCGCATGCCCGCGAACACCTTCGCGGCGACGACCTCGGGGGCGACGGCGTGCTTGGAGAAGCGCCGCGTCATCGCCTGCATGTCGGGATGGTCCCTGTCGACGCCCACGATGTTCACCGTGCCGACGAGCGGTGTGTCGACCCCGCCGGGACAGACCAGGGTGACGTCGATGCCGTGGCGGCGCAGGTCGAAGCGCAGGACCTCCGAGACGCCGCGCAGACCGAACTTCGCCGCGCTGTACGGCGCGTGCCACGGCAGCCCGAACAGGCCGGCGGCGGAGGAGACGTTGACGAGGTGGCCCCCGCGGCCCGCGTCGATCATGGGCGGCACGAACGCCTCGATGACGTGGATCGGGCCCATGAGGTCGATGTCGATGGTTCGGCGCCAGTCCTCGTGACGCAGATGCTCGACCGCGCCCCACGTCGAGATACCGGCGACGTTCATGACGATGTCCATGCTGCCGTGCTCGGCGTGGATCTCGTCGGCCAGTGCCACGACCGCGTCGTAGTCGGAGATGTCGAGAGCGCGGCGGTGTCCGACGGTGCCGCCCGCCGTCTCGATGTCCCGCGCCGTCTTCTCCAGGGCGACGTCCTGGATGTCGGTGAGGAACACGATGGCGCCCTCGCGGGCGGCGTGGATGGCGGTCGCGCGACCGATGCCGCTGGCGGCGCCGGTGATGAAGACGCGCCGCCCGCTGAGTGTGGTCAGAGCCATGTGACCAATGTCGCACATCGGGCCGGCGGGAGGACCCGAACGCGCCTCACGGGCCAGCCGGTTCGTGCGCGCGGCGGGCCGGCCGCGGATCGGGGACCTCGTCGATGGTCCGCAGCGCGCCCACGCGGCTCTCGGCCAGGTCGCCGCGTGCGAGCGAGCGCAGGAACCCGTGGGTGAGGATCACGTGGATCCGTGACTGGGTGTTCGTGTAGAACCACGTCGCGATCCCGGACGCCAGCGACGGGTAGAAGTTCGCGACCTCCACCTCGACGTGGACCAGACCGAACGCGGGGTCGTCGCAGGGCTTGCGCGTGACGTCGATCTCGAGATACCCGTCGGCGTTGTGGCCGACGTGCGAGACGAGCAGGCCGTGCGCGATCCGCCACCGGACGATTCCGCGGTTGGCGCGCATCTCGTACTCGGGCTTGTGGAAGCTCAGGAGCACGAACGGACGGGTCAGGAACACCACGTCACGGCCGTCCTCGCGGTAGAGGATCCGGATGGTCCCGAGGGTGCACTTCGACAGGAAGTGCCAGTACGTGCGCGCGAGCCGCTCGAGGTGCTCGGGCTTCCATATCTCGTCAAGCAGACCGACGGGTACGGTCAGGTCCGCGGCCTGGATGGAGCGCACCGCGCCGTCAGCGTCGATCGTCGTGTGCTCGTCGGGGTCGACGATGACCGCGCGAGCGACCTGCTTGGAGCGGTTCAGGAGGCGGCGGGCCCCCGCGAACCAAGCGGCGGCCGCGGCGGCGATGGAGGCGAGGATGGCCATGACGGCGCGCATGTCGCCACCCTACGCGAGCGCCGCCGCGACGGCGTCGTCGAAGCCCATCGGGTGTGCGTTGATGCCCGCCGGCGGCGTCGTCGTCACGACCATCTCGGCCGACAGCCCGTCGACGAGCGGCTGGACGAGCCCGAGCTCGACCGGGGTGATGAGCGTCACCCAGTACGACGACAGCCGCGGGGTGAGGAGGGGGACCCGGACGACCACCGGCGGACGGCGGTCCAGGGCCCGCGCCATGCGCTCCATCATCTCGAGGTAGGTCACGACCTCGGCGCCGCCGAGCTGGACCTCGCCGGGCGGGTCGGGATGATCGGCGAGGTCGGCGAGCGCGGTGACCACGTCGTCGATGGCGATCGGCTGCGTGCGGGTGTCGACCCAGCGCGGGCAGATCATCGCGGGCAGGCGGCGGACCAGCGCTTCCAGCATCTGAAACGACGCGCTGTCGGCACCGATGACCATTGCTGCGCGCGCATGCACCGTGCCCGGCACATGCCGGGCGAGTATCTCGGCCACCTCGCGGCGGCTGCGCAGATGTTCAGAGTCGGCGCCCTCGGCCTCCAGGCCGCCGAGATAGACGACGCGGGAGACCCCGGCGCGCGCCGCCGCCGCCCCCACGAGTTCCGCCGCCTCGCGGTCCCGCTCGGCGAAACTGTCGGCGGGGCCGCTCCCGCGGCCCATGGAGTGCACGAGGTAGAAGACGGAGTCGACGCCGGCGAGGGCCTCGGCCACTCCGTCGCCGGTGAGCACGTCACCAGGCACGACGTCGACCTCGGCCGGCAGCCCGGCCTGTTCGGGATGGCGCACGAGGGCGCGCACGGCGTGGCCGCGCTCGAGGAGCAGCGCGACCAGGCGCCGGCCGATCGAGCCGGTGGCGCCGAAGGCGAGGATGCGGGAGGAGGAGGGCATTGGGTGCAGTACGGATCGCGGCGCCTCGGCGATTGACCCTTCGCGCTACGAGGACCGTACGCATGACCGTTGAGGACGTTGCGAGGAGTCCTTGTACATACTGTCGAATGTAGGTTCCACGCTATGAGCGGATTGGCGATCAAGGATGTGGCGGAGCAGACCGGTATCGCGCCCGGCACGATCCGCATGTGGGAGCAGCGCTTCGGCTTCCCCGAGCCGTCGCGCACCGCGTCCGGCTATCGCCAGTACTCCGACGAGGACGTCGAGACGCTCCGCCGCGTGGCCGCCTACCGGCACCGTGGCCTCTCGGTGCCCGCGGCGATCGAGCGGGCCCGCGAGACGGGGGCGACCACCGACCGCCCGTCGATCTACGCGGCCGTCGCGGCCTCCGAGCCGAATGTCCGGCCCCAGGTGCTGCGCAAGTCCACGCTCATCGCGCTGAGCCGCGCGATCGAGCATGAGGTCATCGCGCGCGCCGCCGCGCCGGTCGTCTTCGGGGCCTTCCAGCGCGACCCGTTCTACCGCGCGGTCGAACCGCGCTACCGGCGCATGGCCCAGCTGGCAGACGCCGCCGTGGTCTTCGCGGACTTCGCCGAGCTGCGCCGTCCCGCCGCCGGCCCCGTCGAGGTGCCGATCGCGCGCGCCGACGCGCTGGGCAACGAGTGGGTGGTCATCGTCGACGCCCCCGGGTACGCCGCGTGCCTGCTCGCGTGGGAGCAGCCGGGTGTCACGGAGCCCGGCGACGATGACGATCTGCAGCGGCGGTTCGAATGCCTGTGGACGATCGATCCCGGTACCACGCGCCGTGCCGCACTGGTGGCCGCGCGCCTCGCCGGCCGTGCGGACACGCCGCTGGGTGAGGAGCTCGACGCGGTACTGCGCGATCGGCCGATGGCCGTCGAGGAGCCCGCGCCCGCACTCACTGCGCTGACGAACCGCGCCCTGGCGTACGTCGACGCCGCGGCGTAGGCCGGCTCAGCGGCGCTTGCGCTTGACGGCGACGGCCGGCCGGGAGACCGTCAGCACGCCGATCGTCTCGAGGCCGTCGAAGCCGATGTCGCGCGCCGTGGCCTGCGTGAGGTCGTAGTGCACGCCGGCCCGGAAGGGCCCGCGGTCGATGACGGTGGCCTGCACGGTCTCGCCGCCGTACGTGAGCTCGACGACCGAGCCGCACGGGAGCGTGCGATGCGCCACGCCGCGGGTGCTCTTGCGCAGCCGTTGCCCGCAGGCGGTCTTGTTGCCGAAGAAGCGGGGGCCGTACCACGTGGCCTTCACCGGGCGGTAGACGACAAGCTCGGGATGATCCGGCGCGGTGCTGGCGGTCTGGGCCTGGGGGGGCGCCTGGCCGTCGACGAGGGTACGCAGCGGGTAGCGGCCCACATCTGCCGCGCGCCACGGGAGGGCGAACGTGCCGGCGGCGTCGGCGGAGGCGGTGCCGAGGGTCTGCCAGCCCACGTCGGGGACGAGCCGCTGGACGGTGACCTGCCTGCCCGCGGCGTCAGGGCGGCTGCCCTTGATGGTGGTCATCCGGCCGTGCAGCGCGGCCGGCTCGGCGCCGAGCAGCGGCTCGCCGAAGGCCGCACCGCCGGCGTCGGCGGGCGCCTGGGCCTCCGCCGCAGCAGGGCAGGCCATCGAGACGGCGCAGAGCACCGCGATGAGGGGTCGCGAACGAGTCACAGATATCGGTACGGCTGGCGGTCCGCCTACGGGGTGAGCTGACGGGCTCGCGCGTGTGCGCTACCGCGCCGCGGACCGAAGTCGTTGGCGCCGATTCGCCCCGGCGGGCCGAACGTCCGGCCCGCAGTGGTTCCCCCGCTCACCGGGCGCGGGCGCCCGGTGACTCGGCTGACGGCGGGAACCCTAGCGCAGGGTGCCCGCCGGAGGAAGCGTGGTTACGACAACCTCTACGGCTTCGGCAGCTTGGACGCCAGCGACCCTGCGACCTGCTTCAGCAGTGTGAAGCCGATGGACGCGAGCTCCTCGGCGGCCTGGACGCTCGTGGACAGCAGGTCATTGGAGCCGTTCTCGGGCTGCGGGGCCGCGCCGGCGGGCGTGGCGTAGCCGGCGGGGGGCACCGCGGCGGCGCGCTCAGGCGCGGCGTTCGGGGCGGCCGGCTTGGCCTTCGCCGCGGTGGCCTTCGGCTTCGCCGCGGCCTTCGGTTTGGCGGCGGTCTTCGGTTTCGCCGCGGCCTTTGCGGCCGTCGCCTTCGGCTTCGCGGCGGCCTTCGACGCGGGCTTTGCCGCGGCAGCCTTGGGCTTTGCGGCGGCCTTCGGCTTCGCTGCCACGGCCTTGGCGGCCGCCGGCTTGGGCTTCGCGGCGGGCTTCTTCGCCGCCGCCGGCTCGGCCTTCGCCCCGGCCGGCTTGGCCTTCGCCGCAGGCGTGTCCGCGGCAGGCGCTGCCGCGGCTCCGACCGCGCCGCGCTTGGTGCTGCGGCGGGCGGGACGGGTGCGAGGAAGGCTGGTCAGGACATCGCGCTCGTTCGACTTGTCGGCCATGTCCGCATCATCGCAGTTTGAGGATTCTTCGGTTTGCGCCGAAACCTGTGACATATCGCGTCGTTCTACGTACCAGTCGCACGGGGCCGGCCCCGTGCGTTGACGAGGTCGAAACGGGCACCCTAGGATGGTTGCGCGTTGCGAGGACCAAGCTCGGAAGCGGCATCGGCACCGACCAAGATCCTCAGCGTCCTCCGTCGAGAGCAAGAGCGCCCGGAAACCGTCCTACACTCGGAAGCCGGGCACGAGCGAAAGACCATTCATGTCAGTAGTCGAACTTCAGGAACTCGAAGAGGTCAAGCAGCTCCTCGCCAAGGGGCAGATCACCGGCGTGCTGACGTTCGCCGAGATCGCCCAGGCGGTGTCGGAGGTTGATCTCGACGAGGCCGATGTCGAAGAGCTGCACGCGTTCCTCGAGGGCTCGGAGATCGAGCTCGTCGAGGAGATCGACCCGTCGGCCGTTGCGGCCAACGCCGTCGAGCGCGCGCCCGACAAGCGCCGTCAGCGCAAAGCCAAGACGGCCATCGACCTGAAGCCGGACATGACGACGGACAGCCTCCAGCTGTTTCTCAAGGACATCGGCAAGGTCCGCCTGCTGACCGCGCAGGAAGAGGTCGATCTCGCCAAGCGCATTGAGCGCGGCGACCTCGACGCCAAGCAGAAGATGGTCGAGTCCAACCTCCGCCTGGTCGTCTCGATCGCGAAGAACTACCGCAACCAGGGCCTGCCGTTCCTGGACCTCATTCAGGAGGGCACGCTCGGGCTCGTGCGCGCGGCGGAGAAGTTCGACTACCGCAAGGGCTTCAAGTTCTCCACGTACGCGACCTGGTGGATCCGCCAGGCGATCGCACGTGCGCTCGCCGATAAGGCGCGCACGATCCGCATCCCGGTGCACGTCGTCGAGAAGCTGAACAAGATCGGCCGTGCCGAGCGCAAGCTCGTCACCGAGCTGGGCCGCGAGCCCACGGCCGAGGAGATCGCCGAGGTCACGGGCATCGATCCCGAAGAGGTCGACTCGATCAAGCGCTCCGCTCAGGCCCCGGTCTCCCTCGAGAAGCCGGTCGGCGACGAGGAGGAGTCCGAGTTCGGCCAGTTCATCGCCGACGAGCGCGCCGAGTCGCCCTACGAGCGCGCCGCGGAGATCCTCACGAAGGAAGCACTACGCGAGGCGCTTGAGAACCTGTCGTACCGCGAGCGCCGCGTGCTGGAGCTCCGGTACGGCCTCGGCGGCGAGCACCCGCGCACCCTCGACGAGGTGGGCCGCACGTTCAACGTGACGCGCGAGCGCATCCGCCAGATCGAGAACCAGTCGCTGAAGAAGCTGCAGAGCCTCGCCGAGGCGCAGAAGCTGCGCGACGTGGCCTGAGCCGGTTCGAACGTCCACCCGGTCCGGGAGCTCGTCGAACTTCGGCTATACCCGTCCTATGCGCGTCTTCGCCTGTGGCCGCTGCGGCCGCCGCCTCTATTTCGAAAACTCCTCGTGCCTGGCGTGCGGGGCGGCGCAGAGCTTCGACCCCGAGCAGCGGGAGCTCGTCGTCAACGACGGCTCGCTGCCCCGGTGCGTGAACGCGGCGCTCATCGGCTGCAACTGGCTCGCCGACGCGCCCGGCCGCCTCTGCCGCAGCTGCGCGCTGACCGCTGCACGGCCACCGTCGGACGACGCGGGAGCGATCGACGAACTCGTGGGCGCCGAGGCCGCGAAGCGCTGGCTGCTGTTCCAGCTCGGCGAGCTCGAGCTGCCCGTCGAATCCGCGACCGAGCGCGAGGGCGGACTGGAGTTCCGGCTGCTGTCCAGCGAGTACGAACACGTGACGACCGGCCACGCGTCAGGCGTCATCACGCTGGACCTGGCCGAGGTCGACGACGCGCACCGCGAGGAGATGCGCGCCCAGATGGGCGAGCAGTACCGCACCGTGCTCGGCCATTTCCGCCACGAGATCGGGCACTACTACTGGCCGATCATCGTCGGCGGCACGGAGCTGGAGCACGAGAGCCGCGCGCTCTTCGGCGACGAGCGCGAGGACTACCAGGCCGCGCTGGAGCGCCACTACGAGAACGGGCCGCCTGCGAACTGGATGGACGAGCACGTCAGCGCCTACGCGACGATGCACCCGGCCGAGGACTGGGCCGAGACGTTCGCCCACTACCTCCACATCCGCGACAGCGTGCAGACCGCCGAGGCGTACGACCTGCGCGCCGCCGGCGCGGCCCAGCCCAACGCGGACGCCGCACCCCGGGCCGTCCTCCTCGCGTGGTTCGCCCTCATTCCGGCGCTCAACGGGATGGCGCGCAGCCTTGGCCTGGACGATCCCTACCCGTTCGTCATCAGCCCGCCCGTGATCGAGAAGCTCGCGTTCGTCGAGCGGGCGGTGCGCGGCGCCGACTGAGGGCTACAGCGGGATGTTGCTGTGCTTGCGCTCGATGACGTCCTGGAACTTCGGCCGCAGGGCGTGCAGCGCCGCGATGAGCTTGTCGCGTGTCTCGGCCGGGTCGATGACGTCGTCGACGTAGCCGCGCTCGGCCGCCGGGTACGGCGTGAGCAGCTCGCGGCGGTAGCGGTCGAGGAGCTCGGCCCGCTTGGCCTCCGGGTCCGCGGCCTCCTTGAGCTCACGGCGCCCGAGCACGCTCACGGCGCCCTCGGCGCCCATGACGGCGAGCTCGGCCTGGGGCCATGCGAGGTTCACGTCGCCGAGCAGCTGCTTGGCGCCCATGACGCCGTACGCGCCGCCGTAGGCCTTGCGCGTGTTGACCGTGAGCTTCGGCACCGTCGCCTCGGTCCAGGCGAAGATGAGCTTCGCGCCGTGGCGGATGATGCCGCCCCACTCCTGCTCGACGCCCGGCAGATAGCCGGGGACGTCGGCGAAGCAGACGAGGGGGATGTTGTATGCGTTGCAGGTGCGGATGAACCGGGCGGCCTTCTCGGACGCGTCGATGTCGATGACGCCGGCGCGGACCTGCGGCTGGTTGCCGTAGATGCCGACGGCCACGCCATCCAAGCGGGCGAAGCCGCAGATCATCGTCATGGCCCACTCGGGCTGGATCTCGAGGAAGTCCGCGTCGTCGACGATGTTGCGAATGACGTTGCGCATGTCATAGCTGCGCTGCGGGTCGGTCGGGACGAGCCTGCCGACATCGCGGTGGCCCTCCGGCGCCGCGCCGGGCGGGGCGTCGGGCGCGAGCGAGCGGTAGTTCGACGGCAGGAAGCTCAGGAGCGCGTGCGCGTCCTCGATGCACTCGTCCTCGCTGTCGGTGGCGAGATGCGCGACGCCCGAGCGGGTGGCGTGGGTGTCGGCGCCGCCGAGCGTCTCGGCGTCCACGCGCTCGCCGGTGACGGCACGGATGACCTCGGGCCCGGTGACGAACATGTAGGAGCTCTGCCGGACCATGAGCACGAAGTCCGTCATCGCCGGCGAATAGGCTGCGCCGCCGGCGCACGGCCCCATCATGAGGCTGAGCTGCGGCACGACGCCCGACAGCGCGACGTTGCGCCTGAAGATCTCGCCGTACCCGGTGAGCGCCGCGAGCCCGCCCTGGATGCGGGCACCGCCGCTGTCATTGATGCCGACGATCGGCATGCCGCCCTTGGCAGCGATGTCCATGACCTTCGAGACCTTCTGGCCGACCGTGAGGCTGACCGAGCCGCCGAGGACCGTGAAGTCCTGGGAGTACACAGCGACGGGGCGGCCGTCGACCGTGCCGTGTCCCGTGATGACCGCGTCGCCCTCCGGGCGCGGGGTGCCGGGGGCGCCCAGCGGCTCGCGGCGGTAGCGGTCCACCTCGGTGAACGAGCCGTCGTCGAGCAGGCGGTCGATCCGCTCCCGGGCGGTCTGCCGCCCGCGCTCGTGCTGCTTGGCCCGGGCGAGTTCCTCGCGCTCCTGCGCTTGGGCCCGCCGGGCGATCAGCTGCTCGGTCCCCTCAGCCGTTCCACTCATCCCTGGCGGCATCCTTGCACGGACACCGGCCTGACCGGAAGGTCCTACCCCAGGTCGCGGGTCTGCGCGGCCACGTCGACGTCCGGGACGGCCTCGTCCTCGGGGTACGGACCGAGGAGCTCCTCGAGCGGGCGCGGCTTGCCGAGGTGGTAGCCCTGGCCGAGGTCGACGCCCTCGCGCAGCAGCAGGCGGACGATCTCGTCGTCGCCGACGAACTCCGCCACGGTGACCTTGCCCATGCCCCGGGCGATGTCGACGAGCGCCTTGATGACCAGCCGGTCGGTGGGGTTCGTCGCGCAGCCGCGGACGAACTCGCCATCGATCTTCAGCACGTCGAAGGGGAGGTGCTTGAGATAGTAGAACGAGCCGAAGCCTGCGCCGAAGTCGTCGAGCGCCAGGCGGCAGCCGAGCTCGGAGAGGCGCTCGCTGAAGATGCGGGCCGACGGGATGTCGGATACCGCGGCGGTTTCCGTGACCTCGAGGACGAGGTCGCCGGGGTGGACGTGCTTGGCCCGCGTGAGGTCCTCCTCGATGATCTCGAGGAGCTCCGGGTCGCCGAGCGAGCGGCCCGAGACGTTCACGCTGACGGGCAGCGAACGGCCGGCGCGGCCCTCGCGCTCCATGTACTCGATGGCCTTGCGCACGACCATGCGGTCGATCGTCTGGATGAGGTCGAAGCGCTCGGCGACGTAGAGGAACGCGCCGGGCGGGACGAGCTCGCCCTGCTCGTCGATCATGCGGATGAGGAGCTCGTGCCAGGCGACCTCCATCTTCTGCAGGTCGACGATCGGCTGGGCGTGGAGGACGAAGCGGTCCTCGTCCAGCGCTTGGACGATCTTCTCGACCCACTCCATCCGGGCCTTGATCTTCGACTCGTGCTGCTCGTCGTCCTGGAAGAAGCAGACGCGGTTGCGGCCCGCCTCCTTCGCGTCGTACATCGCGAGGTCGGCGTTGACGAACACCTCCTCGCTGGAGGCTTCCTCCGCGGTGAAGAGCGCGACGCCGACCGACGCGGTGATGCGGCCGGCGAGCTCGCCGCGGAGGCGGTCCGCGCGGTTGCGGATGGACTCGACGAGCGCCTGGGCCACGGTCCACGCCTCGTCGCGGCCGCCCTGGGGCAGCAGGACGGCGAACTCGTCGCCGCCGAGGCGGGCGAGGACGTCGGTGGTCCGCAGCCGCTCGCGCAGGACCGACGCGACGCTGACGAGCAGCTCGTCGCCGGCGGAGTGGCCGAGCGTGTCGTTGACGTACTTGAAGCCGTCGAGGTCGAGGACCAGCAGCGCGCCGGAGGGTCCGTAGCGCTTGACGTGCTCGACCTGGCCCTCGAGCGCGGCCTCGAAGGCGCGGCGGTTGGGCAGGCCGGTGAGCGGGTCGTGATCGGCCATGTGCCGCAGGCGGTCCTCGAAGCGGCGGCGCTCGGTGACGTCCTGCACCTGGACGATGAGGAAGTCGGGCACGTCCTCGGGGTCGCGCACGAGCGTGGCCTGCATCGACACCCACACGGGATGCCCGGAGGCGTGCAGGTAGCGCAGTTCGATCTCCTGCGCCTCGGTCTCGCCGTCGGCGAGCGCGGAGAGCGCCTCGCCGCTCGCGTCGAGGTCGTCCGGGTGCGTGATGGTGTGCAGCGCCGTCTTCTCCAGCTCCGAGCGGCGGTAGCCGGTGATGTCGGTCAGCGCGCGGTTGACCTGGCGCAGACGGCCATCGAGGCCGACGACGGCAATGCCGATCGGCGCCTCCTCGAACACGGCGCGGAAGCGGCGCTCGGCGTGGCGCAGGGCAGCATCGGCGAGGCGCTGCGTCGTGACGTCGGTGCCGACGAGCAGCACGCCGAGGATCTCGCCCAGCTCGTCGCGGTACGGGCCGAGCTGGACTTCGAGGATTCGGCCGAGGCGGTCGCTGTCGAGCTCGACGGTGGCGTCGATGCCCCGCAGCGCCCCCTCGGCGGCGGCGGTGAGCGCCTGTGTCTCGTCGGAGCCCGCGAGGACGCTGACGGACTCGAAGATCAGGGCGTCGGGATCGAACGCCGACTCGGCGATCTCCCCCTCGAGGAGGGTGATGCGCAGGTCGTGATCGAGGATCGCGACGACGGCACCGGGAAGGTTCGCGCTGATGAGGCGGTGGCGGCGCTCGGAGTCACGCAGGAGCTCCTCCGCACGGCGGCGATCGGTGACGTCCATGACGGTGCCCATGAAGCCGGGCTCTCCGCCGCCCACATCGTCGACCCGCTCGGTCTCGATGAAGACGTGGCGCACCGGGTCTCCCGAGGCCGGGTCGCCCATCCGCAGCTCGCCGTGGAACGCGCGGTCCTGTCCGGTGGTGACGAACCAGGAGCCCGACACGCGCTCGCGGTCATCGGGATGGATGGCCTGCAGCCAGCCGTGCCCGAGCGCGCGGCCGGGGGTCAGGCCGGTCAGCTCGCACCAGGTGTCGTTGACGTACAACAGCTCGCCGGCCCCGTCGGCGAGGAAGACGCCCACCGGCACGTTCGCCATGAGCCCGCGATAGCGCGACTCGCTCGCGCGCAGGCGGCCCTCGGCCGCCCGGGCGTGGCGCACGGCGCGCAGCTGGTCACGGCTCGTCGCGCGGACGAGCAGGGCGCCGGAGAGGGCCACGAAGGTCACCCCGGTCGCGGCGACGAGGCGCTCGAGCGCCGTGCCGCCGACGGCGAGCATCGCGAGCGACACGACCATCGCCGCGACGAGCGCGGCGGCGACCGCGCGGCGGCGAGGACTCCAGGCGGGCAGGGTCAGGTCGTCCATTCCACGCGTACATCGGAGTTTCCGCGTTTCGGCTTGAGCGAAGGCCCTGAAACCTGCACGGAATCTGGACACGCGGCATGGGGCACCGGTCGCCCGTCCACCGGGGTCGTCCGCGGGTCAAGCACGGCACCGCGCATGCCGACCCCAGCCCCGTGTTCGATGTCGAATCTGCTCTGCGAGAGCTCGTCGAGACGGGCGGCTCCGACCTTCACCTGCGGGCCTACACCGGGCCCCGCATGCGCCTCAACGGCGAGCTCGTCCCGCTCGCGGGCGCCGAGGCGCTGACCCCGGCCGACACCGAGGGCGCCGTCCGTCACATGCTCCGCGACGCGACCAAGCTCGAGGAGTTCGCGACCGAGCACGAGGTCGACTTCTCGTATGCCATCACCGGCGTGGGTCGCTTCCGCGTCAACGCGTTCCAGCAGCGCGGCACGGTGAGCCTCGTCGCCCGCGCGATCCCGTTCGAGATCCAGTCGCTCGACGAGCTGAAGCTGCCGCAGGTGATGCGCGAGATCGCCGATGAGGAGCGCGGGATCGTGCTCGTCACCGGGACGACCGGCTCGGGCAAGTCGACGACGCTCGCGTCGATGATCGACCACATCAACCGCAACTACTCCAAGCATGTGGTGACGATCGAGGACCCGATCGAGTTCCTGCACAAGGACCATCAGGCGCTCATCAATCAGCGCGAGGTCGGCATGGACACCATGTCGTTCAAGCGTGCACTGCGCCGTGTGCTGCGCCAGGACCCGGACGTCATCCTCATCGGCGAGATGCGCGACGAGGAGACGGTGCAGACCGCCCTGTCCGCCGCGGAGACCGGCCATCTCGTCTTCAGCACACTGCACACCGTCGATGCGACGGAGACGATCAACCGCATCATCGACTTCTTCCCGCCGCACATGCATCAGCAGGCGCGGGCGATGATCGCGGGCACGCTGAAGGCCATCATCAGCCAGCGGCTCGTCAAGACCGTCGACGGCGGGCGCGCGGCGACCTGCGAGGTCCTGCGGATGACCGGCCGCGTGCGCGACATGGTGCTCGACCCCGAGCAGACGGGCAAGCTCGGCGAGGTCATCACCGAGGGCGGCTACTACGGCATGCAGACCTTCGACCAGGCGCTGTTCAGTCACGTCAAGGCCGGCCGGGTGAGCGTCGAGGAGGCGATGAAGGCCGCCACCAGCCCGCATGACTTCAAGCTCCTGCTGGCCGCCGACGGCCGGCGTGGCACGACGATGGACGACCTCGGCGAGGCCGAGGTCGAGCGCGAGCCCTACGAGGACGACCGCACCAGCGGCGGTGGCCTGAGCGCCAGCGCCTCGCCCGCCCAGC
>JBPPNC010000213.1:0-14473 GCA_051306365.1 Solirubrobacteraceae bacterium
ACGTGACCCAGTAGCCTGCCCGCCGCTGTGACCGCCGCCGACGACGACCCCACCGAGGCTCCCGCCGAGCCGATCCCCTGCCCGCCGTGCCGTGGCACCGGCAAGGTGATCTCGAACTTCGGGGGCTCGCCCAGCACCGTCGACTGCCCGTGGTGCGAGGGCACAGGGGTCTTCGCCCCGGAGCACGACGCGCAGGCTGCCCGGCGCCGGCCTGCGTCCGACGCCTGAGCGGCTACTGGCCGATCTCGACGGTGCCGACGGACGCGTCCGCGTCCACGTCCCGCACGTCGTAGCGGCCCGCTGCGTCGAACGCGACGATGAACTGCGCTGGCGCCCCGGGGGCCGCGGGCTGCATCGCCCCGAGGTCGGGGATCTCGATGGTGGCCGGCTGCTCTGACGTGACCTGCAGCTCGATGGCCTGCCCGGGCCGCGCGCGGACGGTCCGGTCCTCGGGCAGGACGGCGTCCACGCCCGATGGCGTGGCGGCGGCAGGCCGCGCGGCCGTGGAGGTCGTCTTCGGCGCCGTGCTCGTGGTGGTGCGCGCGGCGTCCTGGCCCTGCCGTTCGGGCGGCGGGGCGACGGCGCTCGCGATCACGAGACCGACGAGCAGGAGCAGCATCACGGTGAGCAGGCGGCGGGGGATCATGCGTCCAGACCGGTGATCTTCGCTCAAAAGACGGACGGCGCCAACCGATTGAGGGAACGGCTTCTGCACCACACCCATTGGCTCCAACAGGAGGGCACCACCGTCATGTCACACCGGCTCAAGGACGAGCAGGGCTTTACGCTCATCGAGCTCCTCGTCGTCGTTCTCATCATCGGCATTCTGGCCGCCATCGCGCTGCCGACGTTCCTGAACCAGCGCGAGAAGGCGCAGGATTCGGGCGCCAAGAGCAACGCGCGTAACGCGGTCACCCAGATGGAGACGTGCTACGCCGACGCGCAGACGTACGTCGGCTGCTCGCTCGCCAACACCGGACTCGACGTCGGCTCGGGCGCCGGCCAGGTCCGGATCTCGGATTCGGGCGCGGGCACCTACACCGTCGTCGCCCAGTCGGCCTCGGGCTGCAACTTCAGCATCGAGAAGCCGGCCAGTGGCGCGGTCATCCGCGCGACCTCGGGCTCGAACTGCTCGGGCACCAGCTGGTAGCTGACGGCTCGTAGCCACAGCCTTACGCTGGATCGGAGCGGGCCCTCGGGCCCGCTCCGCGTCGTTCTATCGGTCATTCGGCTGCCATACCGAGTTCACGCTCAACCTCCGACGCGGCACGCCGATTCCCGCTGTGATGGTCCGCCGACTCCAAAGCGAAACGGGCTCGACGCTCATCGAGATCGTCATGAGCGCCATGGTCCTCGGCATCATCGCCGTGGGCGTCATGTCCGGCTTCGACGTGTCGGCGCGCAACAGCGGCGACGCCAAGCACAAGGCCGCGGCGGCGAACATCGCCGAGAACGAGATCGAGCGCATGCGCAGTCTGCGCATCAGTGAGCTCACCGCCATGACCGGCACGCCGCAGACCGTCTCCCAGAACGGGGTGAGCTACACACGGACCGCGAAGGCCGAGTGGGTCTCGCAACCCGCGACCGGGTCCATCTGCGAAGTCGCGGGCCCGCCGACCTATCTGCGTCTGTCCGTCTCGGTCAGCTGGCCCGGCAGGAGCAGCAACCCGGTCTCCGTCACCAGCCTGCTGGCGCCGGGTGCCCGCGGCACCCTGTCGACCCAGGGGGCGCTCGTCATCCGGATCACGGACATCAACGGCAACGGCGTCGCGGGCGTCCCCGTGACGGTCGGCGGCGGCGTCCCGGCGGGGTCGACCGACAGCAACGGCTGCGTGTCGTGGAGCCCGATCACGGCCGCCACCTACGACATGAGCTTCAGCAAGGCCGGCTACATGACCACGGACGGGTCGGCGTCGGTCGCCGAGTCGATCAGCGTCGCCGGCCAGGAGGTCACGCAGCGCTCGTACACGTACAGCCAGGGCGGCACGATCAGCGGTACGTTCTCTTCCACGCGCAGCGCTGTGTCGGTGCCCTCGTCGCCCACGAGGGTCGCGATCGCGCATCCCAGCCGCGCGACGCAGTACTTCAACGTCACGAGCGGGTCGTTCAACGTCAGCGTGCCGCCGGACGCCCAGCCGTACACGGTGTACGCGGGCAACTGCGCGGCGGCCAGGCCGCCGGTGGCCTATGAGACCAACGCCACCGTTGGGCCGGGCGCAAACGTGAGCGTCAACGTCCGGATGCCGGCGCTCGACGTGGTGACGCAGGTCCGGGGGGCCAATGCGAACGGGACCGTGAAGGTCACCGACGTGTGCGGCACCGTGTACTCGCGGCCGACGACGGCCGCCAGCGGCGGCAAGCTCGCCGACCCGGGGTTCCCGTACAGCGCGTCGAGCATCAGCGTCTGCACGAACGTGTACTACGGGGGTGGGGGCGTGGGCGCCGGCAACTACAAGTTCACCGGCTCGAGCACGAATGGCTTCCCGGGCGCGACGTCCGTGACCCGGAACTTCGACTACTACAGCTACTCGGACTGGGGTTGGTGCCCGCTCTACGTGCCATGGTGCACGTACTACGCGCCCGACTCCGGCTGGAGCTCGGGGACCTGTTGAGGATGCGCGCGCGTCTCTCAGACGAGCGGGGCTTCACGCTCATCGAGCTGCTCGTCAGCATGGTTGCGGGCACCGTGCTGATCGCCGCGGCGTTCATGCTGGTCCAGGTCGCGGTCAAGACGCAGGTCGACGCCTCGTCGCGGGTCGCAGCGCTCCAGCTCGGACGCGGCGCGGTCAACGACATCACCCGGTCCCTGCGCGCCCAGACGTGCCTCGGTGACGGGTCACCGGCCTTCCTCGCCGGCAGCGACACCAGCGTGCAGCTCTACACGAGCGTCGCGAGCGCGCAGACGGACTACCAGCGCGTCCAGCGCCGGACGATCACCTTCGTCCCCGACGCCACCGGCGGCAAGGGCCGGATCACCGAGACCACCCAGCTCGGCGTGGGCCGGCCGCCGGACGTCACGAGCTGGAACGCGGCGGAGACCCGCGTCATCGCCGACGGGGTCCAGCTGGTCAGCGGGACGCCGTTCTTGCGGTACTACACCTTCACGGGAACGCCTGCGAGCGCCACGCTCCTGCTCACCACGCCGCTGTCGGCAGGTGACCTGTACCGCGTCGTGCGGGTGCAGGTCGCGTTTCAGACGACGACCGACCGGGTCAGCCAGACCCTCCCGACGTTGCGCTTCGAGAACAGCGCGACGGCTCGCACCGCCGACCCCGACGCCCAGGAGGGCACGCTGCCATGCGCCTGATCCGGTTCCTGCGCGCCCGCGCCGCTGACGAGGGCGGCTTCACGATGGCGCTCGTGATGATCTCCCTGATGGTGATCATCTCGGCCTCCGCGGCGGCGGTGGCCGCCACGCAGGGCGACGTGCGCGGAGGCGGCGACGACGTGCAGCGCAAGCAGGCCTACGCCGCAGCCGAATCGGGTGTGCAGGCATACGCGTACTACCTGACGATCAATCCCGACCTGTGGCAGCTCTGCACCACCGCGACGCAGCTGCAGCTCAACCAGGCCGTCGCGCAGAACGCGGAGCGGACGTGGACGACGCTGCCGAACTCCACCGCGCAGTACGCCATCGAGCTCCTGCCGGCCAACGGCGCGACGAGCTGCGACTCGACCAGCCCGGACGCGACGTTCATCGACCAGACCTCGGGCAGCTTCCGGATCCGCGTCACCGGCAGGTCGAGCTCCACGTCGACGGTCAAGCGCTCGGTCATCGCGACGTTCCGCAAGCCCGGGTTCGCCGACTTCGTCTACTTCACCGACAGCGAGTCGGGCAACATCCAGTTCGCGCCGACGGACATCATCAGCGGCCCCCTGCACAGCAACGACACGCTGCTGATCTGCGGCGGCGCGACGTTCGGCCGCTATCCGTCGGACCGGATCGAGACCGCCATGCCGGGCGAGGGCAACTCGGGCAACGGCTGGACCAAGGCCAGCGGCACCAACTGCGGCCCGAACCCGAACTGGAACGAGGCCGGCGCGACGACGATCAACCCGAACGTCGGCACGTTCCGCAAGAACGCCGACGTCCTGCAGATGCCGACGACGAACAGCGAGCTGTACAACCAGACGCTGTCGAACTACCGGTTCAAGCGTAAGACCACGATCGTGCTCAACGGCTCGAACATGACGGTCACCGGCATGCGGCAGGACGGCACGTCGCTGAACAACGTGTCGATGGCGTTCCCGTCCAACGGTCTCGTCTACGTCTCGAACGACACCGGCTGCGCCTCGCACTCGCTGAACACCAGCGGCTATCCGTCGAACCCGTACGCCAGCGCCCGTGACAACTGCGGCGAGGCATGGGTGCGCGGCACGTACAGCGCGAACCTCACGATCGCCGCGGCGAGCGACGTCGTGGTGCGTGAGGACATCCTGAAGTCGGGCGACGCCATGCTCGGCCTGATCGCCAACGACTGGATCCGGATCTACCACCCGTGCGGCGCCGGCGACCTCGGCGAGGTGACGGTCCAGGCTGCGATCCTGGCGCTCACCGACCGCTTCATGGTCGACCGCTACGACTGCGGCGCCAAGCAGGGCAACCTCAACGTGTTCGGCGCCATCGCGCAGCAGGTGCGCGGGCCGGTCGCCACGAGCGGCTCGGGCGGCACCGGCTACATCAAGAACTACGTGTACGACAACCGCATGAAGTACCGCTCCCCGCCGAAGTTCCTGGCGCCGGAGAACAGCAACTGGAAGCTCGCCACGCAGCAGGAGCAGGTGCCGGCCCAGTAGGCGGCGTCCGCCCGCGGGTCTAGGTTCGCGGGTCATGGCTCTCGCCATCGTCGCCGCCGCCGTGGGCGGGCTGCTCATCGGCTCGTTCCTCAACGTCCTCGTCTCTCGGGTCCCCAAGCACGAGTCGCCGTTCGGCGGGCGGTCTCACTGCCCGGACTGCGGGGCGACCATTCGCGCGCGGGACAACATCCCGCTGCTCTCGTGGCTGCTGCTGCGCGGGACGTGCCGGGACTGCGGTGCGCCGATCTCCAAGCGCTATCCGCTGGTGGAGGCCGGGACCGCGGTGCTGTACGCCGTCACGGTCGCCGTGCACTACGACGACACGACGCTGCTCGTGCTCGGCCTGGCGCTCGTCACGTTCCTCATCCCGATCGCGGCGATCGACCTCGAGCTCCAGCTCATCCCGAACCGCCTGACCCTGCCCGCCGCGATCGTCGCGGTCGTCCTGGGCATGGCGCTCGACATCGACGGCGAGGTCGAGCGCCTCATCGCGGGCGCGGCCGCGGCGCTGTTCCTCGGGCTGCCCGCGCTCATCAATCCGAAGGGGATGGGGATGGGCGACGCCAAGCTCTCCGGCGTGATGGGGCTCTACCTCGGCGCGCCCGTCGGACCCGCGCTGCTCATCGGGCTGGCGACCGGGGTGGTCGTCGGCATCGGGGTCGTGATGAACGTCGGGATGAGCGAGGGGCGTCGCACGCGCATCCCCTTCGGGCCGTTCCTGGCCTTTGGCGGCGTGGTCGCGATGCTCGTCGGCCAGGACATCATCGACTGGTACCTCGACACGTTCTGAGCGCGCCCGGGAGGTCCGCGGGACGGCCCTGTAACACACCGGATTCCGGCTGGGGGCGTGGACGGACGGATGGCCGAGAGACCTTCTGCTGAAGAAGCGGGCCCCTGCGGACGATCAACTGGGACAGCGGCACCCCTGCCGCTCCCTCCGATGCACATGAGATCCCGCGGCTCCACCCGTTCAATCGTCGGCCTTGATGTCGACCCCGGCTCCATTTCGGCAGCTGAGGTCGAGGTCAACGGCAGCCTCACCGTCCGCCGTGCCGCCGTTGCGGCATTGCAGCCCGGCGTCGTCCGCGACGGCGAGGTCGCCGACGCCGAGTCGCTCACCGCCGTCCTGCGCGAACTCTGGAAGGAGAACAAGGGGCTCGGCAAGCGCGTGCGCGTCGGCGTCGCCAATCAGCGCATCGTCATGCGCTGGGTGGAGCTGCCGCCGATCGAGGATGCCAAGCAGCTCGACACCGCCGTGCGGTTCGCGGCCCAGGACGCCGTGCCGATGCCGCTCGACACCGCGGTGCTCGACTGGCAGAGCGCCGGCATCGTCGAGCGCCCCGGCGGCCCCCGCCTGCGTGTCATGATCGTCGCCGCCCGGCGCGACATGGTCGACCGCGTGCTCGACGCCGTCCGCGCCGCGGGCCTGCGCGTCGAGGGCATCGACCTCTCCGCCTTCGCGATGATGCGCGCGATCCCCGCGCCCGACGTGACCCCGACGCTGTACCTGAGCGTCGGGGGCATGACGAACCTCGCGGTCGCCGAGAACGGCACCTGCCTCTTCACCCGCGTGTCCGGCAGCGGCCTGCAGGGCATCGCCGTCGACCTGGCCGAGCGGCGCGGGCTCACGCTCGAGCACTCCCGCGCCTGGCTGACACACGTCGGGATGACCAAGCCGCTCGAGGAGATCGAGGGGGATCCCGCGATCATCGCCGACGCCCGCGTGGCGCTCGAGAGCGGCGTGCAGCGCGTCAGCGGCGAGGTGCGGACCTCCCTGGACTTCCATCAGGCGCAGAGCGAACAGACCACGACCGCTCCGGTCGAGCGCGCGCTGCTGACCGGCCCTGCGACGACGGTCCCGGGCTTCGGCGACGCGATCTCGACGGCGCTCGGCATGCCCGTCGAGGAGCGCACCGTCGCCGCCACCGGCGACGGACTCGAACTGCCCGGCGGCGCCGTCACGGTCGCCGCGGGCCTTGCGGTCGAGGAGGCACCGGCAGCATGAAGGCCGTCAACCTCATCCCCATGGACTCGCGCCGCGGCGCGGGCGCGCCTGACCGCTCCGGCGGCGCCGTCTACGGTGTCCTCGGTGTCCTCGGCGTCCTCGCGGTCATCGCCGTCATGTACGGCCTGACCACGCGCAGCCTGAACACCCAGGAGCAGGAGCTCGCCCAGCTCACCGCCGACAGCGCGACAGGCGTCGAGGCCGCGGCGGCGCTCGAGCCCTACGTCCGCTTCGGTCAGATCGCCGACGAGCGCGAGCAGACGGTGATCACGATCGCCGACCAGCGCTTCGACTGGGGCCTCGCCATGCGCGAGATCGCCCGGGTGCTCCCGGGGAACGTGGACCTCGTCTCGCTCGACGGGACGCGCCAGGGCGTGACCGCCGCCGCCGGCTCTGACCCGGCGGCTGCTGCCGTCGGCGCCCCGCAGATCACCATGACCGGTTGCGCGACCTCGCAGGCGTCCGTCGCGCTGCTCATGGCGCGCCTGCGGGCCATGCAGGGTGTCGACCGGGTGCGCCTCGAGTCTTCGTCGAAGGGCGGGGCCGCCGGCGCCGGTGCCAGCTCCGGCGGCGACTGTCGCGGCGGCGACGAGGAGAAGCCGCAGTTCACGCTGGCGGTCATCTTCCGCACGGATGACACCGCGGCGAGCGCCCAGGCCGGCAGCACGGCTGCGCCGGCCGCCCAGTCCGGCGAGTCCGCGCCGGAGGAGGGCTCGTCATGACGCGTCAGGACCGCACCGTGATCATGGTCGTCCTCTGCGTCGTCCTCGCCGCAGCAGGCTGGTTCCTGCTCATCAAGCCCAAGCGGGCGGATGTCGCCGAGGTCAAGACCCAGGTCGAGCAGGCGCAGGTCGCTGCCGACGACGCCGCCGCGAAGGCCGCGGTCGCCCAGGGCGCCCGCGCCGAGTACACCGAGGACTACGCCAGCGTCGTGCGCCTCGGCAAGGCCGTGCCGCTGCAGGACCAGATCGCGTCGCTCGTCTACCAGCTCGAGAACACCGCCGAGGACACGGGCGTCGACTTCCGGGCCGTCACGGTCACGGAGGGCACAGCCGCGGCACCCTCGACCGCCGGCTCGTCGGAGGATTCGGCTGAGGGCTCGTCGGAGCCGGCGGGGACGCTCCCGGGCGAAGTCACCCAGATCCCGGTGACGCTGACCTTCGACGGCGGCTACTTCGCGATGACGCGCTTCCTGCGTCAGATCGATCGCTACACGCTGATCCGCAAGGGCGGCGACGAGATCGACGTTCGCGGCCGGCTGCTCGCGGTCAACACCGTCAAGCTGACCCCCGGGAGCAAGGGCTTCCCCGACGTCCAGGCCGAGGTCACCGTCACCGCGTACTCCGCGCCGCTGCCGTCGGTGAAGGACGACCCCGCGGCCGCCACACAGGGCCAGACCGCGACTTCCACCGGAGCCGCCGCGTCCACCGCGCCGCCCGCCGCCTCCTCCTCCTCTTCGTCCGCGACACCCACTTCGACCCCCGCGGGAGGTGCTGCCCAGTGAGCTGGCTGCGTGGACTCGGGCAGGACCTGATCGACAAGCGCCTGTGGCCGATCGCGCTCGTGCTCGGCATCGCCATCATCGCCGCGCCGGCGGTGCTCGCACGCGGAGGCGGCAGTGGCGACGAGGTGGCCGTCGCACCCGGCACGACACCGGACCAGGGGCTGCGTGCGGCCGTCGTCCAGACCGCCGAGCCCGGCGACGGGCCCGCCTCGGGCGGCATGCGCAACCCGTTCTTCGACCCGCCCGCCGAGGAGGTGCCCGGCGCCGGGACACAGGCCGCCGGCACCGCCACCGACACAAACACGTCTGGGACCGGCGCGGGCGTGAACACCGACGGCAGCAGCGGAACGTCCACGTCGGGGTCCAGCGACTCCGGGAGCGACAGCGGCTCGTCGGACTCCGGCAGCGGCAAGGACACCAGCGGTGATTCCGGCTCCTCGGACGACGACAGCAGCAGTTCCACGAAGGGCAGCGGCGAGGTCGGCTATGACCTCACCGTGAAGTTCGGTCCCGCCGACGGCGAGATCACGACGTACAAGAACGTGCCGCGCCTATCACCTCTGCCGAATGCCGAGACCCCCATGTTCGTCTACATGGGCGTCCTCGACGACGGTAAGACCGCCGTCTTCCTCATGGGCGACGGCATCGGCGCCGCCGTCGGCGACGGCACATGTCGCCCGTCGGCGGAGGTCTGCGAGACCCTCGAGCTCGACAAGGGTGCCACGATGTTCCTGGACGGCGCGACGCCGGCCGAGGGCGGCGCGCCCGTGCAGTACCAGCTCGAGGTCACCTCGATCGTGAAGCGCGGCGGCAGCAAGAAGGCGAGCTCCGCGGCGAAGAAGCAGGCCAAGAAGGCCGCGAAGGCCGGCCGGGCCGCCGTCCGCAAGGCGCGGCGCAACGGTGCGGCCGACACACTGGACCGCTACCGCTTCGACGTGGCCGACGGCGTCATTCGCCGCCTGTCGGCCAAGCAGCGCGGCCGCGCGAAGGCGAGGGCCAGCTCCATCGGCACGCTGCAGGCGCGCCGCACCGGCCGCGTGGTGGCCAGCGCAGCCCTCCAGGGGTGAATCCGTCCTAGACTGCGCCGGGCAATGAGCCTGCGCATGACCACTGCCGGCGAGTCCCACGGGCCCGGCCTCACCTGCATCCTCGAAGGCCTCCCGGCCGGCCTGCAGCTCGATCGCGAGGCACTGGACCGCGATCTGGCGCGCCGCCAGCTCGGGCACGGCCGCGGCGGGCGCATGAAGATCGAGACCGATCGCGCGGACGTCACGGCGGGCGTCCGCCACGGGCGCACGCTCGGCGGGCCGGTCGCCATGCAGGTCCCGAATCGCGACTACGCCAACTGGGAAGAGCGGATGAGCCCGTGGCCGGTGGACGCCGACGTCCCCGAGGTCCACCTCCCGCGCCCGGGCCACGCCGACCTCGTCGGCACGCAGAAGTACAACGCCTCGGACGTCCGCGACATCCTCGAGCGCGCCAGCGCCCGCGAGACCGCCGCGCGCGTGGCCGGGGGGGCGGTCGCCCGGCAGTTCCTGCGCGAGGTGGGCGTCGAGATCCGGTCGCACGTGGTGTCGATCGGCGACGTATTCGTCCCGCCGCGGACGGCGCAGCTGACCGTCGACGACTTCGACGGGGTCGACGACGATCCGGTCCGCTGCCTGGACAAGGACACGAGCCGCGCGATGGTGCAGTACATCAACCGGCAGCGCAAGGCCAACGAGTCGATCGGCGGCACGTTCGAGGTGCTGGCATTCGGCCTCGTGCCCGGCCTCGGCTCGCACGTCGCGTGGGAGGAGCGCATCGACGGCCAGCTGGCCGGCGCGCTCGTCTCGATCCACGCGATCAAGGGCGTCGAGTTCGGCGACGGGTTCGCGCTCGGAGCGACCCCGGGCTCCGGCGCCCATGACGAGATCTTCTGGGACGGGTCGTTCGTCCGTGAGACGAACCACGCGGGTGGCATCGAGGGCGGCATGACGACCGGTGACCCGCTCATCGCGCGGGCCGCGATGAAGCCGCTGCCTACGCTCACCAAGCCGCTGCGCTCGGTCGACATCGACACGCATGAGCCCGCGGAGGCGCTGCGTGAGCGCACCGACTCGTGCACCGTGCCGGCCGCGGGAGTCGTCGGCGAGGCGATGGTCGCGCTCGTGCTCGCCAGCGCGTACCGCAACAAGTTCGGCGGGGACCACATCGACGACGTCCGTGACGCGGTCGACCGGTACCGCGAGCGCATCGGGTGGCACGCGCACTCGTCTTCATAGGATTCATGGGCGCGGGTAAGTCGTCCGCCGCCCGTGACGCCGCCTCCCGCCTCGGCACCGATCCGCTCGACGCCGACGAGGCGATCGAGCGCGACGCGGGCGCGTCGATCCCCGCGCTGTTCGCCCGCGACGGCGAGGCCGCGTTCCGCGAGCGCGAGGAACGCGTGGTGCTCGAGTTGCTCGACGCGGCGGCCGATGGGCAGCCCGTCGCGCTCGGCGGTGGCGCACTCGGCTCCGCGCGGGTCCGCGAGGCCCTGCAGGCGCACACCGTCGCGCTGCTGGAGGTCTCCGAGGAGACCGCGTGGCGCCGCGCCCAGGGCGGTGACCGTCCACTGGCGCAGGACCGCCAGCGCTTCGCCGCGCTCTGGGCCGAGCGCCAGGATGTCTACGAGGACGCGGCCGACGCGTTCCTCGTCGAGGGTGGCCGGGACGCCGTCATCCGGGCGCTGCCGGCGCTGCAGGAGCTCGGGTCCGCAGGTGAGGGCGTCCGGATGGCGTGGGCGACGAGCACCGGCGGCGACTACCCCGTGTGGTTCGGGAAGTGGCCCGATGCACAGCCCGATGACGTGCTCATCACCGACGACCAGGTGGCGTCCGCGGTGCTCGGCGAGCAGTTGGTTGAGGTGCCGCGCCTGACGTTCGCCGCAGGGGAGGAGCAGAAGACCCTCGTGACCGCCGAGGCCCTCTGGCGGGCGCTGGCGTCGCGCGGCGCGACCCGGCGCACCCGCATCGTCGCGGTCGGCGGCGGCGTCGTCGGCGATCTCGCCGGCTTCGTCGCGGCCTCGTACCAGCGGGGCATCGGCGTCGTGCATGTCCCCACGACGATCGTGGCGCAGGTCGACTCGGCCTACGGCGGGAAGACCGGCGTCGACCTTGCCGAGGGCAAGAACTACGTCGGCGCGTTCCACCAGCCGCAGGCGGTGCACGTGCTGCACGACGTCCTGGCGACCCTGCCGGACGCCGAGCGCGCCGCCGGTTATGCGGAGGTCGTCAAGACCGCGCTCATCGCCGGCGGCCCGCTGTGGGAGCGCGTGCGCTCCGGCGGCCCGGTCGACGAGGCCATGGTGCTGGCGTGCGCACGGACGAAGCTGCGCGTCGTGGCCGCCGACGAGCGCGACGGGGGCCTGCGGCAGGTGCTGAACCTCGGACACACCGTGGGGCACGCGATCGAGACCGTCACCGGGTACGCGCGGTACCGCCACGGCGAGGCCGTCGCCCTGGGCCTGCTGGCTGCGCTGCGGCTGTCGGGCCTCGAGGACCTGCGCGAGGAGGTCGGCGCGCTGCTCGCGGGCGCGGGGCTGCCGGTCCGCATGGACGCGGACATCGACGCGGTGCGCGTGGCTGCGGCCACACGCAGCGACAAGAAGCGTCTGGGGGAGGACACGCCGTTCGTCCTCGTCCGGGCGCCCGGCGACGTCGTGTTCGGCCAGCACGTGGCAGCGGCTGATCTGCGGGGCGCCGTGCAAGAGTTGTCCGCGTGAGCGCGCACAACCGCATCGCCGTCCTGCACGGGGTGAACCTCGACCAGCTCGGCCGGCGCCCCGCCTCGATCTACGGGGGCATCACGTACGACCAGCTCGAGCAGCACATCGAGCAGTGGGCGAACGAGCTGGGGCTCCAGATCCGCTTCATGCAGACGAACTCCGAGACCGAGTTCATCAACAACCTGCACAATCTCGAGGGACTGGCTGACGGCATCCTCATCAACCCCGGCGCCTGGACGCACTACGCCTGGTCGATTCGCGACGCGCTCGAGATCGCCGCGCTGCCCGCGGTGGAGGTGCACCTCTCCGACCCCGAGGCGCGCGAGGCGTGGCGCCACGTCTCCGTGGTGCGCGAGCTCTGCTTCGCGACGGTCAAGGGCAAGGGCCCGGACGGCTACCGCGACGCGCTCGTGCTGATGCAGGAGCATCTCGCGTCATGACGGACACGCGGGCTGATCGCCTCGAGGGCGCGCTCACCGAGCGCGACGTCGACGCGCTTCTCGTCACGAACCTCGTCAATGTGCGCTGGCTGTGCGGGTTCACCGGTAGCAACGCGGCCGCGATCGTCGGTCCCGGGCGTCGAACGTTCATCACCGACTTCCGCTACCTCACACAGGCCGCCGACCAGGTCGGCGAGGCGTGGGAGCACCGCATCGCGCCCGACCTGCTGGTCCGGGTGGCCGATGAACTGCGGGACGCCGCGCCGCTGCGGCTCGGCTTCGACGACGCGAACCTCACCGTCAAGCAGCACGCGCACCTGGCGGAGCGGCTACCCGAGGGCGTCGAGCTCGTTCCGGCCGCGGGCATCGCCGAAGGCCTTCGCGCCGTGAAGGATGCGGCCGAGATCGAACGGATCCGCGCCGCGGCCAAGGTGGCCGATGAGGCGTTCACCGAGGTGATCCTCGAAGGCGGCATCGTCGGCCGCACCGAGCGCGACATCGCCCTGGAGCTGGAGATCGCCATGCGCCGCCGGGGCGCCTCGGGCGTCTCGTTCCCACCGATCATCGCCGCGGGTGCGCACGGGGCGCTGCCGCACGCCGAACCGCGCGACGTCCCGATCCCGCCGGACACGCTCGTGGTCGTGGACTGGGGCGCGCAGATGGGCGGCTACGCCTCGGACTGCACGCGGACCGTCGCGACCGGCGATCTCGACCCCCGTGACCGCGAGGTGTACGAGCTCGTGCTCCGCGCACAGGAAGCGGCGCTGGCGGCGGTGCGCCCCGGCCCGACCGGCCGCGAGGTCGACGCCGTGGCGCGCACGATCATCGACGAGGCCGGCCACGCCGAGCATTTCGGCCACGGCCTCGGGCACGGCGTCGGCATGGAGGTCCACGAGGGCCCGCGCCTGTCCAAGCTGGGGGAGACCGCGCTGGTTCCCGGGCACATCGTCACGGTCGAGCCGGGCGTCTATCTGCCCGGGCAGGTGGGCGTGCGCATCGAGGATCTCGTCGCCGTCACCGCGGACGGCGCGGACGTCCTCAACGGCCTGCCGAAGGCGCTGACGGTCGTCGGCTGACGTCCGCCGCGCCGAGGCGCGACAGCGTCGGCAGCGACCGGGCCGCGAGCGTGCCGACGCGGCTCGCCGTCGCCCCTGCCGCCGCGGGCCGGTACAGCCGGTGGGCGAGCAGCGCGACTGCGGGCAGCGCCCACGCGAGGTAGCTCACGGCCTGCAGGTCCGGTGAGAGCCAGGACGGCATCACGGTGAGCGTCACCCACGCGAGGAGGGTCATCGCGAGCGCGCCCCAGGGGGCGACGCCGCGGAGGATCTCGAAGGCCGCCAGGGCGACGATCCCGGGGAGCGCGTAGTACGCCGTGTTCCACGGGTCCAGCACGCAGCGCAGCAGGAGCAGCAGCGCGAGCAGGAGCAGCGCGTCCTCGGCCCGGCGTCCGCGGACGCGGGCGGCGGCGACGCTGAGCGGCACGGTCAGGGCGATGATGAGCGGGCGCGGGATCGGCGACAGCCAGGCCGGTGCGGCGCGGTAGCCGGGCTTCTCGTCCCCGAAGGTCCCGAGGATCTCCTGGCCGGGGTCGCCGAGGAACCACCAGACCTGCCAGGGCTGGAACGTTCCACCGGTGATGGGCGCGGGTCGCGCCGCGTCGCCGGCCGCCAGCAGCAGGGGCGCCGAGATCGCGGCGACGACGCCACCGGCCACCAGCAGGGCCGTCGCCCTGCCGGTGCGCAGCGCGAGGATCATCGGGCCGACGGCGAGCAGCGCCCACGCCTTGTTGGCGACCGCGAGGCCGAGCAGGACGCCGGCGAGCACCGGGCGGTCGGCCAGTGCAGCCAGGACCGCGCCCGTGCACAGGGCGGCGCCGAGCAGCTCTTCGGGATGGCCGATCTGCAGCGCGTTCAGCGCGAGAGGATTAGCGGCGATGAGGAGGATGGCGCCCCACCCGGCCCGCCCCGGCAGGCGCTGCG
>JBPPNC010000220.1:0-40743 GCA_051306365.1 Solirubrobacteraceae bacterium
CGGGTCCTTGGCCGCCGGGGCATCCGGGGGCGGTGGCGGCGATGGCGTGTCCGCGCCCTCCGGTTCCGGGGGCGTCAGGGGCTCGTGCTCGTCCTCGGAGCGGGGGGGCTGCTCCTCCACGGCTGCGACGATACATCGAGCACCTGACGTTCGCCGCGCCTCAGCACCCGCAGCACCAGCGCGGCGGCTGACATCATCGCCACGGTCGTGAGGACGATCTGCACGCTGACGATGCCCTCCTCGGTCCAGTAGACGTCGTCAAGCTTCAGCAGCAGGGCGGATTCGTCGAACGTCAGCGCCACCCCGGCGCCGAACGGGACGGCGAGGAACGGATCCAGGCGCTCGTCGCGCGCGATGAGCCCCGCACCGCCGGACAGGAACGCCAGCAGGATCCCCGGCACGAAGTGGTGGACGTGCGAATCGCCGACCACGAAGTTACGGAACGGACCGACCCGTCCGCGGATGCGAATGCCGTGCGTCGTCACCCGCGCGACGCCGAACGTCGCGGTGAACGACAGCAGCAGGTTCACCAGCGCCCGCTCCTCCGCGGCCGCCCCGCGGTAGCCCTCGCGCGCCACGGCGACCGTCTCGCGGACCGCCTCCTCGGCCGCGCCCACGAGATCCTGGGTCTCCGTGGGCATCGGCGCCGAGCCGCGGCGCCACACCCGCGCGACCTCCCCGCCGGCCACGGCGGCAGTCAGACAGCCGGCGAGGACCCCGAGGACCTGCGTGCGCCGCTCGGCACGCTCGCGGCGGCGGCGGGCGGTGCGGGTCTCAATCGCGCCCGGCCGGCGAAACCCCGGCGGGCGCACGCCGGCGGCCGCACGCAGCGCGTGGGTGCGGCTCACGCCCATCGGTCGATCAGCTGGTCGTCGGGCACGTCGCGCACCACGCGCGCCGGGACGCCCCACACCAGCTTGCGCGCCGGGACGTCCCGCGTCACCACGGCGCCCGCGGCGACGAACGCCTCTTCACCGATCTCCACGCCCGGCAGCAGCACCGCGCCGCCGCCGATCCGACAGGCGCGCCGCAGCACCGCGCCGTGCAAGGGGGCGCCCGGGGCGTGGCGGGCCATCGTGTCGTCGTTCGTCGTCATCGCGCACGGGCCGAGGAACACGTCGTCCTCGACCACCGAGTACGCCGTGAGGTAGGTCTGGGACTGCAGCCGGACCCGGTCGCCGACGGTCACGTCGTTGTCGACGCCGGCGCCCCGCCCGACGACGGAGTCGGCGCCGACCCTGGTGCGCTCGCGCACGTACGCCTGGTCGCCGATGATCGAGCCCTCCCCGACCGAGCTGCCGGCGAACACCACGGCGCCCGTCGAGACGATGACGCCCGGCGCGAGGCGCAGCGGTGGCAGCGGCGCGTCCGTCGCCGTCGAGGACCGCGGGCTCAGCGAGGGCGGCTTGCCGAGCACGACGTGGTCGCCGACCGTGCACCCGTCGCCGATCACGACGTCGCCGTACACCACCACGTGGGCGCCGAAGCGCACGTCGGCGCCGACCTCGGCGTCGGGGCTGAGGACCAGCCCGGGGGCTTGCGGATCCGCGGAGGCGCCCATGCGCTGGATACCCTAGCTTGCCGTGCCTCCGTCCTCTGGACCCAGCGGCGCCGTGATCGGCCTCGGCATGATCGGCCGCCACCACGCCCGCCTCCTCCAGACCGGCGGTTTTGCGCAGTTCGCCGGCGCCGTCGATCCCGGCGGCGACCGGTACGGGGCAGTGCTCGATCCCGCGCGCGTCCACGCGTCGGTGGAGGCGCTCCTCGCCGCCGGGGCACCGGACTTCGCCGTGGTCGCCGTTCCCACCGCCCAGCACGCCGAGGTCGCCGCCCAGCTCGCCCGCGCCGGCGTGCATGTCCTCGTCGAGAAGCCCCTGGCCGGTACGGTCGCGGAGGCCGAGGGGCTGCTCACCGCGATCGAGGAGGCGGGTGTCCGGGGCGCCGTCGGTCACGTCGAGCGCTACAACCCGGCGCTGCTCGGAGTCCGCGAGCACATCGGGGAGATCGGCCGGGTCTTCCTCATCGCGACCGAGCGCGTGGGCCCGTTCCCGGATCGCATCCGGGACGTCGGGGTCGTCATGGATCTCGCCACGCACGACCTCGACCTCGTCCGATGGCTGGGCAACGCCGACATCGTGCAGGTCGCCGCGCAGAAGGCGATCAAGATGGGCCGTGAGCATGAGGACCTCGTGCTCATCACCGGCCGGCTGGACAACGGCACGACGTTCAACTGCGTCGTCGACCGCGTGACCCCGACCAAGCGCCGCCGCACCCGGATCCTCGGCGAGCGCGGCATGCTCGAGGCCGACACGCTCACCGGCGATCTCGTCCTCTACAAGAACGGCTCCATCCAGGCCGCCGACCCGTTCGCGCAGGCGCTGCGCGGTGTCAGCGAGGGGGACAGCATCCGCTTCGCCCTCGAGCGCCCCGAGCCACTGCGCACCGAGCTGGAGACCTTTGTGCGGTATGTGAGTGGCGACGACAACGCGGGCGTCGTGACCCTCGCCGAGGGGTTGCACACCGTGCGGGTCGCCGCAGCGGCGCTGCGCAGCGCGCAGGACGGCGCGACGGTGCAGCCGTGAAGGCGGTCGTCGTCGCCGGGGCAAGAAGCGCCGGCCGGAGCTGCCCATGAACGCCGTCGTCGTTGCCCTTGGCAAGATCGGCCTCCCGATCGCCGCCCAGCTCACCCGCACCGGCCACACCGTCACCGGCTGCGACATCGACGCCTCCGTCGTCGAGGCGGTGAACGCCGGCCGGGCGCCGTTCCCCAACGAGGCGGGGCTGGACGAGGCCCTCGCCGACGCGGTCGCCGCCGGGAGGCTGACCGCGACCACGGACACCGCTGCGGCGATCGCCGCCGGTCCGGATCTCGTCGTCGCCGTCCCGCCCCTCGTCGTCGACGCCAACGGGCACCCGGACTGGTCGGCGCTCGACGCCGTCTCCACGGACATCGGCCGCGGGCTGGCCGCCGCGGCGCAGGCCGGGCACCGCCGCACGGTCGTCGCCATCGAAACGACCCTCCCCGTCGGGACCACGCGGTCGCGCGTCGCGCCGCTCATCGCGGCGATCAGCGGCCTGCAGCCGGGGGTCGACTTCCACGTCATCTTCTCGCCCGAGCGCGTGTTCAGCGGCCGGGTCCTGCAGGACCTCGCGACCTACCCCAAACTCGTCGGCGGCCTTGACCCCAACGGGGAGGCGCGCGGCGTCGGGCTCTACACCGCGTTCCTGCCGGACGTCGAGGTGCGGGCGATGGGCGGCGCCGAGGCCGCCGAGCTCACGAAGCTCGCGGAGACGACGTACCGCGACATCAACATCGGCTTCGCCAACGAGCTGGCCCGTCACGCCGACGCGCTGGGCGTCGACGTCCAGCGCGTCATCGACGCCGCCAACTCGCAGCCCTTCAGCCACATCCACCGGCCGGGCGTGGCGGTCGGCGGGCACTGCATCCCGGTCTACCCCCGCTTCTATCTCTTCGGTGACCGCGACGCCCAGCTGCCCGCGGTCGCCCGGCAGGTCAACGAGGCCATGCCGGCGTACGCGGTCGGCATCCTGCAGGGCCTCCTCGGCGGACTCGAGGGCGCACGCGTACTCATCCTCGGCGTGGCCTATCGCGGCGGGGTGAAGGAGACGGCCTTCAGCGGCGCCGGGCCGTTGCGCGACAACCTCCGGGCGCGCGGCGCCGTCGCCGTCGCGGCGGACCCCCTCTACAGCCCCGACGAGCTGCGCGCGCTCGGGTTCGAGCCGTGGGACGGCATGCCCGTCCACGGCGCGATCGTCCAGGCCGACCACGCCGAGTACGCGCGGCTGAAGCCCGCCGACCTCGCGGGGATCCGCGGTATCGTCGACGGACGCGGCATCGTGGACCCGGCGCCGTTCACCGCAGCCGGCATCCCGGTGCGGCGCCTCGGCGGCGGGACACCCGCCTAGCCCGAGACCGCCCCGCCGCTGACCCACTCCTGCCCCGTCGAGTTCCCCGGGAGCGGAAGGCGCACGGCGACGAGTGCGATGTCGTCCTGCGGCTGGCCTTGGGCGAACGTCACGGCTTCCAGCTCGATGTGGGTCAGCAGCCCCGACAGCGAGCCGCGCGGCGCGGCCACGACCGCGTCGTGCAACCGATCCTCGCCGAACTGCTCGCCGTCACGTCGGGCCTCGGACAGGCCGTCGGTGTAGAGGACGACCGTGTCGCCGGGCCGCAGCGTCGTGTCCGCGGGCGTGAGGTCTGGGTCGTCGAACGGCCCGAGCAGCCGGCCACACGCGGGGAGCGCCTCGAGGTCGCGGTCGGCGCGCAGCACCAGCGGCGGAGGGTGCCCCGCGGCGGCGGCGCGGAGGCGACCCGACAGCGGGGGGTCGCCGTCCAACGTGAACTCCACCGCGGCGATCGAGCAGAACAGCTCATCGTCGTGCTGGTCGCGCAACGCGTCGTTGACGGTCTGCAGCGCCGCGACGATCCCGTCCGTCGACGCGCGGGCGCGCAGCGTGTGGCGGACGAGCGCGGTGACCGCGGCGGCGCGCGGGCCCTTGCCGCGCACGTCCCCCACGACCGCGATCCAGCCCTCGGCGCCGCGGAACAGGTCGTAGAAGTCGCCGCCGACCATGACGCCAGAGCCCGCCGGCCGATAGCGGACGCCGACCTCGACACCCGGCGGAGCGGGCAGGCGCGGCGGCAGGAGCGCCTGCTGCAGCGTGGTGGCGATCTCGTGCTCGCTCTCGTACAGCCGTGCGTTGTCGAGCGCGAGCGAGGCGCGCTGCGCGAGCTGGGCGCCGAACGCCAGGTCGTCGGGGCCGAACCGGCGTCCGTCCTCGCCATGGATCGCCAGCGTGATGGCCCCCGTGACGACACCCTGTGCGGCGAGCGGCAGCACCATCGAGGACCGGGTGCCCAGCGCCCGGCGGATCTCCAGCTCCTCATCCGTGGCGGAGATGCGCCGCAGCACCGCGTCGTCGACCTCGGTGACGAGCAGTGGCTCGCCGCCACGGATCACGGCCGCCTGGCCGGACTCGGCCGACGAGGTGGGTAGGCGCGCGAGGAGCTCCGTGGCGTGGTGCCGGCGGGCGGCCTGCCCGATGCGCCGCAGGGTCCCAGACCCGTCGAGGTGGTCGACGAGGCACACGTCCGCGAACCGGTCGGCAAGCAACTCCGCAAGCGCCTGGGTGCGGTCGTTCATCGACCCCGCGAAGTCCACGGCGGCCCCCACGTCGAGCAGCAGCGCGTCACGGTCGGCGACGCGTTGGGCGAGGTCGCGGTCGGCCTCCAGCGTGCGCTCGCGCCGCCGGGACAGCGCGACGAGTGCGCCCGCGAGCAGCGCGAGCACTGTCCCCCCGATGGCGATGACGAGCGGCAGCGCGTGCGACGAGGTCTCGCCGGGCACGACCCCGACCTCCCAGCGGCGCCCGAAGGCAGAGGCGGTGCGGGTCGCCTCGACGTCGGACGGCCCCGCGATGAGAGCCCGGTCACCGTCGGAGATGCGGATCGACGCGCCGTCCGGGAGCTGCGCGGCGACGAGCTCCGCGAGCCGGTCCACGGCGACGGCTCCGGCGAGCACGCCGCGGAAGGCACGACGCCGCTGCGCCACGGTGCCCGTGGGCCTCCCCGGGGCGTAGACCGCCTGGAAGATCGTCACACCCGGCCGACGCGAGCCGACCAGGACGAGCGGCGCCGTGAGCCGCGGCAGGCCGGTGTCGCGCGCCGCGTGTGCGGCGGCGGACCGCTTTGGCTCACCGTACTGATCGAACCCCAGGGCGCGCAGGGGCTCGCGGGTGGCCGGACGGATCCGGGCGATCGGCAGGTACTCGGCGGCGTCGCCCTGACGGCGCAGCATCCCGTCCGGGGCCGGAGCGACGATCGGGCGCCCGAGCTCGCGCTCGAACGCGGCGCGGCGGTCCGTGGGAAGCCAGCGCCCCCACCCGAGGACCGTGAGGGTGCGCTGGTCGAGGACATCCTCCGCGAACGGTGCGAAGCGCTCTGGCGGGAGGTCGCCATCGGAGGTGATCAACCCGTCCGCGCCCCGCACACTCAGGCTCGCGAGCCGCAGCGTCGAGGAGACGGCCGCAGCGGCCTGATCGGCCACGCCGCGCGCAGCCTGCCGGTCGTCGGCCTGCTCCGTGCTCAGCACGAGCACGCTCGCGAGCGCGGTCGCGAACAGCAGGCCGGCGACGAGGCCGACGGACAGGAGGCGGCGGCCGTCCATCTCACCCAGCGTAATGCCGACGACGGGGTGGCCTAGCCAGCCAGACGAGACAGTGCTGCGACGACGCGGGCGCCGGCCTCGCCGTCGCCGTACAGCTCGGGCCGGTCGGCAGGGAACGTACCCGCCAGTGCCGCCCGGGCGCGATCGACATCGAGGTCCACGAGGACGTTCCAGCCGACGTCGACGGTCTCGACCCACTCGGTGGTGTCGCGCATCGTCACACAGGGCACGCCCGCGAGATATGCCTCTTTCTGGACCCCGCCGGAGTCGGTGAGCACCGCGCGGGAGCGGACCAGCAGCGCTGTGAAGTCCAGGTAGCCGAGCGGGGCGGTGATCGTGACGTCGGCGGCGAGCTCGTCGAGCAGCCCGGCCGCCTCGAGGCGCGCGCGGGTGCGCGGGTGCAGGGGAAGCACCACGGGCCCGTCCACGCCACGCAGCAGCGCCACGAGTGCCCGCAGACGTGCCGGGTCGTCGACGTTGCCCGCCCGGTGCGCGGTCGCCAGGACGAAGCCTGCCCCCGGCGCGCCCAACCGCGCAGGGGCGCCATCGTCCGCGAGGGCGCGCGGCTGGATGAGCATCGCGACGTCCACCATCACGTCGCCGACCTGCTCGATCTCGCCGGCAACATGCTCACGCCGCAGGTTCTCCACCGCCGTGTCGCTGGGCGCCAGCAGCAGCGCAGAGAGATGGTCGGTGAGGACGCGGTTGAGCTCCTCGGGCATCCGGCGGTCGAACGAGCGCATGCCGGCCTCGACGTGCGCGACGGGGATCTGCGCCTGCGCGGCCGCCAGGCCACCGGCCAGCGTGGAGTTCGTGTCGCCGTAGACGAGCACCGCGGCGGGCTGCTCGTCGGCCAGCAGGGGCGCGAGCGCGGCGAGCATGCGCGCGGTCTGCTCGGTGTTCGTGCCGCCGCCGAGGCCCAGCTCGAGCTCCGGCCGCGGGATCTTCAGCTCCTCGATGAAGACCGTGGAGAGCTCGTCGTCGTAGTGCTGGCCGGTGTGCACGAGGATCTCCTCGTGCTCCTCGCGCAGGCGCCGGCTCACCGCGGCCGCCTTGACGAACTGCGGCCGGTTCCCGATCACGGTGACGACCTTCACGGCGCGGCGAGCTCCGCTTCGACGTGGGCGCGGAACGCGGTCGCGGCCGCCGAGGTCAGCGGCCCGGGCGCGACCGGTAGCGCGCGATCGCCGATCCGGGCGACGGGCAGCACCTCGTGCGTGGTCGACGCGAGGAAGGCCTCGCTGGCGTCCGCGAGGTCATCCAGCGGGGTGATGCGCTCGCGGATGTCGACGAGCTCGAGGAGCTTGCGGCGCGTGATCGAGTCGAGGATGTGGTCGTCGAGCGGGGGCGTGTACAGGGGACCGTCGGGCGCGAGCGCGTAGAAGAACGACTTCGTCGGCGCCTCGAGGACGCGGCCGTGCGGCGTGGTCAGCAGCGCCTCGTCGGCGCCCTGCTCCCGGGCGACGCGGCCCGCGAGCATGTTCGCGGCGTAGGAGAGGGACTTCACGCCGTCGAGGATGCGCGTGGGCGCGTAGGTCACGGGCACGACGGCGAGGACGTCGGGGGCGGGCTTCAGCAGCTCGAGGAGCGCCAGGCGGTGGCCGCCGCGCGTGACGACGACCCGCAATGCGCCGTCGAACCCGGGCTGGGCGGCGAGCAGCGCGTGGACGTCGGCGTCGATCGCCGCAAGGTCGATGGGGAGGCGAAGGTTCTGGGCCGAACCGCCCATGCGGGTCAGGTGCGCGGCGAGTGCGAACGGGCGGCCTTCGTACAGGCGGATGACCTCGAAGACGCCGTCGCCGCGCAGCAGCCCCTCGTCGGTGACGGGGAGCCGAGTGTCGGCGGCGGGCCTGACGACGCCGTCCAGGCAGGCGAGGGGCATGGCGGGAGATGGTATTCGCGTCGGTAGCGTGTGCGCGCGTGGACCGCACCGCGCCGCTCGACGGGATCCTCGTCGCTGACTTTTCCCGGATCCTCGCGGGCCCGCTCGCGGCGCAGACCCTCGGCGACCTCGGTGCCGACGTGGTCAAGGTCGAGGCGCCGGGCGGGGACGACACGCGATCGTGGGGCCCGCCGTTCGCGCCCGACGGCAGCGCGACGTACGCGATGGCGGCGAACCGCAACAAGCGCTCGGTCGTGCTCGACCTGCGCGATGACGGGGACCGGCGCCTGGCGCGTGAGCTGGCGCGGCGGGCGGACGTGGTGATCGCGAACCTCAAGCCGGGCGCGATGGAGCGGTTCGGGCTCGGCTACGACGACCTGGCCGCCGAACACCCGCGGCTGGTCTACTGCGCCATCAACGGGTTCGGCAGTGGCGCCGGGGCGGAGCTGCCCGGCTACGACCCGCTCGTGCAGGCGGTCGGCGGGCTCATGAGCGTCACGGGCCCGGAGGGCGGGGATCCGGCGAAGGTGGGCGTGGCGCTGGTGGACGTGATCGCCGGCCTGAACGCCGCGGTGGGGATCATGGCCGCGCTGCGCGAGCGCGACCGCAGCGGCCACGGGCAGATGGTGGAGATCACGCTGCTGGGCACGGTCCTCGCAGCATTGGCGAACCAGGCGACGGGATACCTGAACGCGGGGGTCGTGCCCCGCGCGCTGGGGACGCGGCATCCGAGCATCGAGCCGTTCGCGACGTACGCGTGCGCCGACGGCCCGCTCATGATCTGTGCGGGGAACGACCGGCAGTTCGCGGCGCTGGCGGACGCGATCGGCGCGCCCGGGCTCGCCGACGATCCGCGGTTTGCCACGAACGCGGGCCGAGTCGAGCACCACGCAGCACTGCGTCCGATGCTGGAAGACGCACTCGCCGGCGCCGACCGGGCGACATGGTCGGAGCGGCTGGCCGCAGCCGGAGTCCCCGCCGGCCCGGTCCACGACCTCGCGGGTGCGTTCGGCCTCGCGGAATCGCTCGGGCTCGACGCCGTCGACGACCACGGCGGCGTCCGGACCCCCGCATCGCCCATCGGCCTGTACGACACCCCGCCGGCCACCCGCCGGCCACCGCCGGGGCTCGACGAGCATGGCGACGAGATCCGCGCCTGGCTTCGCGGCCCACGCTGACGGCGGGTACGGTCGGGGGATGGACGGCCTCCCCGGTCAGGCGGAGTTCGAGGCGGTCGACGCCGCGGCGGCCCGCCGTGACCTCGGCGCGCTGCTCGAGATGCTGACGCGGCTTGGGGGCGCGGAGGAGGCGGAGGTGGTCCGCGAGGCGCTGCGAAGCGGAGTGAGCGCGGACGTCGCGCTCGGTGAGGTGGCCCGCGAGGTGACGCGGCGGCTGGAGCATCTGCTCCGGGCAGAACGCTAGCTCGTGACCGTCGTCATCATGCGCCTAATGAGAGCACTCTCGAACCATGAGACGGCCGCTGGCCTGCAGCGGTTGGCTCGGATCCGAGCCAAGTTGATGGCCCAGGGAGCGTTCTTGTGTCCGGAGCCGAAGGGGGCGCAGCCTCGGTGCGGGGTGATCTCGACCGCCATCCGCGAGGTGCTCGGCGGGCCTGTCGGACCCCTTCACGGCGGTGGAATTGCGTGCTCGGGTGGAGCAGCATGCCGGTCACGCGGTATCGCAGGACACCGTCTCCAGCTTCGTGACGGTGGCTGCGCACAAGACCGACCCGATCGTGGTGAGGATGGCTCGCGGGGTGTATCGAACCGCGACCCAGCGACGGATTGGCAACGTGCGTCCGCCATTCGCGGACCTACGAACGAGTATGTGACAGACGATACGTACTGTCAAAATCCCCGACACCTCCTCTCCCATGGAGCAACGGGGCGGCCAATCGCGCAGAACGTTGTTGTCGCCGAGGAGTGTCGGCGAACGAGCGACCGCGGTCGCGTACGACTTGTTTGGGCAGCGGAAAAGTGCGCCGGTCGCTTCTCACTCCGCCTCGGACATCTCCTCCGGATCTCGAGATGCGGACTCATCCCGGCTGATCTCGGTCTGCTTCGTGGCGGCTTCCAACGGAGCATCCACGTCTGGCGACGATACGTGTGCGCGGATCGCGGTGATGAGATCCGTGACGAATGGTGGCGGCGCATCGGCAAGCTGAACGGCCCTCCGGTACACCTCGTCTGCCTTGGCGCTGATCCCAAGTTCGGTCGCCACCTGGTTGCGAGCGGCTCCGAGGCTCGGCCAGATCTCGTCGAGATCGTCTTCGAGCCGGTCGCGGAAGTTGGCGCAACGGGGGCGGATGGCTCTGTCGGGCCAATCTGTTGGGGCTTCGCCGCTGAGCGTGAGAAGCTGGCGGTTCTTGGCCTTGACAGATTCCAGCTGTGCCGCTCGGTCGCTTTCGGTGAGCTTTTCCTTCAGCGCTAGCCGCTCGGCGAGACCTGCGTCTCCGTCGAACACGACGAACGTCGGGATGTCGAGTTGCTGGAGGATTGAGAACGCGAGTGGGATGACGGTCTTGCCCCAACTCGCGACGACGGCGATGCCATCTCGATCAAGTCCCCCGCTCAAGCGGGCCGCAGCGTCGACGAGCGCAGCGTCGGAGGTTCCTTCGCATAGCACGACCCCACGGGCGAAGATCGCTTCGGCCAGCGTTGATGACAGCGTCTTGCGCGCAGCGGCGTCGATCTCAGCGGTGATGCCCACGCCGCTCAGCGTCTTGGCTACTTCCGACGTGTCTGCCGCAACTCCCTCGGTAGCGCCGTCGGGGCCTCGGCGGAACACGCGGAGGTGCTCAAACACGGCGGGCCTGACGAAGTGCGGCGAATGGGTCGTATACGCCACCTGGACCGAGCGTGCCGACGAGCCCTTCGATCCACTTGTGAGCGCGGCGAGCGTGTCTGCCAGGCTGCGTGCTTGCAACGGGTGCTGGTACAGCTCTGGCTCTTCGATCGCGAGCATGAGGGTCGCAGGCGTCTTTTCGTCGCAAGGCTGCTCGCCGTCCTCAACCTCATCCACCCGATCTGCAATCTCGTGAAGCAACCCGATCACGAGCGCACGTTGAATTCCGTGGCCCTGGCGAGCAGCATCCGTCGAGTGCCCGACCTGATCTTGGACCGCAACATCCACTGATAGCACCGGAGGACGCGGAGGAACGACTTCCGGCGTCAGCTGCACGGCGACGCCGGGGATGTAGTGCTGGACACGCGCCGTGATGGCCTGGGCCAGTTCGTTGAGGGTCTCCGCCCGAGCTGAGGTCACGACGTCTTGGATCTTCTCCGTCGCCTGCGCTTGGAGATCAGCAACCTGTTGCGCTATCTCGGGGTCCAGTTCGCCGATCGATGTCAGCAGCCGGCCGAGTGCCGACGCCTTCCCTGTGTCAAGGGCCGATCCTGCGTCGTCAGAGGCCCCAATGAGGACCAAGTCGAAGCGGTCGGCGAGTCGCGGCTCGCCAGCGATTCCGAAGAGGTGTCGAGCGTCCTCGGAACGAATCTCGCACTGGTCGGGATGCTCGCGCTCCCACTGCTCCATCTGGGCATCTGCATCGGCAACGCGCGTCGGGGGCGGACCTTCGAGCCCAACGCGCTCACCGTGCTCGTCAAGGTACGCCGCGAATCGCTGGCGTCGGTCCGTTCCACCCGATGCTGCCCTGATCTCGTCGAACTCCGGGAAAACCAGCGCGGAGCCTGACAGCTTGTCGTTCTCGTCCGGTCGCCAAGTCCGGGTGAAAGTGGTTGTGCTGCCGACCGCGTACCTCCCCAGCTGTCGGCGATCAGCCTCGTTGATGTCGTTGAAGACCACTGCGACGGATACCAAGGCCTCATCGCCCGCGCCTTCCCGTAGGTCGCGGGAGTCCAGGTGCCCTCCCTTGAAGAACCAGTCGAGCGCACGAAGGAACGAGGACTTGCCGACCCCACCGCTGCCGACAATCGCTGTCAGATCGTCGACATCGACGGTAAGGTTGCCGATGCACCGGAAGTCTTGTACGCAGACCTGGGAGATGCGCATGGCCGATGTCTACTCCATGGTTCGGGACGCGATCGTAAGCCGCCAGCAGATCGTCGCAACCTACAGCGGGCACCGCCGCGAGATGTGCCCGCACGCAATCGGCACCAAGGGGGGGCGGCCACAGGCCCTTTTCTTTCAGTTCGGAGGATCGAGCAGCAGCGGCTTGCCCCCAGGAGGCGAATGGCGGTGTCTCCCGCTCTCCGGCTTGAGCGATGTAGCGGCGGTCGAGGGCGACTGGCACAGCGGCACGTCCCATTCCCAGTCGCAGACCTGCATCGACGACATCGACATCGAGATCGACCATTGAGGCGGTCGCATGCTCGAACCGAGTCGCGGCTACCACGCTGTTCGGCGGTAGCCATGCCCATCATGCCCCTCCCGTCGACGATCTCGGCAGCGACGAATACGCGCAAGCTGTCAAGACCCACATCCTCGCGCGAGCGTCTCGACGACATCCGCGCCCGATGGAACACTTGTTCGCATCATGGCCAATGGGCTCCCTTACAACCGTTTCGACCTCGGGAACTGCAAGCGCGGGGACGTCTGGCGAGTCGAGCTCTCGCGCGGCGCCAACGTGTTCATGGTCGACTCGTCCGGCTTCTCTGCGTTCAAGAGCGGCCGGCGCTTCACGCACTACGGCGGGGGCGGCCTGATCACCCGCAGCCCGCACGACTTCGTGGTGCCGCGTTCGGGTCACTGGTACATCGTCGCCCACACCTGGGGGCTTCGAGACAGCGCCCGGATCTCTGTTGCGCCGATCACCCCGGTGCGGGCGATGGATCCCGCTACGCCGTTCAATGTCGATCTTGCGTCGATCGCGCGTGACGCGGCACGCTATTCCGGTGACGATGAGTCCCCGCCTGTGGCTCCGCAGGCGAAGGACTACGACGTGTTCGTGTCGCATGCGAGCGAGGACAAGGACTCCATCGTGCGGCCGCTTGCCGCAGCGCTGCAGGCCGAGGGGCTCGTCGTCTGGTACGACGAGTTCGAGCTACGCGTCGGCTCGAGTCTGGGCCGGAGCATCGACACCGGGCTCGCGAACAGCCGGTTCGGCGTCGTCGTGCTGTCCGAGTCGTTCTTCAAGAAGGGCGTGACGAGCCCGTCCAACTCGTAGTTGGACCAGCCTTGGGAACCCATCGCGGCCGCTCCCGGTGCGCAGAGCGAGCTTGTCAGCGAGTGACGGGCTGTACTGGATCACTTCGTCCTTGGTTACGCGGTCGAGGAGATAGCGGTCGAGATCGCAGGCGTTATCCGCGATGAGGGCCAAGCGCGGCGCGAGAGATGGCCGCAGGAGGCCGCCAGCTGATCCTGCCCTTGTGGCACCGGGGATCCTCAAACGTGAGTGCGATCTGGCCTGATTGACGGTCGCGCGCCTCTCGCTGCATCGCTGGAATGGTCTTGGCGGCTGCCGTGTAGATGTCGGCCATGATCTTGTCACCGGCTGCGTTGTCTGTCGCGAAGATCATGTGGTAGATGGTCCCGCCCGTGGTGTTCTTCAGCTCGAACGGGTGAGTCTTGGCGTACCCGAGATCGTGGACAAGTCGCCAGCGCATGAGGTTGACGTACTCCTCCTTTGCCTCAGCGGCGTTCGACTGTCCCGTGCGACGCCGGTTGTAGATCGGGCGCCACGCATCGGTGCCGAACAGACGCGTCGCGCCGCTTTCGTGTTGGGGTAGCAGCTTGGCGTCGTCGAGGGCAAGTGTGCGGATCAGTCCTTGTGTTGGGAAGAGCAGCCAGAGCTCGACCTTGTACTCGGGCCCCGAGCCGGGCTTCTTGTACCCGACCTTGTGCTCTGCGAGCAGCTTCAGCGTGTCCCACGCCAACTCCATGCCGTCGGGATCGATGAAGGCGAAGGTCGGGGCCCAGCGCACCGGGCGAAGCTCGGCAAGGGCAGTCGCGATCGTCACGTTGCAGTCGCCGCCATAGACCTTGATGTCGCGTCCTGGGTAATCGGCGCGGAGACGCTGCTCAAGTTCGACGGCCTTGGTGGCCTGCTCGAAGTAGCGCAGCTTCGTGAACCCGCCCGCGACATCGACATCGAGTGCGATCCGGGCGGAGCCGGGGAATGCCTCTCCGGTGAGCCGACTGGTCCCATGTCCTTCGCCGGCGAAGGCGTCGAGATAGACGAACTCCGTGGCCTTCCCTTTGGAGGCGTTCAGGAACGCCGGCAGGTAGCTACGGAGGATGGTGAGCTTGGCTTCGGTCCAGAAGCCCCACGAGCGGCCGGCGGCTGGGCTCACGCCGTCAGGGGTACACGTTCGGTTGGCATCTCGTCCCACGTCCGACCGTCGAGCAACCGGCCGCCAGACTTGGGGCGGTGGCCGCCCCACTGCTTGAAGAAGTAGGCCACGCCTTCGTCGATGCAGCGGTCGCGGAGGTCGCGCAGCCACTCGATCTTGACCGGGCGATGCTTGGGGCCGGACTCGCCGCCTGAGATCAGCCAGTCGATACCCGTGAGATCGAGTCCTTCTAGGGATCCCAGCAGCGGTTCGGCTGAGATGAACCGGACGGCGGCGTCGACCTCGCGCAGGTAGTCGGCGCGCTGGACGAACCGGCGGTTCTCGATCGAGACTCCCATCCATACGTTCGGGTGCCAGGCGAGCCCGGGGGCGAGCATGGCCAACCGCTCGTGCCGCTTGGTCAGGATCTGGAACGTGTGGTGTTCAGCGCGCCCCATGACGTCGAAGACGCGCTCGATGTACTCGACCGGGATGTCTTCGTGGAACAGGTCGCTCATCGAGTTGACGAAGATCATTCGCGGTCGGGCCCATTTCAGCGGCTGCTCCAGGCGCTGCGGCCACAGCCGCAGGTCGAAGCCCTGTTCGTAGGGGTGTCCGGGTACGCCGCGGAAGCGTTCCGCAAAGGTCTTGGCGTAGCAGTGCGCGCAGCCGGGCGAGACCTGGTCGCAGCCAGTGACCGGGTTCCAGGTTGCCTCGGTCCACTCGATCGCGCTGTTGTCGGCCATGTCGGTCTCGTTTCGATGACGGTCGCAGGACGCCTGCCTACCGGTCGAACGCATGTTCGGTCATGGTCCGGACGAGACGACGGCGTCCGCTGGACGGTACCTCGCCTGCGGCCACGCGCTGCGAACGGCGTCGGCGAATTGCCTTCGCTTGTTGCCGAGCGGGAACGGGATGGGCGTGTCGTGGAGGAGCGGGAGTCCAGCCGTTTGGAGCGGCTCGTACAGCACCCGGAAGCTCGGGTCGTGGCAGACGATGATCCCGTCCGGTTTCAGCTTCGCCGCGGGCTTGATCGCCTCGGGCACCGCGTCACGGCGGGCTCGGGCGCGGGCTCCGGACCCCAGCGCGTTCACCGGGAACGGAACAAGCTCGATCAGGAACACGCCGTCTGCCTTGAGCCGTTCCAACCACGGCACCTTGCTGCTCCCGGCGCTGCCGCGCGGGAAGCGGTGGTCGTAGAGCGCGAGGACGACACCTCTGAAGAGGTTGTCGGCGGCCGTCAGGGTGGGCGCGTAGAAGAAGCGGGGTTCGGCTGTCCCCGGGTCCGGGGCGCTCTCGCCGACCAGGAGCAGTCGCACACGGTTGGGGCGGTAGCGTTCGCGGCGCTCGGCGTAGTAGGCAGCCTCGGGCATCACGCCTCGCGGTATGCCGTGCGGGCTTCTTGAAGCGCCTTCCAGGCGCGCTCCAGGTCATCCAGGGAAGGACGGACCGCGAGCGTTTCGAGGGGCTGAGAGTGTCCCTCCATGATCCGGCAGGCGTTCTCGAAGATCGGAACGATTACCGTGATGGCGGCGCCAAGGTGGGCCGCCTTGATCTGCGGGAGCTTCGTCATCCCGACGTTGGGCTGGTAGCGCTTCGTGACGCCGGCGAGCAGCTCGTCTTCGACGACTACTTCACACCATGCGCGGATCACTCCGTATGCGCTCTCGACAAGCGCCTGGCGCGCCTCGCCGTCACTGCTGCGCGCGGTGTTGATGAGTGCGTTGATTCTTCCTGTCGTCTTCTTGACGGTGTCCCAGCGTGGATGGGTCCCGGCGGCAACCACGCCGACGCCCTTGGCCGTCTCGTCGGTGATGCTGTAGTACCGGCAGCGATCAGGGGTCTTCTCGAACCGAGACAGCAGCTCGGCGGCGAACCAGATGTTGTGGGTAAAGACGATGACCTGGCGACCGGCTGCAAGGCCGGCGATGCGGTCGGCGACCTCGCGAAGCCTCCGGTAGTCGAGGCTATTGACCGGGTCGTCGAATATCAGTGGCGCTGGCGTCAGGCGCAGTGCCGACTCGGCAAGGAAGTCTGCGAGGGCGATCACCTTCTGCTCGCCTTCGGACAGGATTGCTGAGGGTCGATGGTTGGCCGAGACGGTCTTGCGCCGTGCCGCTTTGCCCTGGCGCCCGGGGAACTCGAGGCTCACCGACGGTGCGCGAAGCGCCTTGCTCTCGACCGCGAACCGCTCGGCGAAGTCCGAATTGAGCAGCTGATCGCTGGCCGTCTTGGCGGTTTCGGTCAGCGACCGCAGGACGGGTGGGATTCGCCGGGCGAGCTGCTCGGCCTTCTGCGCCCATTTCGCCTGCTCGACGTGCGCGGTGACTGCGGGATGCCGAGTGTTCAGCTCGATCCGGTCCTTGAGACGATCCCGCTCGGTCTGCGCCTCATCCAGTGTCTTGCGCCGTTCGTCGGCCTTTGCCGATAGATCGGCAATGAGCGCCTCAGCGGCCTCGCGCCGTGTCCGCGCTTCCTCGTCGAGGCCGGCGGCGGCCGTTTCGAGCGCAGTGCCGTCGACCGGCCGCCCCTCGTGGATCGCGGCTTGTGTCAACTCGACGGTCTCGATGAGCTTCACTGAGCGGGAGAGCACGTCGTCGGGCTTGTCGTTGTCGTCGGCTGGCTGCTGCGTTGCGGCTGATGCGAGCTGGTCGCACCGGACGGCCAGCAAATCCCGGCTGCTGAGTTCAGCCGCGACCCGTGCGTCCTTCACGCGCTGCTGCGCCGAGTCGTTGGCGAAGTCCCGGTAGCGGCGCACGAGTGCGAGCGCCTTGGCTTCCAGCGGCTGCTGGCAGTACAAGCAACGGTCCCCCTTCTTGGGGTACTCGTGCGCGGCCAAGTGCTCGCGGTACTCCTCCCCGCCGATGATGAACTGCTGCCAGATGGCATCGCCATCCCCCGAGAGGCCGGCCACGGCGAACAGCTCGGTCCGCAGACGGATGACATCCGCTTCGGCCTCGGATGCCGACACCGTCGCTTGGTTGTAGGTGTCCGCGTTGAAGCGCTGTGCGGCCTCCACAGCCGCGCCAAGGATCTCGTAGAAGTCGCGACGCGTTCTCGCGACCGACAGCTGGGCCGTCAGTGCGCTCGACTGGAGTGCCTGCACGCGCTGGTTCAGGCTTTCCAGCTGGGCGCTGGCTGACGCGTCGACATCGGCGAGCTGCTTCAGCTGGGCCAGGTCTGTCGCGGCGCCGAGTGTCTCGATCACCTGGTAGACGGGCGTGCCACGAGTGAAGTGGCTGACGAAGGGATTGCCGCTGGGACGACGGTCCTGAACGGCGCGGTCGAGCCGGTCCTTGACCGCGCTGATCCCCTTGTTGACCAACGGGAAGAGCGCCAGGTCGCTTGGCGTGTAGAGGTAGGTCAGGTCATCGTCCACGTGGAGGTGGACGGCCGGGGTATCGAAGATGCCGACATGCGTGAACGGGGCGACACCGCGTTCCCCGCGCCACTCCAGCTTGGTGGTGCTCCCACCCACCGAGAAGGCGATTGTCGCTTCGGGCGTCGTGCCGTCGTTCTGGTCGTGAACGTTCGGCAAGATGTCCTCGGCGGTCCTGACGGCCGCGAGGTGCTTGAAGATGCGGGTGTAGCCGGTCTTGCCTGAACCGTTCTCCCCGAACAGGACCGTCATTCCAGGGTTGAACTCGATCAGCTGCTCCGCGGCCAACGCATTGACACCCGCCACGGCGTCGAGCTTCTCGATGACCAACGTGGCGGCCTCGGCACCCGACCTCTCATCGAGTTCGAGGGTCGGGACAGCCTCGGACGCGGCGTCGCTCAGCCCCTTCTCGGCAAGGTACCGGTCAAAGACCGCCTCGATTGCTTCGTCGCTGAGCTCCTGCCGGGATGCGAGTACCTCGCTGACGAGCTCGCGTGCCCAGCCGTCTTCACCGTTTGCCCAGTCGACGAGGAGCTTGCGTGCCGACGGTTTCGGCGCGTTGACGTCGACGTCTGGCGCTTCGTCGCTCGTTGCCATCAGGCTCTCGCGCTCTGGCGTCGGGATGGCTTCACGGGCCTGGCCACTTCGCTCCGCGCGAGAAGCTCGGAGGCTGATTCGTAGTCGCGACCTTCGGCCTCTGCCAGCGCAGCCTCCGTCGCGACCAGTTCCCCGGCAAATGCGCGGGATCGCGCCGCCGATGCGACGCGGCCGATCCGGTGGACCAAGTTCTCGATGTGATGGTCAGTGGTATCAGCGAACGCGAAGGCGCGATCGAGTCGATCAACGATTCGCTGCCTGTCCTCGTGCTCCGGGAGAGGCAATGGCACAGCCTTCACCGTGGTCTGGTTGACCTTGGGCATGTTCCCCGCGGTCCCAGTGGCGCGATCGCGCAAGAAGCTGCGCGCCTGCGGCGAAAGCAGCATGTACCAGACGAACCGCGGGTCAATGTCTTCGCGGACGCGCGCACGGATCATGAGATCCGGGTAGATGAACGCGCCGGACGGGCCGTCGTATACGGCTGGGACACCGACGTATTCCGCAGTATTGCCGCGCTGGATCAGGATGTCGCCTGGGTGGAGCCAGAGCGGCGAGTCCGATCGGACGGCGTCCTCCGTGTACTTGAAGTGACTTGCGTCGAACTGCCCGCTGGTCGTCGCGGTCAATGTCAGGACACGAACGCCTGTCTCATGTGCGACCGGCCGCGCCGAGTAGCCGTTCTTCAGTGGCTCTCTGAGCAAACTGTCGAGCCCTACTATCTCCCCGCCTGTATGCGCGGACGCTTCCTCATACATCGCCCACAGGACGGCGGTCCGCAATCGCTGAACAGTCGCACGAGCGACGTGAAGTCGTGCTGCCACCGCCGACCGGCGCGCATCAATCTCATCGAGGCGCGCTGCGATTCGACGCTGCTCGGCGACGGGAGGCAGCGGCAGCGGCAGCGTCTTCGCTTTCGATCCGGACAGTTCGTTGAACGTCGTCCCGCTCGCCATCTGCTCTGCGAGTGCCGTGATCGACTTGAGGTAGTGGTACGCATAATCCGGGTCCAAGGCGTCCGACGGGACGAAGCTCCGGAACCCCTGGTTTGTCGTGATGGGGTTCGTCGCGATGGCGACGTAGCCGATTGGCGCGCGGGATGAGAAGAGAATTGTCCCGGCGGGCATGTATTTCGCGGCGCTGGTGGCGAGCCCCTGATCAGTGAGAAACCGCCGGCCGCGCGAAACGGTCTTTGCGTCACGGCCGGTCAGGTCCGCGGGCGTAAGCCACGGATGCCCGTCGTCGTTGCTGAAGTTGCCGGGCACCTTCGTTTTCGGAGTGCCTCCCCCGACGACATCGGCGACGGCGCCCATCGTGGTGGATACCCATCCGGTCGGAAGTGCGCCATTCTCGTCGCCGCTGTTCACGCCACGACCTCCGTGTCGTCGAGCAGCTTCTGCAGCTCGTGCAGCTCGGTGACGGCGGCCTGGAGTTCGGCGATGGCGTCGGTGACGAGTTCGCCGGGGTCGAGGATCTCGTCGGGGTCGTCGAGGTCTTCGTCGCGGAGCCACTTGAAGCTGTCGATCTTGTAGCCGCGCTCGATGACCTCCTCAAGGCTGAAGCTGTGCCAGCGGTCGTCGGGTGAGTCGCTCTCGGAGCGCTTGGCCCTGCCGTTGGGGTCGTCGCCGTAGCAGTGCTCGAACTCGACGAAGTGGGCGGGCGTGAGCGGCCGGGACTTCTTGGTGATGGTCGGGACGTTGGCTCGTGCGTCGTAGAGCCACAGCGTCTTGGTGGGTTCGCCTTTGGTGAAGAAGATGACGTTCGTCTTCGTACCGGCCGTGTATGGGGCGAAGGTGCCGCGGGGGCAGCGCAGCACGGTGTGGACGTTGCAGTCCTCCATCAGCACCTTGAAGACCTCGCCGGCCTGGTCGGCGAACAGCACGTTGTCGGGCACGACGACGGCGGCGCGGCCGCCGGGTTTCAGCAGCGTGAGGACGTGCTGGACGAAGTTGAGTTGCTTGTTGCTCGTTTCGACGACGAAGTCGTCGCGGACCGGCGCTTGGTTGGCGCCCTTGGTGCCGAATGGCGGGTTGGTGAGGATGACGTCGAACCGCTGGTCAGTCGGCGCTTCGTAGATGGAGTCGCCAAGCGCAATCTGCGGCTCGACCTGGTGGAGGTAGAGGTTCATCAGCGCCAGCCGTCGGGGACGGGCGACGAGCTCTTGGCCGTAGTACATCTTGGTTCGGATGCGCTTGGCGGTGTCGCGGTCGAACGCGCCGCCGGTCTGCTCCTTGAGCCACTCGTAGGCGGCGACAAGGAAGCCGCCGGTGCCGCAGGCCGGATCGCCAATCGCGAAGTCCTTGGACCCCCGCGGGTCGGGCTGCATCAGACGGACCATCGATCGGATCAGCGGGCGGGGCGTGAAGTACTGCCCTGCGCCCTTCTTCCCCTCCGAAGCGGCCTTCTCCAGCAGGCCCTCGAATGCGGCAGCCTTGACATCGACCTTGAGGTCGGTCCACTCGGTCTCGTCGACGGACTTGATCAGCTGCGCCAGGGTGGCTGGGTTGGCGAGCCGGTTCTGGCTACTGGCGAAGATGTCGCCGAGCATCCCTTGCTGCTTGCCGAGGGTGCGAAGGGCGTCCTCGTAATGCTCGACGAGCGCGACGCCGCTCTGGCCGCGCAGGTGCGGCCAGTCGGTCTCCTCGGGCAGATCGACGCCCTGCTCGTCGGCCATCTTGAGGAACAGCAGGTAGGTGATCTGCTCGATGTAGTCGCCGTAGTCGACGCCGTCGTGGCGCAGGTTGTGGGCGAAGCCCCAGAGGCGTGATACGACGTCGGTCATACGGTTGCCAGCTCCTTGTTCATGCTCGCGAGCAGCTCGGCGAGCTGGCCGTCGAAGGTCTTGTTGGCCGGTCCCCAGCCGCCATGGTCGGACAGCACCGGCACGAGCGAGAAGTCCTCGCGGTCGATCGAGAGGTTCTCGATCAGGTGCAGCTTGATTCGATCGAGCCAGGCCGCCTGCTCGGCGCTGAGGTCGCGCCCCTCGGTCACCTGCTGCATCGCGGCCTCTACGCGCTCCTCGGCGGTCAGCAGCGGCGCGGTGTCGAGCGCGGCGTGCTTGACCATCGAGATGATGTCGACCAGGGCCTTGTGGTAGGCGGCCTGGTGGGCGCGCTCCAAGTTGGCTTCGGTGAAGTGCTCGGGTGCCGTCTTCAGCGCGTCACGCAAGGCGATTAGCGCCTCGGGCTTCCAGTCGCTCGGCCGTGACAGCAGGACGGACAGCCCGTCGATCTTTGCGGCCTCGTCGCGGACGAACACGGCGAAGGCCTTGAGGTAGTCCTCGGGCTTGTACTGGCGGCCGTCGCCACCCTTGATCAGCCACTCCGAGGACACGGTGTCGGTGACCTGCTCGGCGATGATGAAGCTGCGCGGCGCTCTCGGGTAGTCCTCGAGCAGTCGCTGGAAGGCGCTGTCGCGCAGCGTCTGCATCGTCGGCGTGAACGACTTGTGCAGCAGGCTGGGCAGCTGCTCGGCGAAGGCGCCGAGGTCGCCGTCGTCGACGAAGCGCGCGAACAGCTCGCGGGCCTCGCCGGTCATGTTCTTGTCGATGCGGCGCAGGCGCCGGACGAGCCTCTTGGTGTTGTAGGCGCGGTCCTGGTTCTGCCAGATCTCCTCGATGATCTCGGCCAGGCTCTTGCCGTCGCCCTCGGGTGGTTCGGCGGTGATGCCGGTGGTGCCGGCGAAGTACTCGATCAGTGTGCCGTCGAAGCAGTCGAAGACGACGAAGCGGTCCTTGTCGGTCGCCTTCTCGCCCAGGCGAGTGCCGCGGCCGAGCATCTGCTCGAACAGGATTCGCGATTTGACCGGGCGCAGGAAGACCAGGAACTCGAGGTCCGGGATGTCGACGCCGGTTGTCAGCAGGTCGACGGTGACGACGATGCCGGGGTTGGGGCGGTTGCGGAACTCGCGGATGCGCTGCAGCGGTCGGTCGACGCGGCCGGTGATCTTGGCGACGAAAGCATCGCCCTGGCCGAAGATCTCGCGGGCCTGCTCGACGAGCTGGTCGGAGTGGGAGGTGTGCGGCAGGTCGTTGGCGGCGAAGATCAGGGTCTTCGGGAACCGGCCGTGCTTGGCCTGGTGGGCATCGGCGTACTGCTTGAGCTCCTGGAGGATGCGTCGGTTCGAGTCCGGGGCGGTGATGTCACGTTCAACGGCTGAGGCGTCGAAGATCCGCTCGTCGTCGAGCAAGTCGAGCTGCTTGGCGCCAGTCTGGGGATCAACCTGGTCGATCTGCTCCCCCTCCTGCAGAAAGACGCCGTTGATGCGCACGTCGGAGCGCACCCGCACAACGTCGTAGTCGACGAGGTAGCCGTCGCGCACGGCCTCGTCGTAGTCGTAGCGGAAGGCCAGGTTCTCGAAGTAGGCCATGGTGTGAGCGGCCGGTGTGGCGGTCAGCCCGACCTTGATGGCGTCGAAGTAGTCCAGCGTCTCGCGCCAGATCGCCTGATCACGCGCCGAATAGCCGCGGTGGCACTCGTCGGCCACGATCAAGTCAAAGGAGTGAATCGGGATGTCCAGCTGCTCGACATCCGCGTCGACGGCCTCACCGTCGATCGTCAGCGCCTTCTCGCCACCAAACAGATTCATCGTCATCCGCTGAATCGTCGAGACATAGACGAATGCGTCGCCGAGCTTCGGCGCCGTCAGCAGAGTGTTCGGCATCACCGACGGGTCGAAGGGCTCGTCACCGAGATCGGCCTGCTGGAAGCGCTGCGAATAGACCGGGTAGATCTTGTCGAACTTCAAACCAGGCTCGGCCTCATACGACGCAAAGGTCCGCACGGTCTGCGCGGCCAGCGCACGACGGTCAACGAGGAACAGCACGCGCCGAGCGACGCCGGACTTCATCAGGCGGTAGATCTCGTTGACCGTCATCAGCGTCTTGCCGGTGCCGGTCGCCATCGTCACTAGCAGCTTGCGCTTGCCCTCACGGATCACCTGCTCGATCGCCGTGTTGGCCTCTACCTGATATGGGCGGAGGCGCGCGTTCTGCGCCAGGCCGTCGAGGATCGCCAACTCGGCGTCGAAGTCGCGCTCCAGCATCTCGGCAAGCGCCTGCGGCGTGTGGAACCCCGCCACCCACCGCGACCGGTTGTGCTCGCGACGGACGTCATGGAAACGGATCTGTTCGCCGTTGGTTGAGTACAGGAACGGGACGCCGTATTCGCCCTGGTAGCGTGGCTGCTGCTGAATGCCGCGCGAGTAGCGCTCGGCCTGGGTCAGCACGCCTTGGGGGCCAACAGTCAGCTTCTTGGCCTCCACCACCGCCTGGATCTGCTGTGCCACGCACAGGGCGTAGTCCGCCGGCCCGTCGAGCGTCGGCAGCTCGGGCAGCGCCGTCGGCCACAGCGACGTCTCCGGCGTCATCCGAGCTGAGGTCGCTACCGACCAGCCCGCTGCCTCCAGCCGGGGGTCGATCCGATGCTTCCGGGTCTCGCGCTCACTCTCCGTCATGACGTTCGCGATCCTACCGGCGCGGCTCCCATGACCGAGCGAATGTTACGAGGAGCCGAGATACAACAGAGTGGTAGTCGTTCATAGTTGCCATTGTATGACATAGCCGCCGTTCTGATACGACCCTAGTACCACGTGTAGCAGCCGTGATGGCTCCGCACGCTCAAGCAGCGCCAAGACGGGAGTCGCGCCGAGGCCCCCGTCCCTGACACGCCGGACGCATAAATAGGCTTGCCGCGTGGCGGATGTCAAGCCCGCTCCCCTGCCTGTCCTCTGGCGGACGAAGCTGCGCTCGACGGTGCCGGGGATCGACCACGCCGCCCAGGTGCAGCACTGCCTGGACCGCGGCCTCGTCGGCATCGGTTGGCGGCATCGACGACCTGGCGCCCGGAACAGCGCTGGAGGCAGTCTGCCAGTGGATCGAGAACTGCCCCGAAGAGGGCTGGGGGCGACCGGCGATGCAGACGGTGCGACGGTTCGGTGCCGAGGCCAAAATCGGTGACTACGTCTGGACGGGGGATACCTCCGGGCGCTACCTCGTCTGCAAGATCACCGGCGACTACCGCTACGACATCAGCGACGCCTCGAAGCTGGTCGACGTCCACCAGGTGCGCGATGTGGCGTGGGCGCCGCGCCCACTCAACGACCTGGAGGTACCGGGGGCCGTCATCCGCAGCTTCGTGGGGACCGGCTACAGCTTCAGCCGAGTGCACGACCGGGCGGCTCGGTTGCTGACGCCCTACCTGTGGGAGAAGTTGCACGACCGGCCGTTGCCGGAATTGGCGATCACCCCGGCCGAGGTGCTATCGAGCCATCTGGACCCGTACGACGTCGAGGATCTCATTTACGTCTGGCTGCAAGTGGCGCGTGGGTACATCGCCCTCCCCCGAGCGCGCCAGCGAGACACGCCGGCCTACGAGTGGACGATGATCCACGGCGACAGCCGACGGCGCGGCATCGTGCAGATCAAGACCGGGTCTGAGCCGGTCGACCTGCAGGCGCTGGCCGATGCACGGGCGGACGATGCGACGGACACCTACGCCTTCGCCACCTGCGGACAGTACCTTGGCGACGCGTCCTTGGTCACGGAGGTCATCAGCGACGACGAGCTGCTGGCGTTCGTAGCCGCCCAGCCGGATCTGTTGCCGCTGCGGGTTCGGACGCTGTTCGAGCTTGCCTCGTAGGCCCGCGACCTGCGCCTCGGTTGGCACAAAGAAGGCCCCCGGCCGGTGGGACGGGGGCTGCGGTGAGGTAGGTCACGCTTCCGGGCTGTACACGTACAGCTATTGGCGTGAACCACGGTTGTCAACCGAGAGGCGTCGCGCGCGCTCTGGCTGACCGACCCATAGTACAGCGGTTGCCACTGGCGATGCAATAGCAGCATTGCTGCAGGTGCCATCGGTCGGATGACGTAGTATGCGCGTCATGCCAACTACTATGCCCACTGAAGCGCAGGTCGTCTACGAACGGATTGAAGAACTAACGGCCGGTGGTATGAGTAATGCCGATGCCATCCGTGCTGTTGCCAAGGAGCGCGGCAAGAAGGAGAACGCGGTCCGGGCGAATCAGCACCAGTACCGGCAGAAACTGGAGGGTGGCGCTGCTCCGAGCCCGCGTGGCCGTGGCCGGAGTGCCAGGAAGCCGGCGGCGCCGACAGCGAGCGATGCCATCGCTGACGCCCGTGCGGCGCTGGAGCGCGGACTGGCGGAGTTTGACCAACGTGTCGCCGAGGCCAAGCGGGAACTCGACAAGGCACAGCACAAGTACGACCGTGCGGTCGCCGAGGTGAAGGAGGAGAAGGCCGAGCTCGAGTCCAAGATCAAGGCGCTGGCGTAGCGGCGGGCTACCGCGTGACGGGCCCCAGTCGACGGTGGCCTCGAAGGTGGTGGAGGGTGCCACGGCTCATGCGGTGCCTCCTGTCCTGTCCATGCTCTTGCCCAGGTGCAGGTTCATGCGACGGGGAGCACTGAGAACTCCGTACACGTCGAAGTCTGGTCGCTGTAGAAGGCGACCCCATCCTTCGTCAGCGTCACGTTCGCGTCGACCATGGATGCCTGGTCGCCACCCGACAGCGTGTGAGTGAGGACTTGAGTGCCGTCCACGAAGACCGTCAGCGCATACGAGCCGCCATAGTAGGGCTTGGCGACCCACGTCTCGATGGTGTGGACGCCTGTGGATACGACCGCGGCGCCGGATGGTGCGAGTGAGCTGTGGCCGACTGTTCTTCACGCGCGTGCGAGGCAACGGCGACTACTTCGTCTGCCGCGGACGCCAAGAGCGCACCTGCTCGCAGCCCAACCACCGCGTCGCTGCCGTCGAGACCGCCATCGAACGCTACTACGCCACCGTGACGCTCCCGAAGGAGACCCGGCAGGCGATCCGCGACGCTGTCATCGCCCACGTCAACTACCTGGCCAGAGCCGCCGAGATGGAGATCAAGGAGGCCAGGGCCACCGAGATCCGGCTCGCCCGAGAAGAGCGCAAGCTGCTGGCCGCCCACTACGCCGACCGCATCAGCGACGCCCTGTTCGCCTCAGAGACCGACCGCATCAGCCGCGATCGCGCCGCCGCACAGAAGCTCGTCGAGACGCTCGAAGTTCCCTACCAGGAAGCTCTAAAGAACCTCGACACCGCGCTCGACCTGCGCGACAACGTTCAGGCCGCCTACCTGATAGCCAGCGATCAGGAGCAGCGCCTGTTCAACCAGGCCATCTTCAAGCGCCTCGACATCGACAGTGAAGACATCACCGGCAGCGAGTGCGCCAAGCCATTCGATGATCTCCTCGACGGCGACTTCTTCGCCGCCCTCAGCGCTGCGACGCCGCGCTTCGGCGCGCCACCCACCAGACCCGGCCGTCAGCCCGCCCCAACCGGGACGGGCCGCCAACGCGCCTCCCAGGCGCCCGTCCTGGCCTGCGCCGGGGCAAGCCCGGGGCGCCCAGGAAAAGCAAGAACCCCCACGGCAGTTTCCTTCCGTGAGGGTTCTCGCCTCGAAACTATGGTGCCCCCGGAAGGAATCGAACCTTCAACCTTCGGATTAAGAGTCCGCTGCTCTGCCAATTGAGCTACAGGGGCGGGGTTCCGCCACGCGCGCGGGCGCGAACGGACGAAAGAGCTTAGCCGCTCGGGGCGGGTGCCGGCGTTGTGGCCGCCTGCTGCGCCTGGGCCTGCTGCGCCTGGGTCTTCACGTTGTCAAGCTGCTCGCGCAGGACCTTGCGGTCGTCCTCCTTGGCCAGCGCCACCGCCTCGTCGGCCGCGAGGTCGCCCTTCCGGTCCTGACCGGCGATGAACGCGAGCTGGGCGAGCTGGGCGTAGAGGTTCGACGACTCCGGCCGTTCGGCGATGTACAGCTCCATCGCGTCGACCGCCTTGTCGGGCTTGTTCAGCCCGGCGGTGCTGAAGACCTGCACCATCTGGATGGCGACACCCGTGTTGAGCTTCTCCGGGTCCGTGGCCAGGTACCTGTCCCACGCGGCCTCGGCGGCGCGCAGCTCCGCGAGACCCTTTGCCGTGAAGCGACCCTGCTCGCTGTTGAAATTCTCCCCGGCGCCCGCGATCTGGTAGTGGAGCTTGGCCGACTCGGCCAGCGCGGCAGCGTCCTGCGGGTTGGCCTGGAGCTTCTTCTCCTGGTCCTCGAGGCGCTGCTCGAGCTGCTCCGTGGCGTTGTTCTGCGTGCTGTCCTCGCGGAATGCGTCAAACAGGCCGCCGGAGACGTCGCCACCGATGCCGAACAGCACGAGACCGCCGCCGAGAAGAATGGCGAGGAAGAGGTACACCACCTGTACGAGGCGCCGGCGACCACCGGCGCGCAGGTCAAAGAGCATGGGACGGATCTCCGGATTCTGCGTCGTCGCCCTGCTCGAGATCGTCGTCGTCCGCATCGAGCGGCCGGATCCGGTTGAGCCAGGCTGCAAGGAGAATACTCAGCTCGAACAACACGACGAGCGGCGCCATCGACAAGAGCATGGTCACGGGGTCCGGCGTGGGGGTCGCGACGGCCGCCAGGACGGCGACGCCGAGGAGCACATATCCGCGGTTCTTCCGCAATTGCTGGGGAGTCATGATCCCCAGCCGCGTGATGGCGAGCACCACGAGCGGGATCTGGAACATGAGACCGATCGCCGCCATGAACATGACGCTGAAGCGGTAGTAGTCCTTGGCCTGCAGCAGGATGTCGAAGTTGTCGTCGTTGAAGTTCTGCAGGAACTCGACGGCGCGCGTCAGGACGACGAAGTAGGCGAACAGGACGCCGGAGATGAAGAGGACGGGCCCGAGGAACATGAGCGGGACGGCCAGTGTGCGTTCCCGGGGCGTGAACGCCGGGAGCAGGAACGCGAACAGCTGGTAGAGCACGATCGGGAGCGCGAGGAGCAAGCCGGCGTAGAACGCGACCGAGATCGTGGCGGTGAACGGCTCGGCGACCCCGAGGGTCACGGGCTTGCGCGCGAGGTTCGTGGGCGTGGCTCGCGCGGCCTGCGTCGTCTGCTTCTGCGCTTCGATCAGCTCGCGTGACAGGGCACGGAGCTCGCGGCGCTCGGTGACGGAGAGATCGTCGCTTGCGGCGGATGCGGCCGTCGCGGCCGCGGCGCTGCCAAGCGCCGGCGCGAGACTGCGCAGCTGCTGACCGAGCTCGCGCTGAAACCGCGCCGTCTGCTCGAGCGGGTCGGCGGTCTTCCCGCTGCCGTCGAGGCGCTGGGTCGTCTCGATCGGCTCGTTGACGATCTCGAGGACGAGGTCGCTCTGCCAGAAGCAGAGGGCGAACGTGATGCCCACCGCGATGACGCAGATGATGAGACGGTGGCGAAGCTCGTCGAGGTGATCGACGAGGCTGAGCTGGTCCTCATGGGAGATCGGCCGCAGCGTTGTGGCCATGGGCGCTGGGAACGACGAGTCCGGCTACTGGCCGGACTGCGTGGGCGCCTTGTCCTCTGCGCGCACCACGGGCTCATCCGCCTGGGAGGAGGTCAGCCGCGGGCGGTCATCGTCGTCATCGTCACTGCCGTGCTTGCCCGTGATCGAGTCCTTGAACTCGCGCATGCCGGAGCCGAGCTGGCGGCCGAGCGTGGGCAGGCGCTTCGGGCCGAAGATGATCAGCACGATGACAAAGACGATGGCGAGTTCGAGGGGGCCGATGGAAGGCATGGCGGTGACCTGGTCGCGGGGTGTGTTCGAAGCGTACTGACAGCAGGCCGCCATCGGTTCAACAGGCCGCCGTCCACCGTGCGCGTGGACACCTGATGAAGGGCCTCAAGCTCGCACGTCGGTCGACCGATGAAGCGGAAGGGTCAAGGTAATGAGCAAGCGTCCTGAACACAGCCACTACGTCCGCAGGGTCGTCCTTCCTTCCGGCAAGACGATCGAGGTCGTCTACTTCGACGACACCCCCGCCGGCACGCAGGCGCACACGCCCGCCCCCGCCGAGCGGGAGCGGACAGACCTTCACATCTGCGGCAGCTGCGGCTCCGACCTCGTGTATCCCGTCGAGTGGGACGAGGCCGGCGCGACGCACTGGGAGGTCAGCCTTCGCTGCCCCAACTGCGAGTGGAGCGGCACCGGGATCTTCGAGCAGGACATCGTCGACCGGTTCGACGAGGAGCTCGACCGCGGCACCGAGTCGCTGGTCCGCGATCTGCGTCGCCTGATCCACGCGAACATGGAAGAGGACATCGAGCGGTTCGTCCTCGCGCTGCATAACGGGCACATCGTGCCCGAAGACTTCTAGCCTCCGCTTCCAATGACGGCAAGGCCCCGGGCTGCAGCCGTCACGCGTACCGGTCCACCACAGAGTCTGCGACGAGCTCCAGGACTCGTCGCTGGGTCACATCCGGCAGCGACTCCTTCGCCTCCGCGACGATCGTGAGCGCCCGCGCCCGGGACTCGTCCAGCGCACCTGTCGCCGCAATGCGCGCGCAGATCTCCGCGGCCGCGTCGGTCGTCGTGATGGCGCGCAGGTCCTCCGCAGCCAGGGACGCGTCGCGCTCGCGCGCGAGGATCAGCGGGAGCGTGACCGTCCCGTCGAGCAGGTCCGTGCCCATCGGCTTGCCGGTGCGCTCGGGCGGCCCCGCGACGTCGAGGACGTCGTCGAGTAGCTGGAACGCCAGGCCGATGCGGCGGCCGAACGCGGCGAGCTGCTCGCGCACGGCGGCGCCGGCACCGCCGTGCAGGGCGCCGAGCGCGCAGGCGCTCTCGAACAGCGTGGCGGTCTTCAGCTCGCACCGATGCAGGTAGCGCGCGAGCGGCACCTCGGCGTTCCAGGCGTCGGAGCGCTGCAGCAGCTCCCCCTCGGCCAGCGCGCTGCTCGCGCGGGAGAGCAGGCGGACGCCCTCCAGTGAGCCGGTGGCCGTGAGCTCGGCGAACGCGCGGGCGAACAGCAGGTCGCCGACGGCCGTCGCCATCGCGCGGCCGTGTGTGGCCCACACCGTCGGGTGGCCGCGGCGCACCGGGGAGGCATCCAGCACGTCGTCGTGCACGAGCGTCGCGCTGTGCACGAGCTCCACGGCCGCCGCCGCGCGCACGACGTCGAGGTGCCGCGCGTCGTCGCCGTCGCCCGCGGGGCCGACGCCGGCCGCGAGCAGCACGAGCAGGGGTCGCAGGCGCTTGCCGCCCGCCGCGATCGTCGCGCCGGCGGGCTCCCCGACCACGGGACCGTGACCTGCGGCGGCCTCCCGCAGGAGGACTTCGACGCGGCCCAGCAGCTCCGGGACCCGAGGCCCTGCAGCGTCGACGAGTGACGCCACCTGCGCCGCAGGATCGACCGGGGTCTGCGTCACGCGCGGGTTCCCACGTGGAGCGCGATGATCCCGCCCGCCGTGAGGATCCAGCGAATGTCCTGCAGGCCCGCGCGCTCCATGGCGGCGCCCAGGCCCTCCGGGCCCGGGAAGCGCTTGACCGAATTCGGCAGGTAGTCGTACGCGTCCGGGTCGCCCGCGACCTTGCCGATCACCGGGACGATGCGGTCGAACCAGACCGAGAAGAACGTGGAGAGCGGCGGCTTCTGCGGCGTCGTGATCTCCAGGATCACCACGCGGCCGCCAGGCTTGACGACTCGGGCCATCTCCGAGACGCCCTGTTCGAGATCGGAGAAGTTGCGCGCGCCGAACCCGACGGTCGCCGCGTTGAACGTAGCGGTCGCGTACGGGAGGTCCAGTGCGTTGCCCCACTCGAACGCCAAGCCGGGGGCCTTGCCTCGGGCGCGGCTGAGCATCTCGTCGCTGAAGTCCGACCCGATGACCTCGCCGGTCGGGCCGACTCGGCCGGAGAGCTCGACGGCGAGATCGCCGGTGCCCGTCGCCACATCGAGGACACGGTCGCCGGTGCCGACGTTCGCGAGGTCCGCCGCCCGGGCGCGCCAGCGATGGTGCAGCCCGGCGGTCATCACCGTGTTGATGAGGTCGTAGACCCCGGCGATGCGGTCGAACATCGCCCGGACCTGCGGCTCCGGCAGGGTGCCGGGCGATGTGGCCATGCGGCTACTCCTCTTCTTCGCCCTTGAGCTGCGAGAGGAACGCCACGAGGTTGTTGAAGCGCTCGGGGTCCTGCTCCTGCAGCTGGGCGTACGACGGCATCGGGGCCGTCGGGTTGATCAGCGTCCGGGCGATCGCGTCACGCGGCAGGCGCGAGGCGATGTCGTCCAGCTGCGGACCCGGGCCGTCATTGCCGTTCTCGCCGATCTTGTGACACGCCAGGCAGCCCGACTGCGCGAGCACCTGCTTTCCCGCCTCGAACTGCTCGACCATCTCGGGGCCCTGGGCCCGCACGCTGGCGGACGCCTCGAGCTCGACCTCGTTCGGCGAACCGGCCGCCGCGCCGAGGTAGGTCAGGTAACCCATCGCGACGATCGTGAAGATGCCCGCGGTCGTCGCGATCGGACGCCGCTCGGGCCGGCGCTCCGGCCCCCGGTCGTAGAACGGGAGCAGGAACAGCAGGATCATGCAGATCGTCGGGATACCGATCGTCGCCAGCGGGACCAGCTCCGGCGGCTTGATGATGCGCAGCAGCTCGAAGAGGAAGAAGAAGTACCACTCCGGGCGCGGCACGTACGTCGTCGTCGTGCCGTCGGCCTTCGGGCCGAGCTCGGCGCCCAGGACGAGCGACATGAGCACGATCGAGCCGACGACCACGATGGCCATCGCGCCGTCCTTCGCGACCGCGTACGGCCAGAACGGCTTGCCCTGGTTCTTCAGGAGGGAGTACTCCCGGAGGTACTCCTCCTTCTGCCGATGGTTCATCCCGTTACTCCTTCTCGGTCCGGAGGTCCGGGTCCGTCTCGGCCTTCATCCACGGGGGTGCCGTGGTGCCGTGCTTGGTCACGAGGTAGAGGTGGGCCCCGATGAGCGCGGCGATCGCGCCGGGGATCATCATCATGTGAATCGCGTAGAACCGCGACAACGTCACCGCCGTGAAGTCCGGACCGCCGCGCAGGAAGTCCGACAGGTACGGGCCGACGAGCGGACCGCCGCCGTTGATGTTCACGCCGACGACCGTCGCCCAGTACGACCGCTGGTCGAACGGGAGCAGGTAGCCGGTGAACGACATCGCCATCGTGAGGATCAGCAGCGCGACGCCGATGACCCAGTTCAGCTCCCTCGGGTACTTGTATGCGCCGAAGAAGAACGTTCTCGCCATGTGCAGGAAGATCAGGATGACCATCACGGACGAGCCCCACTTGTGCATGCCGCGCACGAACTCGCCGAGGAAGGCCTCGTTGGAGATGTAGCGGACCGACTCGTACGCGTTGATCGCGTTGGGGTCGTAGTACATCGCCAGGAAGACACCGGTGATCGCCTGGTTGAGGAAGGCGAACATCGTGGCCGAGCCCAGCGTGTAGAACCAGTTGGTCCCCTTGGGGACCTTCCGGAACATGAGCCAGCGGCCGAAGCCGGAGGCCCCCATGCGCTCGTCGACCCAGCCGATGGCGCCGATGCCGGCTTCCTTCGCGTGGTCGACTGCGGTGTGCTGGTGCTCGTCCGGGCGCCGGGGCTTGGGCTTCAGTGCCGGCGGGACGGGGGCTGCGGGGAGCTTGAGCTTGGGCATGAGATCTACTGGTTCGGACCCTTGCGGATGGACGGCCGCGACGGGTAGATGTACTGCCCGATGCCGTCGAGCGGCTCACCCGGGTCGCGGGGGGAGAAGCGGTCCAGCTCCGAGTTGACGGAGTAGCGCGGACCGACCCAGACCTGACCGTTCTCGAGCTTCGTGTAGAAGCGGTCGAGCGGACGGACCGGCGGGCCGCCGGTGACCTCGCCGCGGAAGCCGTACACGCCGCCGTGGCACGGGCAGATGAACCGCCCGGACGCCTCGACGAACCGGACCGGGCAGCCGAGATGCATGCAGCGGGTCGACAGCGCGATCCACTGGTTGTAGTCGTCGGCCGGCTCGGTATCGATCTCCGGGTTGCGCTTGCGCAGGTAGACGGTGGTCTTGCCGCCCTGGCCGATGTTGTCGACGAGCGTGACGACCGCCGGCACGTAGGTGTCGTCCGGGAAGTCGTCGGGCGAGCCGACGGCGTTCCACGGCTGGTCGACCTTCTCGAAGACGGGGCCGAACGCGAAGCCCGCGGCGGGCAGCACGATCGCCATGGTGGCGACAGCGCCACCGAGGTGCGCGCCACCGGTCATGAACCGGCGGCGGGTGATCGTCTCGCCCTCGAATGCACCGGGGATCTGACGGTCGGCCGTGTACTTCGACTTGGTTACATGTTTGCGCTTGGGTGGCACGGGTCTCCTGCAGCGACGTCGTTGCGGCGCCGAACCTTATCGCTGTCCAGGGTACGTCTGTCGGCTCGTCGGTGGGGCGCTGGCTCAGCGGCCGGACGCCATGTCCCCGGTGATCTGGCGCGCAGCGGCCATCAGGGCCGTCGCTGCGGCGGGATCGCCGCTGCGTGCACGGGCTCGTGCGCCCACCAGCTCAGGGGTCGGGCCCCAGCCGATCCCGGCCGCGCCGGCCTCCCAGGCGGCCTCGGCGAGCACCTCGTCCCCCGCGGCGTGCGCGGCCGCGGTGAGCGAGATGACCTCGGCCAGCTCGGCGATCGCGACGAGGTCTCCCGTGTCCGCCAGGCGGGAGAGGCCCTCGGCGTAGCCGGCGTCGCCCTGGAGCAGCTCCAGGTCGAGGTCGCCGTGCGGGTCGGCGGCGTAGTGCCGGCGGGCCCCGTCACGGACCGCGGTGATGGCGGCCTCGACGGTCTCCGCGTGGCCGGTGACCCGCGGGCCGCGGGCGGCCAGGGCCGCGATGGGATCCGCCCCGGTCACAACGCCGCGAAGGCAGCCGCGGCCGCCTCGATCGTTCTGCTCACCTGCTCGGGCGTGTGTGCCAGCGACGGGAACCATGCCTCGAACTGCGACGGCGGCGGATACACACCGCGGCCGAGCAGCGCCCGGCACCACGCGCCGTACAGCTCGGTGTCGCAGGCCTTCGCGTCCTCGTAGTCGATGACAGGCGTGTCGGTGAAGAAGAGCGTGACCAGGCCCGTGGTGCTCACCACCTGCACCGGATGGTCACCCGCCGCCTCCGCGAGCCCGTTGGCGAGCGCCTCGGTGGTGGACGCCAGGCGCAGGTAGGCGCTCTCGTCGAGCTGGTGCAGCGTCGCGAGGCCCGCCGCGACGGCGAGCGGGTTCCCGGACAGGGTGCCCGCCTGGTAGACGTCGCCCGCGGGGGCGATGCGCTCCATGAGTTCGCGCGGGCCGCCGTACGCGGCCGCGGGTAGGCCGCCGCCGATGACCTTGCCCATGACCGTGAGGTCCGGGAGGACGCCCGTGAGCTCCTGCGCGCCGCCGGGCGCGACGCGGAACCCGCTGATGACCTCGTCGAAGACCAGCAACGCGCCGTTCTCGGTCGCCGCCTCACGCAGGAGCTCGAGGAAGCCCTCGGCGGGCGGGACGAGGCCCATGTTCGCCGGAAACGGCTCGGCGAGGATCGCGGCGAACTCGTGCTCGGCGACCGCGGCACGGACCGCGTCCGCGTCGTTCCACGGCACGATGATCGTCGCGGCCGCTGACTGCGCGGGGACACCCGGGGACGCCGGGATGCCCTGCGTGGCGAGGCCCGAGCCGGCGTCGGCGAGCAGCCCGTCGACGTGCCCGTGGTACGCGCCCGCGAACTTCAGGAGCTTCTCGCGGCCGGTGGCAGCGCGGGCGAGGCGGATGGCGCTCATCGCCGCCTCGGTGCCCGACGACGTCATCCGCAGCATCTCGACGGACGGGATCCGCCGGGACACCTCCTCGGCGAGGTCGACCTCGCCGACGGTGGGCGCCCCGTACGAGGTGCCGCGTGCCGCCGCGGTCGTCACGGCCTCGAGGATCTCGGGGTTCGCATGGCCGCAGATCAGCGGCCCCCACGAGCAGACCCAGTCGACATAGCGATTGCCGTCGATGTCCAGCAGCTCCGCGCCCTCGGCGCGATCGATGAACAGCGGCTCGCGGCCGATGGACTTCATCGCCCGTACCGGCGAGTTCACGCCGCCCGGCAGATACATCAGTGCACGCTGGTACGCCTCATGCGAGCGCGTGTCGCGCAGGGAGACGCTCACCCGCCGTGCGTCCTCTCCCAGTCCTTGAAGTCGTCCGTGAAGTACAGGAGACGGATCTTCTTGAACTCGGTCGAGGAATACAGCGTGGCGCGCTCGTGGATGCCGGTGTCCTCGGCGATGGAGTCGAGGATCGCGTCGCACTCCTCCTTGGACCGCCCGTGGGCCATGGTGAAGACCGAGTACTTCCAGTCCTCGTAGGTCGGGCGCTGGTAGCAGTGGCTGATCCCGCGGTAGGACGCCATCTTCGGCCCGAGCTCCATGATCCGGTCGTCGGGGACGGCCCACACGCCCATGCCGTTGGCCGAGAACCCGGCGCGGCGGTGGAACAGAATCGCGGCGACGCGGCGCAGCAGCCCGCGCTCCTGCATCCCGGTGAGGTGGTCGACGAGCTTCTCGACGCTGATGCCGAGCTCCTTGGCCGCGCCGACGTACGGCTCAGGAACGACGGGCAGGTCGCCCTGCGTCGCGCGGATCACCGCGCGGTCGAAGTCGTCGTACGGCTGCATGTCGAGCTCGACGGGGTCCTCGGCGACCCCGGCCGACGACAGGTCCTTCGTGTCGCCCTCCATCTCGAGGTCCATGCGGATCTTGAACAGTTTCAGCGTGGGCAGCTGGCGGATCGACTCGGCGCCCGTGAGCTCCTGCAGCACGTCGAGCGTGCCCTGCAGGCCGAGCTTGGAGTCGGGCTCGACGGCCAGCGTGAACCACATGTTGAACTCGTGGTTGCGCAGGTAGTTGTGGCTGACACCGGGGTGCGCGTTGATGATCTTCGCGGGGGCCCACGGGTGCTCGGGGTCGACCTTCGCCGCGACGAGCATCGAGCCGTAGCCCAGCGCGCGGGTGTCGAAGATCGGCGTGACCTGGCGGATGATCCGCTCGTCGATGAGGTGCTGGACGCGCTGCAGGACCTCGGCCTCGGTGATCTCAGCCTGCTGGGCGACCGCCGCGTACGGGCGCGGCGTGATCGGGAAGCGCCCCTGCATGAGGTTGAGGAGCTTGCGGTCGGTGTCGTCGAGCGGGACAGCGCTGCCGCCCTTGCGAGACCGGACCTTGGGGGTTGCCGTCACTGCTGGATCCACCGGGCTGCGTCCTTCGCGTGGTAGGTGATGACGATGTCCGCGCCGGCCCGCCGGATGGAGGTGAGCGTCTCCAGGACGGTGGTGCGTTCGTCGAGTTGACCCGCGGCTGCTGCGGCCTTCACCATCGCATACTCGCCGCTCACGTTGTACGCGGCGACCGGCAGCCCCGTTCGCTCCTTGATGCGCCAGATCACGTCGAGGTACGGCAATGCCGGCTTGACCATGACGACATCCGCGCCCTCCTCGACATCGAGTACCGCCTCGCGGACCGCTTCGTCCCCGTTGGCCGGATCCATCTGGTAGGCCCGGCGGTCGCCGAAGGCCGGCGTCGAATCCGCAGCGTCGCGGAACGGCCCGTAGAACGCGGAGGCGAACTTCGCGCTGTAGGCCATGATCGGCGTGTCGGTGAAGCCCTCGTCGTCGAGCGCCGTGCGAATGGCGCCGACGCGGCCGTCCATCATGTCGCTCGGGGCGATGATGTCCGCGCCCGCGCGCGCGAGGCTCACAGAGGTCCGTGCGTGCAGCTCGATCGAGCTGTCATTGTCGACCTCGCCGGTGCTGGTCAGCAGCCCGCAGTGCCCGTGATCGGTGTACTCGCAGAGACACACGTCGCCGACCACGAGGAGGTCGGGGTGCGCCTCCTTGATCGCCCGCGTGGCGAGCTGGACGATCCCCTCGTCGTCGTAGGCGCCCGTGCCCGCCGCGTCTTTCTCGGCGGGAATGCCGAACAGCAGGACCGCCGGGATGCCGAGCGCGTGCGACTCGCCGGCCTCCTTCACCGCCTCGGAGATGCTCAGGCGGTCGACGCCCGGCATGGACCCGATGGGCGTCCGACCGGCCAGGCCGGCCTCGACGAACATCGGATAGATGAGGTCGGCCGGGTCGAGGCGCGTCTCGCGGACGAGGCCCCGGAGCGCCGGCGTACGCCGTAGGCGGCGTAGGCGGGTGGCGGGAAACGGCACCCCATCAGGGTAGTGGGGATGCGGTGTGGCGCGCGAGCCGAGGCGATCGGGGACCGGAGGACGCCTGACCTGCCTACGCCGCCGCGACCCGCCCCGGCTCCCCGCCGTGGCTCTGCGCCTGCGTCCACGTCGCATGCTCCTGCGAGACCAGCCCCTCGACCCGCTCGGCCAGCAACGCGCCCGGCTGCCCCGCACCGGTGTACGGGCCCGCACCGGCGAGGTAGAGGAACTGCTCGTGCTTCAGCGCCTCCGCCGTCGCCCGATAGGTCATCCAGTTCTGCTGGAACTGGAACAGCGACTGCAGTCCCTCGAGCACCACGATCACGATCTGCACGACCTTCAGGCGATGGAACCAGCGCTTGGCGTGCGCGCTCTTGCGCTCGTACCAGCCCAGCTGGTCGAGCAGCCGCTGCCACGCCGCGCCTTCGGGCTTCGGGGTCTCGGTCATGCGCGCACCGCCCTGGCGCGCGTCACGCGGGTCAGCCACTGCACCGCGACCGCCGCGGCGACCGCCCCCAGCGCGATGAGCCCCGCACCGAGCATCTCCGCGCCGAACGACGCCTGGCCGCCGTTCGCCCACCGAACCCCGAACGCGACCAGGCCCGCCGCCAGCCCGCCGGCGACCAGGCCCCGCACGACGCCGGGCGGGTTCCACGCCGCACCCACGAGCGCGCCGATGCCGGCGCCCGTCACCGCAAACCCCACGGTGAACGCGAGCGCGCGCGCGAACGCCTGCTCCGAGCCGTCCGAGAGGGTCAGCGTCGGCGTCGACGGCAGGTCGTCGCCGAACCAGTACGTGGGCACCCCGTGCACCAGCGCGCCGAGCATCGCGACGCCGAGTGCCTCGCCCCACGCCGACCAGCCACGCCGCGCCGCCACCTCGATCGTCGCGTGCAGGGCCTGCACCTGGTAGCGCCACGACTCGTGGCTGAGCCGGGCGGCGTTGAGGTCACACAGCGGCTGGAGGTCGGGCGGGAGCTCGCCGCGCGGCGGCATCTCGGCGTTGTCGACGAGTACCGGGACGAGCGTCACATCGGTGCGGGCGAGTGCCTGGGCGATCTCGAGCCGGACGTCGTCGTCGGGATCGTTCAGCCGGCGGTGCCCCTCGGCGTCGGAGACCGTCAGCCACTGCGGGCCGATCACGACGAGTGCGACGTCGCACTGACGCAGCGCCGCCGCGATCTGCGCCCGGTAGGGCATCGCCGATGGGATGTCGTCGATGTCGAACCACACGCGGTGCTCGAGATCGGTCAGCGAGTCACGCAGGCGGGCCGCCGCGTGACGGGCGTCAGCCCGCCGGTAGCTGATGAAGACCGGCGAGACGGAGGTGGGGGCGAACATGGCGCGCCTGTGGTTGCAGTGACAGCTTTGCGCCACCGGCCGGGTGCGTCAACGGACGGAAATCGGTCCGTCGACGCACCGGCCAGACGCGGTCAGAGCGTGATCTTTCCGCCCTTGCGCTTCTTCGAGCAGGTGTTGTAGACCCGCTTACCCTTCTTGGTCTTGCCGTTCTTCAGCTTCGCCGTGATCTCCACGGTGAACTTGCCGGACGGCAGACCCTTGAGGTTCACGGGCGCGGTGAGCCGCTTCCCACGGCGGGCGGCGACCTTCTTGCCGTTCACCCGGACGACCGCGGACGCGATCTCCTGGCCCTTGCGCTCACGCAGTCGGATGCTGAACGCGCGCCGCGAGGCGCACGCCTTCGACAGCTTTACGCCGGAGCCGGCGACCTGCGCGACAGCCGCCCACGCGACGGTCGCCGTCGTGGTGATCGGGTCGTTGGCGTCACACGTGCCGCTGCCGTCGCTGTCGATGCACACCGTGACGGTGTCCGTGCCACCCGCCGCGCCGGTGTAGCTCAGCGGCGCGGTGCCGTCAGCGGCGCTCGTCTCCGGCTTGGCGGCCTGCGGGTTCGCGCCGGCGACCTGGAAGACGAGCGGCGAGCCGCTCACCGGGTTTCCGGCCGAGTCCTTCAGCGTGGCGGTCAGTGCCGCCGTCTCGCCGATCGTCCGGGACTGCGCGGCCGGGTCGAGCGTGAGGACCGGCGGGATGATCGGCTTGCCGCCGACAGCGCGGAAGCCGAAGATGAACGTGTTCGGCGCGCCGGATACCGAGGACACGGGTTCACCGGGCGGCGCGAGGTTCGGCTGGCCGTACGAGAACATCTCCAGCGCGGCCTTCGAGACCGTGGTGTCGGCGGTCGCCTCGTCCGGCGCGGCGCCGTAGTAGATGCGGAACGTCGTCGAGGCGCCCGCGTCGAGGCCGCCGAAGCCGAAGTCGAACAGCGCGCCGTGGTCGGCCGGGCCGACGTCGGTGAAGTCGACATTCGTCACGGTCGCCGCCGGAATGCCGCCGGTCGGCGTGCGTGCCTCGAACGGGTCCCCGGAGAGGAAGCCGTTGTTGTTGGAGAACAGCAGGGTCGACGCCGTACCGCGGCGGATGGTCACGAACTCGCTGAAGGCCGTGGGCTCGATGTCCCAGTCCATGAGCCGCGTATAGCGGACGTCGCCGAGACGGCCGCCGCTGATGTTCCGCAGCGTGACACGGACCTCGTAGAGGTTCGGGGTCTCCGGTGCGGGGGCGAGGCGCTGCGTCACCTCGAGCTTGTCATCGATGGTGGTCACCGACGTCGCGCTCGTCGCGTCGCTGGTGAACGACACGAGCTCGAGGTTGTTCGGCCCGCCAACCTCGCGGTTGGCCCAGCCGGAGAAGACGCCGCCTTCGGCGGCGCTCCCGTTGCCGGCGCCCCAACCCTCGCACGGGCAGCCGGCCCGGGTGCCGTCGTTGCCCGTGGGCATGAACGTCACCCCGGCGAAGGCACCATCGCGGAAGTTGAGGTCGCCGTGGTCGTTGACACCGAGACGGACGGTGCCGTTCTCGATGATGGCTCCGGCGTGTGCGGAGCCGGCCAGCATCGCGAGGGCGATACAGGCGAGGATCGTGGAGATACTGACGTGAAGGCGCATGACGCTCCAGAAGTGGTCGTGGTCCACCTCCGGGCGTTCCTTGTCGTCACACGGCGTTCACCGGCCGTGTTCAGCGCCACTGAACGATGTGCGGTGCATCGGTCAGGCGCGGAGTTCGCTCCACAGCACGCGGGCAACCGCCACGGGCTGGCACGGCCGATGCTCCCACACAGGGCGTCAGGACGCAGCAGCAAGCACGCTCTTGCGGCCCCTGTGCTGCTGCTCGTACAGACGAACGAGCGCCTTCTGCGCCGCGTCGGCGACCACGAGCCGGTCGACGATGTCCGCGACCTTCATCTGCTCGTACCCGTCCCACGGCGCGGCGACCCGGAGCTGGGCGCCTGGACTCGCCGCCCCCTCGGACTCCACGAGCTCCGGGGTGTCGTCCAGGGTCTTTGCGGCGCTGAGGGTCTCCATCACGGGGCCCGGCGGCGGGATGTCGGGCGGCGCCGGCCGGGGTGCTGGCGGCGGGGGCGCAGCGGGAG
>JBPPNC010000041.1:0-2397 GCA_051306365.1 Solirubrobacteraceae bacterium
CGGCCGGCAGGGCGATCGCGAACTCCGCGGTGACCGAACCTCGCTCGCCGTTCATCCCGGGATGGCGAGGGCGGTGCGCACGATGTCGGTGAGCATGCCGCGCACCTCCTCCGACCGCAGGATCACGACCAGCAGGCCGGCGAAGCCGACCGCCGCCATGGTGGCGATCGCGTACTCGGCGGTGGCTGCGCCCTCCTCACGGCGCAGGGAACGGATGATGCGTCTCACGATGACTCCTCTTTCCTCCGGCTGAGCGTTTTTAGTGTCGGCCACCCGTGGTCGCACCGCGCGAGGAACCACACCATCGGTGCGCGCGGGCGGCCAGAGCAGGTTGTGCGCGATTAGAACCCGCGCACGGTCGAGGTCACGACGGCGATCATGAGCGGCAGCACCCCGAGCACCATGAACGCGGGCAGCACGCACAGCCCGAGCGGCAGCATGAGCCGCACGGCGAGCCGCGCCGCGCGGGCCTGCGCCGTGGCGCTCGCCTCGCTGCGGGCCTCCTCCCCTTCGGCGCGCAGGAGTTCCGCCGCCGGCACCCCGGCACGGCGGGAGAGCTCGAGCACTCCGTCGATGCGATCCCGGCGGGCGGCCAGCCCGGCGCGGTCGAGCGCGCCCTCGACACTCGCCCACGCGCGCGGGTGCGCGGAGCCGCCGCTCACCGCGATGGCCATGAGCTCGCACTCGAGACCGGGGGTCGCGGCATCCGGCCGAGCCGAACGCACGAGTCGTCGGTTCCAGCGCGCGCCGAGCAGCACGAGCGTGGCACCCAGCGCGAGGCATGCCCAGCCGGCCGGGGTGCCGACGAGCACCCCGAGGGTGTCGAAGCCCATCGCGAGCCCGAACAGGAGACCCACGGCCGGGAGGGCCATGACGAGCCGCGCGGTCGCGACCGGGCCGGCGAGCGCGACCGCGGCATCCCGTTGGGCTTGCGCGAGGGAGCGGAGCGAGACCGCGTAGGAGCGCAGCGCCGGCGCAAGCGGGGCACCCGCCTCGGTCGCGACGATCCACGCCGTGGCGAGACCGCGCCACGCCTCACGATCGAGCGGTGGCAGGTGGCGGGTTGCGTTCAGCAGCGAGCCCGGGATGTCGTCGGCTTCCACCGCGGGAACCCCGGCCCCGAGATGCTGCCACGCCGATCGCGGCGCGACCCCCGCGGCGAGCAGCACCGCGAGCCGCTGGGCGACGGTCGCGACCTCGGCGAGCGAGTCGTCGCGGCGGGTCACACGATCCCCAGCCGGCCGGCGTCATCGAGCCGGAACGACCCCAGTTGCGCGAGCCGACGCAGCCCGTCGACCCGTTCGACGTGCAGCACGGCACCGATGGCGCTCACCGCCTGCCGCGCGACGGCCTCGGGCGAGAGGCCGGCGAGCGCGCCGAGCGCCTCGAGCCGCGCCGGCACGTCGGCGAGGGAGTTGGCGTGCAGGGTGCCGGCGCCGCCGTCGTGGCCGGTGTTGAGGGCCCCGAGCAGTTCGCGGATCTCGGCGCCGCGGCACTCGCCGAGCACGAGCCGGTCGGGACGCATCCGCAGGGCCTCGCGCAGCAGACGAGCGAGGTCGAGCCCGCCGGCGCCCTCGAGGTTCGCCTGCCGGGCCTCGAGGGCGACGAAGTGCGGATGCGCGACGCCGAGTTCGGCGACGTCCTCGATCGCGACGATGCGCTCTGTGGGCGCTGCCGCCCCGAGGAGAGCGGACAGCAGGGTCGTCTTGCCGCTACCGCCGGCGCCCGTGATGAGAAGATTCTGACGAGTCTCGACGAGCTCGACCGCGGAGCGCAGCGGCACCAGCTCGAAGAAGCCGGCGTCATCGAGTTCGGTCAACGAGAACCGCTGTTCGCGCGGCAGGCGGATCGACAGCAGCGTGCCGCGCGGCGAGATCGGCGGGAGCACGGCGTGCACGCGGATGCCGTCGGCGAGTCTCGTGTCGACGCACGGCGTGGCCTCGTCGACGTGTCGCCCGACGAGTGAGACGAGCCGCACGGCGAGCTCACGGAGCTCGGCCTCGGTCAACCCGAGCGGTGGCACTCGTTCCAGACCAGCGCCGCGGTCGAGCCACGCATCACCCGGTCCATTGACGAAGACGTCGGTCACGCGCGGGTCGGCGACGAGGGTCGCGAGGGGGCCGAAGTCGTAGCCGCCGCGACGGCTGGATGCGGGGGCGTGAGCCGCGGCATCCAGCCCCGGTCGCTGCGCGACGAACGCTTGCATGACGGCACGTTACGTCCAGCTGAGCACCGGACGGGGCCGCATCGAGCAGGCTGTTAAACGAAGAGGGGCGGCGCCTATTGGGGGGAACAGGCGCCGCCACAGCGACGCCGGGATTGGGGGGAATCACTCGGGTCGCTCGTCACACTCGCGCATGACGCCCTCAGTCTATCGCCGTCGCCCCGGAGGTCAAT
>JBPPNC010000100.1:0-9377 GCA_051306365.1 Solirubrobacteraceae bacterium
ACCGCCGCGATGGCGATCCCGCTGACCGCCGCGCCCGCGACGACGCTCCACAGCAGCCAACTGAGCGGGGACGCGTGGCCGCCGGCGACGCTGAGCAGCGCCGTCCAGGCCAGGTCGACCGGGTCGAGCCCGAACGTCGCAGCGACCCACGTGCCGAGCGCGAGCGCGGGGACGAGCAGGACGGCGCACAGCACCATGCCCCACGCGCGCGGCGGCCGGTAGTCGGGCATCAGCCCGAAGAGCCAGACGTGCAGCGCGGGAATGAGCAGCGCCGCGCTGTACGGGTTGCCGATCCACAGCGCGAACGCGACCGCCCAGAGCACGAGCATCAGGCCGACCGCGGCACCGGGTGCGGCCGGATCGCCGCCCCCGCGCTTGACGACCTGCTTGCGCGGAAGCCGGACCGCGACCGCGGCGAGCACACCCGCCAGGACGACGGCGACCAGCGCGCCGACCGACACCGGGACCGTCGCGATCGGCGCGGGGGCAGCAGGCGCCACGGGCAGCAGCCCCGTCAGGCCCAGGAACCGGGCGACGACCGCCGCGATGGCGAACGGGACCGCCGCGAGCAGCGTCCACGTCATCCACGGGCCGATCGCGATCCGGTTGCGGCGGGTGCGGGCGAACGCGTCGATGAGCGCCAGCAGCACCGGCAGCAGCAGGACCCCCAGCAGGAGACGCGGCGCCCAGGCCGGCACGACCTTGCCCTGGATCACGACATCGGGGCTGGTCTGCGCCCGGATCGCCGGCCCGTTGTCCAGCGCCGTGATGGCGCGCAGGGCCGTGCGGCCCATCCCCTGCATCCGCGCGGCAGAGACCGCCGCATCCGCGGCGGGCGGCGCCTCACCGGAGGCTGAGAGCAGCACCGCGGGCAGGCCGGCGTCCACGAGCGGGCCCTGCTCGCCGAGCGTACCCGGTGCCGCGTAGCGGCCCGTCTGGCTCAGCGCGCGCGGCTCGCCGCCGTTGAGCCCGGTCTCGGCGCGCAGTGCCGTCTCGACGGTGCGCCGCAGCTGCAGCGGCGCGATGCCGACGTCGTCCGACCACGGCACGACGAGCGGGCGGCTCAGGTCCTCTGCCGCCACCGCGCCGAGCACGAGCACGGCAGCCACGTCCTGACCCTTCAACTGGTCGGCGAGGGCCATCGCCCCAGCCGCGCCGCCGCTGCCGCCGCTGGTGGAGACGAACATGAGCGTGCGCGAGGTGCGGCGGGGCGCGCCGACCACCCGTGCGAGCTCGAGCAGCGCCGCGGTGCCGGACAGCTCCGCGCGCGAGCCGGGCTCTGCCGCGTCGCGGTGCGCCACGACGACGATCCGCTCGCCCGATGTGCCCGTCCGTTCGCCGATCACGAGCTGCAGGTTCCGCTTTCCGTCGATGGTGCGTCCCTCGTTGGAGGAGGAGCGCACAGCGAAACCGGTGCCGCGCAGATCCCCCGCGATGCGCCGGGCGAGCTGGTCGTCGGCCACATCGCCCGGCCGCCGGACCGGGTACGCGTCGGCCAGCCGGTCGAGGGACGCCATGGCGCGCGGGCCGCTGAACGCGTCTGCGGCGAGCGTGGTGCGGACCGAGCGCGGCGGCTCCTGCAGCGAGAACGCGACGACGATCAGGACCAGGGCGACCGGCAGGAGCCCGACGCGGTAGAAGCGCGGTTCGAGCACGCTGCCACACTAGTGATGTGGTCGATCGTCCTCCCCGCATCCTCCTGGCCGACGACGAGCAGTCGGTCCAGACCCTCCTGAGCTATCCGCTGCGAAAGGACGGCTACGAGGTCGTCCAGGCCGCCGACGGGCGCGAGGCGCTCGCCCGGTTCTCCGAGACGACGTTCGATCTCGTGGTGCTCGACGTGATGATGCCCCGCATGGACGGGCTGGAGGTCTGTCGCCGCCTGCGCGCCAAATCCACGGTCCCGATCATCATGCTCACGGCGAAGGCCGAGGAGATCGACAAGGTCCTCGGCCTGGAGCTCGGAGCCGACGACTACATCACCAAGCCGTTCTCCATGCGGGAGTTTCGCTCGCGGGTCAAGGCGACGCTGCGCCGGGCGGGGATGGCACGTGACCGTGAGGCCCCCGAGGACGAGGCGCTGGAGGCCGGCGAGCTGCAGATCGACTTCGCCAAGCGCACCGTGAAGGTCCGCGGCGATGAGGTCCAGACGACGTACGTGGAGTTCGAGATCCTCGCCGCCCTCGCCCGCAACCCGGGCCGCGTGTTCACGCGCGACATGCTGCTGACCCGGGTGTGGGGCGACAGCGCGTACCGCGACCCACGCACGATCGATGTCCATATCCGGCATCTGCGCGAGAAGATCGAGATCGACGCCAAGCAGCCCGAGTACCTCTTCACCGTCCGCGGCGTCGGGTACCGGTTCCGCGACGACGACTGAAAGCTCAGGCGGGAGCGGCGACACGGAGCCCGGCGGCCCGCGCCGCGGAGGGTCATCGCGTCGGCGCCGACGAGGTCGAACCGATCGAGCAGGTCTGACACGACGCTCTGATCGGCATCCAGCCGGATGGCGAGCCGCCTCAGCTCCGTCTCCAGCAGCGCGCTGGAGGTGGGCCGCGCCCCGTCGGCGACGAGCCGATCCAGTTCGACAGCCAGCCCCGCGGACTCGGCCTCCTCGACCAGCAGCTTGGCCGCCGCGGAGGTGTCGACGTACGCGATCAACGGTCGGCGCGCAGCTCGTCCAACAGCATGCCGGAGGGAGCGTCGGCACGGATCCGGGAGAACGCGGCGAATCCGGGTTCGGTCACCACGCGGCGCACGACGGATGGCGCGCGGTCGGAGGCCGGGACCGGCAGGAGCACCGCGACGACCTCACCGTGGTTCGTCACCTCGAACTCCTCGCCGGCGGCGACCCGCCGGAGCACCTCGCCACTGTTGTTCCGGAGTTCTCTGTGGGCGATGGACCGAGCCACGTCGTGAAGCGACGCACGCGTAGCACATGCGAGCGGCCCGTCACACTGACTCCTATGCGGCCCCTCCGCTCCCTCCGCGCGAAGCTGACGTTCCTGTTCTTCGCGATGACGCTCGCGGCGGTCTTCGTCGTCTACGTCTACGTCACACCGCAGCTCGAGTCGTCGCTGCGCCAGGAGAAGCTCGATTCGCTCGCGAACGGTGCCGAGCGCTGGTCGCCGCCCGTCGCCGACGCGATCCGCGCCGAGCGCTCCGGGCCGGATCTCGATCGGTCGGTGCGCCGTGCCGCTGACCGCACCAACACGCGGGTGACGCTGCTCGTCGTCTCCCGCGGCACGCTCGGGCTGAAGGCGCTGCCCGTCAGCGACTCGACCGGCGAGACCGACATCCGCGACCTGCAGTTCGCGCTCGCCGCCGACACCGCGCGCGCCCGCCGGTCGCAGACGGGCAGTGAATCGTCCGCCGAGGGGCCCCTCGGCCAGGCCGCCGTCCCGGTGCTCGACGAGGAGGGCAACGCCACCCACGTGCTCGTCTACTCCGCGCCGCTGGCGGACGTCGACGACAACGTCACGCTCATCCGGCGGCAGATCCTCACCGCGGGCGGGCTGGCGCTCGGCCTGTCGCTCATCGCCGGCCTGCTCGTCTCCACGCCGCTCACGCGCCGGGTCTCCCAGCTCGAGCAGGGCGCCGAACGCGTCGCAGCGGGCGACTTCACGACGCAGTTCCCCACCCAGCACGTCGACGAACTCGGCCAGCTCGCCCGCGCGCTGGACGACATGCAGACCCAGCTCGCCGAGCTCGACAGCGCGCGAAAACGGTTCATCGCGACGGCGTCGCACGAGCTGCGCACGCCGATCTTCTCCCTCGCCGGGTTCCTCGAACTGCTGGAGGACGAGGAGCTCGACGAGGAGACGCGCAAGCACTTCATCGGGCAGGTCCGCGAGCAGGTCGCGCGGCTGGGGACGCTCGCGACGTCGCTGCTGGACCTCTCCCGCCTGGAGGCCGGCTCGTTGGAGCTGCGCCCCGAGGCAACCGATCTCAGCATGCTCGCGCGCGCCGTCGCGTCGGAGTTCGGGCCGGCGCTGCAGGGCAGCGAATCGCATCTCACGCTGCGCCTGGACGGCGAGCCGATCGAGACGGTGTGCGACCCTGAACGCGTGGCTCAGGTGCTGCGCATCCTCATCGACAACGCCATCGTTCACACCCCCGAGGGCACCGATCTCGTCGTGAGCGCGAGCCGCCGCGACAACCGGGTGCGGCTGGCCGTACGCGACGACGGGCCGGGCATCCGCCGCGACACCCTCGCGCGGATCTTCGAGCCGTTCTTCACCGGGGATCACGTGTCGGGCTCGGGCCTGGGCCTTGCGATCGCGCGCGAACTCGCCGAGCGCATGCATGGGCGCCTGGCGGTCGAATCGGTGCCCGGTCGCACGACGTTCTCCCTCGAGCTCCCGGCGTGATCGCGCGCGCCATGATCGTGGCCGCGCTGTCGATCGGCGTGGCCGGGTGCTCCCTCGGCGACGACGAGGACGGCGCCAACGGGAACCCGACGACGGTGCAGCGCACGACGCGCGTGGAGGTCATCCGCGATGCGCCGAGCGCGAACGCCGTGCGGTTCGATCCGGCTGCGATCTACGAGCGTGTGGGGCCCGGGGTCGTGACCGTGTTCAGCGTGTTCGACGCGGGGCCGGACGCGCGCGAGGGTGAAGGCGTCGGCTCGGGCTTCGTCATATCCGAGTCGGGCGAGATCGTCACGAACGCGCACGTGGTGACCGACGGTGAGGGCAGGGACCTCGAGCGCGCCGAGGACGTCTACGTCCAGTTCGCCGACGGCAACCAGGTCCCGGCGCGGATCGTCGGGGAGGACCCGAACGCCGACATCGCGCTCCTGCGGGTGCAGCGCGGCGGCCTGACGCTGCGCCCGCTGTCGTTCGGCGCCTCGCGCGAGGTGCGCGTGGGCGCGCCGGTTGCCGCGATCGGGTCGCCCTACGGGGAACCGCAGTCGCTGTCGGTGGGCATCATCAGCGGCGTCGACCGCTCGATCGACTCGCTGACCGGTTTCACGATCTCCGGCGCGATCCAGACGGATGCCGCGATCAACCGGGGGAACTCGGGCGGTCCGCTCGTCGACGCGCGCGCCCGGGTGCTCGGCGTGAACTCACAGATCCGCTCGACGGGCGGAGGCGGGGAGGGCGTCGGGTTCGCCGTGCCGGTCGACACCGTGCGCCGCTCGGTCACCGCCCTGCGCCGTGAGGGCAAGGTCGCGTACGCGTATCTCGGCGTGGAGACCGCGGCGGTCTACCCGCAGCTGGCCAAGCGCTTCGACCTCGGCACGTCGTCGGGCGCGTGGGTGCAGGCCGTCAGCGAGGGCGGCCCGGCCGACGACGACGGCCTGCGTGGCGGTGACGACCGCGAGCGCTTCCAGGCGTCCACGTTCGACGTCGGCGGCGACGTGATCGTGCGGCTCAACGGCCGGACGGTGCGCGATCCCGACGACCTCAGCGAGGCGCTGCAGGCCACCGCGCCCGGCGACGAGGTACCGGTCGTCGTGTTCCGCGACGGGCGCCGGAAGAGCCTCACGATCACCGTCGGCGAGCGACCCGCGGAGAGCGGATGAGCGACCCCGCGCTGCGGGACCTGTGCGTCGACCTCGCCCGCGCGCTGGCGGCACGGGTGCGACCTGAGCTGGGCGCGCCCGCCGGCCGCCGCCACGGTCGGGTCGGCGCGGGCGGGGACGTGACGTTCCGGATCGACGTCACCGTCGGGGTCGTCATCGAGATCAAGACCGGGCGCGAGTACATCGCGGTGCGAGGCGGCGGGCTGGAGTCGACCGACCCCGTTCGGCTGTCGCCCGCGACGGACCTCGACCGCCTCTTCTGGACCTTCGGATTCCGCGGCCGGCCGGCACGCGAGCTGATCGAGGTCGTCGGCGAGCTGATCGACCGCTCCTCGGTGGGCGGCGGCGTCTTCGACCTCGGCTCGGCGTGCTTCGACAGCGTCTGCGTGCTCACCGGCCAGCTCGACGCGTTCCTGGAGCCGGGCCCGCGGATGATCGACGAGGTCCCTTCGACGCGTGCGGCGTTCGAGCGGGTCGGCGACGGAGCGGTGCTGAACAACTCGCCCTACGACCTCGCAGCGGCGGTGCTGTGTCTGCAGGAGGGCGGCGCGGTCGTCAGTGACTGCGCCGGGCGCCCGCTTGACGACCGGCCGCTGCTGGGGTCAGGCCATGACTTTCAGATGAGCTCCTGGCGAGCGCGAACGCGCAGCTGCACGCGAAACTCGTCGAGGAGATGGACCGGGGGATCGCACGGCTGACCAGAAGCGCGGCCGCGCCATGACCATCGGCGGCTGATCGAACTCGGGCGCCCCGCAGGCCGCGACATCCGGCGCCTGTCGCCGCACCCCGATCGCGCGGAACGGCCGCGGGCGTGTGGCAAGCTTCGCCACATGCCCGCGGACGCAATCATCACCGGAACGGACTTCGTCTCCATCCCCACCGCCGACCTGGACCGCTCGGCGAACGTCTTGAGCCCCGTGAAGATGGGGATCGGGCACTTCTCGCCGGACCGCAGCCACATCTCCCCGGCGTTCTCCGAGGACCCGGACGGCAACCTGCTCACGCTGCGCCACCGTTACGCCCCCCGGGCCGCCGCGTAGGATCCGGCTCGTGCTCCAGCCCGTCGCCGTCGGCACGAAGACGCTCGCCGACTACACCCACATCTGCGGCCGCGACCTGATCGAGGAGATCCACGAGCTCGCAAAGCCGCTGGAGGGCGCCCGCGTGGTGCACCTGTCGGCGACCGCGTTCGGCGGCGGCGTCGCGGAGATCCTCTACACGCTGGTCCCGCTCATGAACGACGTCGGCCTGGATACCGAGTGGCAGGTCATCTACGGGCGCGAGGAGTTCTTCAACGCGACGAAGCTCATGCACAACGCGCTGCAGGGGCACCCGCACGACCTCACGCCCGACGAGTGGGAGGTCTGGGAGCGCTACAACGAGATGAACTCCCGCGAGCTCGCCGGAGGCATGGACGTCTGCCTTGTCCACGACCCGCAGCCCGCCGCGTTGTTCAAGCTCGTGCCCGAGAAGTCCAAGGGCTGGGTCTGGCGCTGCCACATCGACGTGTCGACGCCGAACCCCGACACCATCGGCCGCCTGCTGCCGTGGATCGCCGACTACCCCGAAGCACTGTTCCACATGCCGTCCTACGTGCCCGACGGAATGCACGGCCGGGTCCACATCGTGCCGCCCGCGATCGACCCGCTCACGCCGAAGAACATGGCACTCTCGCCCGAGGACGCGTCGTACGTCTGCCAGCAGTTCGGGATCGACGTCGACCGGCCGCTCCTCTGCCAGGTCTCGCGCTTCGACCCGTGGAAGGACCCGCTCGGCGTCATCGACGCGTACCGGCTGGTCAAGGAGGAGATCGGCGACGTGCAGCTCGCGCTCGTCGGGTCGATGGCCAGCGACGACCCCGAGGGCTGGGACTACTTCAACGCCACCATCGCGCACGCCGACGGCGACCCGGACATCCACATCCTCAACAACTTCAACAACGTCGGAGCGATCGAGGTCAACGCCTTCCAGTCGCACGCCGACGTGCTCATCCAGAAGTCGATCCGCGAGGGGTTCGGCCTGACGGTGAGCGAGGCGATCTGGAAGGGCCGGCCGTTCATCGGCGGCAACGTCGGCGGCATCCCGCTGCAGGTCGAGAACGGGATCTCCGGGTACCTGGTCGAGACCGTCGACCAGTGCGCCGCCCGCGCGATCGACATCCTGCGCGACCCCGCGCTCGGCAAGGCGCTGGGCCGCCGCGGCAAGGAGCACGTGCGCAAGCACTTCCTCACGCCGCGGTATCTGCGCGACTACCTGAAGATCTTCACGGAGTTGGCCGCATGACTCGCGCTGGGCGCTCGCATGCGGTCGTGAGTACTCGCTGCGCTCGTACGTCCCAGGAGATCGCATGAGCCCCGAGAACGCCCCGCTCGTCCTCGTCTCCAACCGGGGACCCGTCACGTACGAGGACGACGGCACGGTCAAGCGGGGCACCGGCGGGCTCGTCACGGCGCTGACGGGCCTGGCGTCGCACCGCCACGCGGTGTGGATCGCCAGCGCGCTGACCGACGGCGACGCCGAGCGGGCGCGCGAGGCGGGCGGCAGGCCGATCGAGGTGACGTCACCGGCGGGCGGGACGTACAGCGTGAGGCTCGTCGCCAGCGACCCCGCGGCCTACGACCGCTTCTACAACATCTTCGCGAACCCGATGCTGTGGTTCATCCAGCACTATCTCTGGGATCTCTCCAACGCACCGGACATCCGGCGGCACGAGGTCGAGGCGTTCGAGTGGGGCTACAACGTCGTCAACGAGGACCTCGCCGACGCCGTGGTGGAGCAGATCGACGGCGTCGACGACCCGGTCGTGATGATCCACGACTACCACCTGTACACGCTGCCCGGACTGGTGCGCAAAGCGCGACCGGACGCGTTTCTCCACCACTTCGTCCACATCCCGTGGACCCAGCCGGACGCGTGGCGCGTGCTGCCCTCCCGCATCCGTCACGACCTGTACGAGGGCCTGCTGGCCAACGACATCATCGGCTTTCACACCCGCTCGTACCGCTGGAACTTCCTGCAGTGCTGCCGCGACCTGCTCGAGGGCTACGAGGTCGACTTCGACGCCGGGATCGTGCGCACCCCGGACGGGCGCGAGGTGTGGATCCGCCACTACCCGCTGCCGATCGACTGGAACGCGACGCGCAACGTCGCCTCGTCGCCGCGCGTCTCGGAGTTCGAGGGCCAGCTGCTGCGCCGCCGCCGCGACCACCTCATCCTGCGCGTCGACCGGGCGGACCTGTCGAAGAACGTGCTGCGCGGGTTCTCGGCATTCGACCTGTTCCTCGAGCAGCACCCCGAGTTCTCCGAGCGCGTGACCTTCATGGCCCAGCTCATGCCCTCGCGAACGGACGTGCCGGAGTACGCCGAGTACCTGGAGCGCATCGAGGCGCTCGTCGCGGTGGTCAACCACCGGCACGGCACGCCGGACTGGATGCCCATCCACCTGAAGCTGCGCGACGACCTCGAGGAGGCCATGGCCTCCTACAAGCACTACGACGTGCTCATGGTCAACGCGATGTTCGACGGCATGAACCTCGTGGCGAAAGAGGGCCCGGTCGTCAACGAGCGCAACGGCGTGTCGATCCTGAGCGAGAACACGGGCGCCCACGAGGAGCTCGGGGAGTTCGCGCTGAGCGTGAACCCGTTCGACATCCAGGAGACCGCCGACTCGATCCATGCGGCGCTGACGATGGACGCCGCCGAGCGCGCGCGGCGCGCCGACGGCCTGCGGGCGATCATCACGCAACGCGATCCGGGCGATTGGATCGACTGGCAGCTCGAAGACATCCGCAAGAAGCGGGCCTGAGTCAGAAGCCGAACTCGCCGCTGCTGCCGCCCGACGGGCCGGCGC
>JBPPNC010000119.1:0-23768 GCA_051306365.1 Solirubrobacteraceae bacterium
ACCGCGGGCACGGTGCCACCGGCCGCGCCCGCGAGGACGTCCCGGTCCAGCGCCCGGACGTCGAGCTTGACCCGCACCGGCAGCCGCACAGCGTCGCCGAAGCGCACGCCCCAGTCGACGAGCGGCACATAGAGGTCCAGCGCGCCCGCGTGGCCGACGTCGACGTTGAGGTCCACCCGGCCCACAGACAGGGACCGCTCCTGCGTATACGTCTCCATCGCGAGCAGGCCGCCGGCGACCGACGCGGCGAGCACGAGGACGATCGCAAGAGCGCTGCGCACGCGGTGAGCCACCCCTCAGGGGTAGCAGCCGGACCTGAAGTTCGACTCAGTCCAGCGTGCGACTGAAGTGGTACGACGCGATCCGCATGCCGTGGCGGAAGTAGAACCGATGGGCGTCCGCGCGCTCGGCCTGCACGCCGGAGTCGAGGTGCAACACGGCGCAGTCCTCGGCGCGCGCCTCGGCCTCGATCCACGCCATGACCGCGTCGGCATGCCCGCGCCCACGCCGGGCGGCGCGCGTCACCAGATCGTCGACGTAGAGATGCCGACCCAGCGCGAGGTTGTCGGCGACCCGAAAGCCGCCGGCCGCCGCGGCGTCGGTCTCCCCCGGCTCGAACGACGCGACGAGACGGTAACCGCCGGCCCGCAGCGCATCGGCGCGCGCGGTCAGCGCGTCGACGGTGCGCAGGTGCGGTCGCAGCTCCAGGAGCGCCGGCGCCGCCAGCTGCGACTCGCCGGCGCCCAGCTCACGCACCTCGGGCACGGACGACCTCAGTCGACCGCGGTGCGCTCGGACGTCGGCTGGTCCTGATCGCCGCCGCCCGCGCTGGTGCCGCGACGCCGCCGGCGCCGGGTGTTCGATGCCCCCGCCACGTCGGCCTCGCAGAACGGGCACAGCCGCCACTCGGGATCGAGCGGCTTCGCGCAGTTGCTGCAGGGGTCGCGCAGCTTGCGCGTGCAGGACGGGCAGCGCAGCCAGTCCTCCTTGACCTCGTAGCTGCAGTGCGGGCACGCCAGGTAGCTCAGCTGATGCAGCCGCGCCTCGGCGGCCTGCATCTCGAGCTCACGCTCCCGGACATCCTCGAGGTACTCCGGCGGGCGCACGATCATGTACACGATCACGCCCACGAAGGGGAAGATGATCGCCGCCACGACGGCGCACCCGACGAGCATCGCGTCGTCGATCCGCCGACGTGCATCCGCGAACGTCCAGTAGACGAGCGACAGATAGACGACGACGAGGAAGAGCAGCAGGAGGTTGACGGCGAGGTTCAGCCCGTCGGAATCGATCCCGAAGACAGCAAGCATGACGTCAGGAGCCTAGAGGAACCGGTTACAGGAACAGTCGCCCGAAGAGGTAACCCAGGGCGAAGAAGACGAGGATGACAAGCGCGACGATGAGCGCCACGGCCCCGATGAGGGCCAATGCATTGGGATGGTTGTCTTCGCTCACAGCATGCTCACGCGGCGGGTGCCGGCGGTCCTTGAAAGGTCGGCGATGAGGTAGATCGAGCCCGTCGCGAGCACGACACCGGCCGGCCCGGCCAGCTCGCGAGCGCGCGCGAGCGCCCGCTTCGGCTCAGGCTCGCGCTGGATCGACACCTCAGCGATCTGGGCCGCGAGGGACTCCAGCGTTGCCGGGCTGAGGGCCCGCGGGTTCGCGTTGCTCGTGACCACCACCTGCGCGCAGTGTGGCAGCAACGCGCCGAGCATCGAGGCCGCGTCCTTGTTGTCGAGCACGCTGATGACGGCGGTCAGCGGCCGCCCGGCGAGGAACTCCGGCAGCGAGGCGGCGAGCGCCTCCATGCCGCCCGGGTTGTGCGCGCCGTCAAGGATGACCTGTGGCCCACCCACCCCCCGGTCCACGAGCTGGAACCGGCCGGGGACCGCGACCTGCGCCGCAGCGGCCCGCACGGCCTCGCCGTCGAGCCGGCCAAGCCAGGCGCGCGCGGCCTCCGTGGCGGCCGCGAAGTTCCGGCGCTGGAAGCCACCGAGCGCATGGACGGGGACGCCCGGATCGGCAGGCGCGCGAACGATCGAGGCGCCCTGCCGGTCCGCGACGACCTCGGCTTCGCGCAGCGCGTCGGGGTGCAGGTCGGCGCCGAGGACGAGCGTGGCCCCGGGCGGCACGACCGCGAGCTTCTCCCGGGCGATGTCGGCGACGGTGGGGCCGAGCCAGCGGGTGTGCTCGAGCCCGACGTTGGTGAGGACCACGACCGGCGCGTTCAGCACGTTCGTCGCGTCGTACCGGCCGCCGAGCCCCGCCTCGACCACGGCGACCTCGACGCCCTGCCGCGCGAGCTCGTCCAGCGCGGCGGCGGTGAGCGCCTCGAACTGCGTCACGCGGTCGTCGCCCTCCAGGGTCCGGTCCACACGCTCGGTGGCCTGCCGCGCCCGGGCGACGGCGGCGGCGAACGCGTCCTCGCCGATGTCGGCGTCCCCCACGCGGATGCGCTCGGCGAACGAGATGAGATGCGGCGACAGGTAGCTCCCGGCACTGACACCGTGGCGCTCGAGCAGCGCGGCGATCATGCGGGTCGTCGAGGACTTGCCGTTCGTGCCGACGACGTGGATCGCGCCATAGCGCTCCTGCGGAGAGTCCAGCGCGGTGAGCAGGCGGCGCATCCGGTCCAGCCCGAAGCGCATGCCGAACAACTCCAGGGTGAGCAGCCACTGCTCAGCGTCGTCCGCGCTCCAGCCCTCCCGTCGGGCCGCCCGCGTCACAGCTCTTCGAGCTGGTCGAGCTCCGTCTGCAGGCGGGTGAGCTTGTCGCGTTCCTCCTGCACGACCGCGCGCGGGGCCTTCGCGACGAACTTCTCGTTGCCGAGCTTGCCCTCCGCGCGCTTGATCTCAGACTGGAGCCTCCGGCGCTCGGCCGTCACGCGGTCGCGGGCGGCGTCGAGGTCGACCTCGTCGCTCGGCAGCAGGTCGACCGCGCCGCCGGGCACCGCGACGCCGGCGACCGGTGCCGCGCCGTCCCCGCCCTGCAGGTCGAGCCGCGCCAGCGCCGCGACGAGGGCCGCGACGTCACCGTAGCCGTCCGGCAACCGCGCCGGCAGCACGCCGCCGGGCCGCACGCCGACACGGTCGCGCCAGCCGCGCACCGCCGTCACCGCGCCGATCGCGCGCTCGACCGCGGCCTCGGCCTCCGCGTCGACGAGCGCGTCGTCCGCACCCGGGTACGCCGCGCCGGCCAGCAGGTCGGCCCCGCCGCGCGCCCCCTCGGGCAGCAGCGACCAGATCTCCTCGGTCACGAACGGGATGATCGGGTGCGCCAGCGCCAGCGTCTCGGAGACGACGTGCAGGAGCGTCGCCGACAGGTCGGCCTTCGCCTCGGGGTCATCGTCGGCGTAGAGCCGCGGCTTGACCATCTCCAGATACCAGTCGCACAGCTCGTCGAAGACGAACTCGTAGAGCCCGAGCGCCGCCTTCGCGAAGTCGAACCCGTCGACGCGCGCGGTGAAGTCGGCCTTCGCCCGCTGCAGCCGCGAGAGCATCCAGCGGTCCTCGATCGCCTGCGGCCGGGGCGCGGCATCGGCGGTCGCATCCACCTGCAGGAGGACGAACCGCGACGCGTTGAAGAGCTTGTTCGTCAGCGACCGGCCCTGCTCGATCTTCTCCTCGCTGAAGCGCACGTCCTGCGTGGAGGACATCGCGAGCAGGCCGAACCGGACGGCATCGGCGCCGTAGGCGGGGAAGTCGCCGCCCTGGGGGAAGACGGGCGGGCGCGGGCCGCCGTCGATGAGGTCGAGCGGGTCGATGCCCGTGCCCAGCGACTTGCTCATCCGGCGACCGTCGGGCGCCTGGATGACCGAGTGGATGTACACGTCCTCGAACGGGATCTGGCCGGGGAAGCGCAGCCCCATCATCACCATGCGCGCGACCCACAGGAAGAGGATGTCGCGCGCCGTGCTCAGCACGTCCGTCGGATAAAACGCCTGCAATGACGGGGTCGTCTCGGGCCAGCCGAGCGTGGCGAACGGCCACAGCGCGCTGCTGAACCAGGTATCGAGGACATCCGGGTCGCGCTCCCAGCCGTCGCCCTCGGGCGGGGTCGTGCCGACGTGCATCTCGTCGTCGCGGTACCACACGGGGATCTGGTGGCCCCACCACAGCTGGCGGCTCACGCACCACGGGCGGATGTTCTCCAGCCAGTCGATGTAGCGCCGCGACTGCGACTCCGGGTGGATCTTGACCTTGCCGTCGCGGACCACGTCGATGGCCGGCTGCGCCAGCCCGCCCATGTCCATGAACCACTGCAGGCTGATGAGCGGTTCGATGCGCGCGCCCGACCGGTGGCTGAAGGGCACCGTGTGCTCGTAGGCCTCCTGCTCGCGGATGCGGCCCTCGGCCTGCAGGCGCGCCGCGACGGCGGCCTGCGCCTCCCCGACCGTGAGGCCGGCGAAGTCCTCCCCCGCCGCGGCGGTCATGAGGCCGTCCTCGCCGATGACGGAGATCTCCGGCAGGCCGTGCTTGCGCCCGATCTCGAAGTCGTTGGGGTCGTGACCCGGCGTGATCTTCAGGCAGCCGGTGCCGAAGTCGGTCTTCACGTACTCGTCGGCGATGATCGGCAGGCGCCGTCCCACGATCGGCAGCACGACCTCCCTGCCGATGAACTGCTGATAGCGCTCGTCGTCGGGGTGCACCGCGACCGCGGTGTCGGCGAGCATCGTCTCCGGGCGCACGGTGGCGACCACGAGCTCGCCCTCGCCGTCGGCCAGCGGGTAGGCGATCGAGTACAGCGTGTCGACGATGCCCTCGCGTTCCTCGACCTCGAGATCGGAGACGGCGGTCTGCAGGCCCGGATCCCAGTTGACCATGTAGTGGTCGCGGTAGATCAGACCCTGCTCGTAGAGATCGACGAAGACCTTCTGCACCGCGGCGACGTACTGGTCGTCCATGGTGAAGCGCTCGTCGTCGAAGTCACATGTCGCGCCGAGGCGCTTGAACTGCTCGATGATCGTGCCACCGAACTCCTCGCGCCACTCCCACACCCGCCGGTTGAACTCCTCGCGGCCGAGGGCCTCACGGCTCGTCCCCTCGCCCTCCAGGCGCTTCTCGACCTGGCGCTGCGTGGCGATGCCGGCGTGGTCGGTGCCGAGGATCCACTTCGTGCGCCGCCCGCGCATCCGGTTCAGGCGGATGAGCGTGTCCTGGATCGACCCGTTCAGCGCGTGGCCCATGTGCAGCGCGCCGGTGACGTTCGGCGGCGGGATCGCGATCGAGTAGTTCTCGTCGGCGGTGCCCCCCGGCTCGGGGCTGTTCAGGCCTGAGTCCAGCCAGCGCGACGTGATGCGCGGCTCGACCTCGGACGGCTCGTAGCGGGTGCGGTCGCGCAGGTCGGTCATGGACCGCGTGAGTTTACGGGGGCTAGAAGCCGCGGCGCTTCGTCCCGCGCCGCAGCGCGAAGCGCCGAGCGTGGGGCAGCAGGTCGCGGCCGACCGCCGCGGGCTCGAGCTTGCGGACCAGGACACCGAGGCGCCGGCGCTCATGCGCGCTGAGGTTCGCCGGGCGGCCCTTGCTCTTCTTCACGATCTCCGCGAGCTCGGCGCGGTCGTGCGGGTTCAGGCGCATCCAGCGATCGCGCAGGACCATCGCGATCTCGAGCACGACCGCCCACGGAACCGCCTTGATGGAACCGGGAACACCGCGCTTGGCAGGTGAAGACGACATGGAGACCATGGTACGGGGTTCGGACCGCGCCTTCGGCACGCGGCCCGGTGCTCAGTCGCTCTCACCGGACAGGTACGCTCCCGCCGTCCGAGAACAAGCACGGGAACGGATGACCGCCGCACACGTCATCGAGCGCGACACCGAGCGCCGAGAGATCCATCGAGCGCTCGACCGCGTCGACGAAGGCCGCGGCGGCGGGCTCGTCGTCGAAGGCCCCGCAGGGGCGGGCAAGAGCACGCTGCTGCAGCTCGCGCGCGAGGAGGCACGGGCCCGCGGCCTGCGCGTCGGGGCGGCGAGCGGGAGCGAGTTCGAGCGCGAGTTGGCCTACGGCGTGATCCGCCAGCTCTTCGAACCCGCCCTGGCGAGCATCCCGCGGACCGAGCGCGCTGCGCTGCTCACCGGGGCGGCCGCACCGGCGTCCTGGGTCGTCGACGGCGGCAAGAGTGATCGAGCCGACGCAGGCTTCGCCGTGCTCAATGGCCTGTACTGGCTCACCGCGAACCTCGCCACCGCGGCCCCCCTGGCGCTCGTGGTCGACGACCTGCACTGGGTCGACGAGCCGTCCCTGCGCGCGCTCGACCATCTCGCGCGCCGGGTCGGAGACCTCCCTGTCGTCCTGCTCCTGGCGATGCGGACGAGCGAGCCGGGCGCTCCCGCCGCGCTGCTCGATGCGCTGCGCGCCCGCCCGGACCTCGGCCGCATCGCGCCGCCCCCGCTCAGCGCCGCGGCCGTTGCCGAGATCGTCCGCAGCCGCCGCGCGGATGCGACCGACGAGCTGTGCGCGGCCTGCCATGCCGCCAGCGCCGGCAATCCCTTCTATCTCCAGGAGCTGCTGCGCGCGCTCGAAGCCGACCCCGCCGCGGACGACCCTGACGCGATCGCGCGTCTCGCCCGGCCGACGCTCGCCGACCGGGTCACGCGCCGCGTCGCGCGGATGGGCCCCGACGCCGTGGCGCTCACCCGCGCAGCCGCCGTGCTCGGCGGCGGCGCCGAGCTGGGCGCAGCCGCCGATCTCGCCGGGCTGGCCGACGCGGACGCTGCCGTCATCGCGCGCGACCTGGTGCGCATGGAGGTCCTGGCCACGGCTGAGCCGTGCGCGTTCGTCCACCCACTCGTTCGCCGTTCGATCTATGACGACCTTCCCATCGCCGAGCGCGATGCGCTCCACGCCGCAGCCGCCCAGCGCCTGCGCGAAACCAGCCGCGACCCCGCCGCCGCGGCGCCCCATCTCATGGCCGTGCGCCCGACATCGTCGCCGCAGGTCGCAGAGGGACTGTTCGCCGCCGCGGCGTCAGCCAGCGCCCGCGCCGCGCCCGAGACGGCCGCCGTCCTGCTGCGACGCGCGCTCGAGGAGGGCGCGTCGTCGCCCGCCCGCGCCACGCTCCTGTTCGCGCTCGGCCGAGCCGAGATGGCGCTGCGCGAGCCGACGGCGGCGGAGAGCCTCACGCGAGCGCTCGAGCTGGAGACCGATCCGCAGCGACGGATCGACGTCGCCATCAAGCTGACGGAGCTGCGCATTCACGCCGGGCAGTGGGACGAGGCGCTCGCCCTGCTCGACGGGATGCGCACCGACCACAGCGGCGCGGAAGATCGCCTGCCCGAGATCGAGGCCCTGCGCTTCGGGTATCTGTCCAACGACCCGCGGTTCGCCGACGAGGTGGCCCTCGAGCGCGAACGGCTGACGCCGCTCACCCGGCAGGACACAGTGGGCGGACGCGCGATCGCCGCCGCCATCGGCGCATCGGCCGCCTACCGCGGCGACGTCTCGACGGCGCGGCCGTTCCTGTCACGCGCACTGGATGACGGCGTCCTCATCGCGGACCCCGGCGTGGGCAGCTGGGCCACCCCGCAGGCCGTCTCGGGGCTCATCGTCATCGACGACCACGACCACGCCATGCGCATCGCCGAGGCCGTCGCCGAAGATGGGCGCCGGAGTGGAGCGATCATCGCGACCGCCGGCGGCGCGCTCTATCGCGGCTTCGTCACCGCGCGCCGGGGCGACCTCGCCGACGCCGAAGTCGACCTCCGCACGACCTTCGACGTCTCGCTGCAGAGCGGCATGACCATGTGGCTGCTGAACGTCGTGCACGCCTTCGCCGATGTCATCGCCGAGCGCCCCGGGTTCGACGATGTCATCGAGGTGATCCTCGCCCTCGAGGTCCCCGATCCGTTTCTCGTCTCGACGGCGGGCGCGCAGCTGCTGGAGAACCGCGGCCGCCTGCGCGTCGCGCGTCAGGAGCGCGAGGCGGGCATCGCAGACCTCAGCCGCGCGGTCGACGTCAACCGGGCGCTCCGCGTCTCGCCGACGTTCACCTCCTCCCGCTCCCTGCTCGCCCTGGCGCTGGCGCCGGCCGATCGAGACGAGGCGCTGGAGGTCGCCGAGGAGGACCTCGCCCTCTCCCGGTCGACGGGTCTGCCGCGCCATGAGGGCGCCGCGCTGCGCACGCTGGGCCTCCTGACGCCCGGCGACGAGGGCACACAGCTCCTGCGCGCGTCCGTGGAGTGCCTCGCGGGGTCGGAGGCGCACCTCGAGCACGCGCGGTCGCTCATCGAGCTCGGGGCCGCGCTGCGCCGCGACGGTCAGCGCATGGCCGCGCGCGAGCAGCTGGCCGCCGGCCTGGACCTCGCGTCGCGCTGCGGCGCGCTGCGGCTGGCCAAGCGAGCCGACCAGGAGCTGCGCAGCGCGGGCGCCCGCCCCCGGCGCAGCTCGCTCACCGGCGCCGAGGCGCTGACGGCCACCCAGTTGCGCGTGGCCCAGCTGGCGTCATCGGGCCGCACGAACGCCGAGATCGCGCAGGAGCTGTTCGTCAGCGTGAAGACCATCGAGACGCACCTCTCACAGGCGTACGCCAAGCTCGGGCTCTCGGGGCAGGGCGCGCGCGCCGGCCTGCAGTCGGCGCTGAGGCCCAAAGCGGCCTAGCGCCTGAGCTGGGCGATGGCCGCCGGGCCGGTGGTGCCGTCAGCCTTCTCACCCTGAAGCGCGACCCTCACCCGGAGCTTCCTGCCGATCCCGGGCACGGTCACCGTCCTGGCCCTGCCCTTCGGCAGGACCATGAAGATGCGCCCGTCGCTGAGCGTGACCTTCAGGCGGTAGCGCCTGACGCCCGGCACCGGCTTCCACGCGACGCGGATGCCCGACTTCGTGCGGGCCAGCTTCAGCTTCCGCGGCTTCGCGGGGCGCGGCGGCGGCGGCGCGACGTACGTGGCGACCTTGAGCTTGGTCCGCGGCCTGCCGTTCTGCTCGACCGCCGCCACGATGCTCCGCGCGCCTCCGGGGCCGCTGGCCGGAGAGAACCGCAGGCGGCCCTTCGTCCCCTTTGCGGCGCCGATGACGCCTGCGGCCTTGCCGGTGCTCTCCTCCTCGAAGCGCACCTTCTGACCCTCGATCGGCGTGATGTCGTATTCGATGATCCGCTTGCGGCGATCCTCCGGGTCGGGGACGACCTTCGCCTTGACCTTCGGGTCGGGCAGACCGTTGCCGGACCCCACACTCGCGATCGGCGAAGCGTCGGGCTGCTCGGTGATCGTCCACCGGCCCGGCGGCGGGTTCTTGACGACCAGGTACGTCTGCTTCTGCGGACCGGCGTGCATGACCTTGTAGTCGGGCTGGTCCACCGCGCGGTCTGCGATGGCGTCATACGTCTTCCCGTTCGGCGCAGTCGCCACGAAGTGCGGCGCGCCGGTGGTGCCGGTGGCCGCCAGCACCACGGCGGGCAGGTCCCTGCCGACTTCGACCGATCGCGGAGCGCCGGCCTGCGCCGCGCCCGCGGGCTTGGCCGGCCGGTAGTCGTCGACCGAGCACGAGCTGAACATCGGGTCGAGGTCGACGAGGAACGCCGGCCCCCAGAAGATCGACGGCCCCCACTCGTAGCCGGCGCCGACGTCCACGAAGCCGACGTCGACGCACGCCGCGAACCCGATCGTCGAGATCAGCGCCTCGCCCTTCGCGCACGCGAAGTCGAACGCGCAGACCTCGACGCTCCCTTCGACGCTGAAGTCCCGCACCGGGACGACCCAGCCGTCGATCCGGCCGTTGATCTTCAGGACGAGGAGGTCCACGCTCACGGAGCCCCCGAAGGCCACGAACCCGTCGCTGCGCGCTTCGGCGTACGAGCGCGCGACCGGAATCGTCATGACCTCGAGCAGGCCGTCGGCGCGCGTCGTGATCGGGCCGTTCTTGGGGATCTTCAGCGTGAGGTCCCCATCGATCTTCGCGAGCGCGATGTCCCGCCAGTGCGGCCCGGCGGTGAGCGTCACGCCGCCAGACAGCGCGAGGTCCGGCTTCGTCGACAGCGAGAAGCGGATCTTCGTGAGGTGCGTGACGTTGAAGGTGTCGAGCGGGATGCCCTGCCCGGGCAGTGTGAGCTCGTTCTTCAGGTACTCGAGGTCGCCGCGCGCGAAGGCGACCTTCGACTCGAGGGCGACTCCGGGCGGGACCTCGAGGGTGGCGCCGCCCATCCAGCGGTCCTCATCGGGGTTGTACTGGAACTCCAGGTTGCGGATCGCCGCCGGCCCGAGCGGGATGAGGGCGGCCCTGACTTTCATCTCGCGCAGATGCAGTCCGGCCAGGTTGTCGGCGCGCAGCGTCACTGCGCCGGAGATGCCGCCGAACGCCTTGGGCAGCGCGACGTTGACCGGGATCTCCACGGCGCCGCGGACGAGCCTGAGATCGATGCCGCCCTTCAGCGGGAAGCCCTTGAGCAGGTTCCCTCCGCCGCTGACGCTGAAGGACGGGAGCTTGACGATGTTGCCCTTCGGCAGGGTCCAGTTGATCGGGGCGCGGAAGAGCGTCGTGCTCCCGACCTTCACGAGCGCCGGTCCCGCGGTCTTGATCGTCCGCGCCTTCGGGTCGAAGCGGATTTCGGCCGCCGCGACCTCGAGGCCGTTGATCTTGACCTTGCCCTTGGCGACGAACGCGGTGCCCTCGCGCTTCAGGCACGCGTCGGAGACGACGTCGACGGCCGCGAACTGGAGGATCTTGCACGTCTCGTTGCCCTCGACGAGCGCGCCCTGGAGGCTGCCGGTCGTCGTTACGTTGGGCTGCCCTGGGGGCGGCTGGGGGCCGGTGCTCGAAGGCGGATCACCCGGGCCGGGCGACGGGCCAGGTCCCGGTCCGGGACCGGGACCGACGGGCGGGCCGCCGGAGCCCGGGATCGGCGACATGTAGATCGGCGGCTGCGCGTCGCTGGGCGGCCCCTTCGGGTGGAGGTTCCAGAACGCGTACCCGATGAGGCCGTCGTCGCCCGTGCGCGCCGCGATGATCGGGTTGCCCGGCTCGTCGGTCAGCGGACGGTCGCCGTCGAGGTACGCGGGCGGCGCCGACCACGTGCCGCCGTCCGTGGACGAGAGGTACCCCAGCCAGTCGGTGCGCGTGTTGAACGGCGCGAGCCGCACGGTCGACGCCACTGCGTGGAATTGGCCCGACGGCTCCTGGAGCGCGTCGAACCGCTCCCAGCCGCCGACCCAGTCCGACAGGCCGCGCTCCTCGCCGAGCGTCGTCCCCGTGATCCGCCGCGAGAACAGCCCGTAGCCGATGTTCGCGGAGACCTTCTGGTAGAGCACGAACGTGCCAGCCGGCCCGCTGACCAGCCGGGCGTTCTGCGTGATGCCGGGAACGGTGACCACGGCGGACCAGTTCGCGGGGTTCGCGAAGCCCGCGTTGTTGCAGCCGTCGCACGTGAACATCCGCAGCCTGGTCTCGCGGCGGGTCGAGCCGCTGGTCCAGTCGTAGTCGTTCCAGGCTGCGACGAACGAGTTGCGGCCCCGCTGCACGATCTCGGGATGGCGCAGGGCGTGGTAGTACGGCTGGCCGGCCGTCGTCGCCAGGGTGAACCGCGACGTCTGCGGCGTACCGCCGCTGCGTTCGGGTTCGATCGGCGCTGCCTCGACGGACACCGCCTGGCCGGTGAAGCTCGTCGAGAGGACGCGTCGGTCAGCCGAGTCGACGATCGAGCGCGCCGGCTCGTAGCCGATCGGTCCGTCGCTGGTGCGCCAACTGCGGTTCAGGTCATCGACACCCATGGGCAGATGGCCGGTCCACCCCTTGTCCTCGAACGTCTCCCCGTTGTCCGCAGAGAAGAACGTGTGCACCTCGATGCGCACGTTCGAGTTCGAGTAATCGGTCGGGATGCAGAAGCGCGCGGTCTGCAGGATCACCTCGCCGAACGGGGTGACCATCACCCGCGGCCCCCAGCTGTCCAGGCCTCCGCGCTCGTTATCGAATCGCGCCCGCACCTCAGGCGAGTCGACGCACGGCGTGAAGGTCCGGTGCGTCGCCGGCGCGCACGTCCGCAGGCCCCGCGGGAGCTGGCAGTAGTGCATGACGTCGTAGCGCAGCGAGTTGGCGACCGCCGGCCGGCGCGGCAGATACTCGCTCCAGACCAGGTGCGTCACGCCGTCGCGGTCGACGACGGCGTCCGGCGCGTGGCCGTAGGCGGCCACGGTCGTCTCGGCCTGAGCCGGTCCGGCCGCGACGAGCAGCAGCACGAGGATGAGAAGGAAGGGCGCTGCAACCCGCCGCGGGGATCCGGACTCCGGCATGACGGCGAGGAGCCTGCCACAGAACCGGGGGATCGCGCATCAGGGTGCTCCCCTGAACTTTGCGATCTGACGCGTTCCCGGCTGTTCGCCGGGCAGGACGCTAGGCCGACTCGGCCTGCTGCTCGCGGTCGCCCTCGTCGTCCACCGCAGCGGTGACGAGCGTCGGCGGGTGGCCCTTGTCGACCGTCTCCTTGGTCACGACGCACTTCTTCACGTCACGGCGTGAGGGCAGCTCGAACTGCACCTCCAGGAGGATCTCCTCGATGATCGACCGCAGCCCGCGAGCGCCGGTCTCGCGCTCGAGCGCCTTGTCGGCGATCGCGTTGAGCGCCTCGTCGCTGAAGACGAGCTCGATGTTGTCGAAGTGAAAGAAGCGCTGGAACTGCTTGACGAGCGCGTTGCGCGGCTCGGTGAGGATCGTGATGAGGTCGTCACGCGTGAGCTGGTTGACGGCGCTCATGACCGGCAGCCGGCCGATGAACTCCGGAATCAGCCCGTAGTTGACGAGATCCTCGGGCAGGCAGTGCGCAAACACCTCGCCCGGCGTGATCTCGACGCGCTCCTCCATCGCGGCGCTGAACCCGACGCCACCGGAGCCGACACGACGCTCGATCACCTGATCCAGGTTCGCGAACGCGCCGCCGCAGATGAACAGGACGTTCGTCGTGTCGATCGACAGGAACTCCTGATGCGGGTGTTTGCGGCCGCCCTGGGGCGGGACCGACGCCGTGGTGCCCTCGAGGATCTTCAGCAGCGCCTGCTGAACGCCCTCGCCGGACACGTCGCGCGTGATCGACGGGTTGTCGGCCTTACGGGCGATCTTGTCGACCTCGTCGATGTAGATGATCCCGGTCTCGGCCTTCTTGACGTCGTAGTCCGCGGCCTGGATCAGCTTCAGCAGGATGTTCTCGACATCCTCGCCGACGTAGCCGGCCTCCGTGAGCGCCGTGGCATCGGCGATCGCGAACGGGACGTTGAGGATCCGCGCGAGCGTCTGGGCGAGCAGCGTCTTGCCGCAGCCCGTCGGGCCGAGCAGCAGGATGTTGGACTTCTGGAGCTCGATGTCCGAGTCCTCGGCCTGCATCATCTGCACGCGCTTGTAGTGGTTGTAGACGGCCACCGACAGCGTGCGCTTGGCCTCTTCCTGCCCGACGACGTACTCGTCGAGCACGGAGTAGATCTCCCGCGGCTTCGGGAGATTGTCCAGGTCGAAGGACGGCGGAGCGGTCAGCTCCTCATCGATGATCTCGTTGCAGAGATCGATGCACTCGTCGCAGATGTAGACGCCGGGGCCGGCGATGAGCTTCTTGACCTGCCGCTGCGACTTGCCGCAGAAGCTGCAGAGAAGCTGCTCGTTCGAATCAGTGGGTCGAGCCATAAATCCGTGGGGGTACGCCCGGCGTCGGTCTCAGAGCACGCTAGTGCTCGGAGATCACCCGGTCAATGATGCCGTACTCGGCCGCTTCGTCCGCCGACATGAAGTAATCGCGCTCCGTGTCCTTGCGAACCTTCTCGTAGTCCTGGCCGGAGTGATCGGCGATGATGTGGTCCAGCCGCTGGCGGATGTCGATGATCTCCTTGGCGTGGATCTCGATGTCCGTGGCCTGGCCCTGGAAGCCGGAGCTGACCTGGTGGATGAGAATCTTGGAGTTCGGCAGCGCCATGCGCTTGCCCTTCGCCCCGCCGCACAGCAGCAGCGCGCCCATGCTCATCGCGATGCCGACGCAGATCGTCGACACGTCAGGCTTGATGAAGTTCATCGTGTCGTAGATCGCGAGACCCGCGTACACCGACCCGCCAGGCGAGTTGATGTAGATCGAGATGTCCTTGTCCGGGTCCTCGGACTCCAGGTGCAGGAGCTGCGCCACGATCAGGTTCGCGATCTGATCGTCCACGGGCGTGCCGAGGAAGATGATGCGCTCGCTGAGAAGGCGCGAGTAGATGTCGAAGGCGCGTTCGCCTCGCGACGTCTGCTCCACAACCATGGGGACAAGGGGGCTCATAGTCCTCGCTTCAGTTTCGCTTCGGCACCTGGATTCCTGCCGCCGGAGCATACCGGCCGCCCGGAGGCGGCCTGACCACCTAGGTCGACGGACCCCGCGGGGTTCTTGAGCCGCCCCTGGACGGGTCGGCGAGTCTCAGGCTCCGGGCTCGGTCTCGCGCTCGGGGGTGAACGGCTTGCCCTGCTTCTCAGCCTCGGCCACGCTGATCGCCACGGCTTCGTCGGTCACGAGATCCAGCGCGCGGCGCTGCGCCAGGTCCTCGCGGGCCTCGTCGATCCGGCCGGAGGACTTCAGCCGCTCCAGGAGCTTCTTCGGCTTCGTCTGCTGCGCCTCGGCGGTCGGCGCGAGCGCCTCGAGCAGGTCGTCGTCGGAGATCTCGAACTTCTCGGCCTCGACGATCGCCTTCAACACGGCCTCGCGGCGCAGCTGCATCTCAGCGTCGGGGCGGGCCTCCGCGAGGAGCTCCTCCTCCGTCTTCTGCGAGATCTGCAGGTAGATCTCCTTCGAGATCCCCTGGTGGCTGAGCTGGTGGAGCATGCGGTCCCACAGCTCCTTGCCGCGCGCCTCGACGAGCGCATCCGGGAGGTCGATCGTCGCCTCGGCTACCACGGCGTCGAGCGCCGCGTCGCGGAAGGCGCGCTCGATGCGCTCCTCCTCACGCTCACGCAGGCGCGACGCAATGTCTTCCTTCAGCTCGTCGAGGGAGTCGAAGCCCGCGGCCGTCTCGGCGAACTCGTCGTCGAGCTCGGGCAGCCGCTTCTCCTTGACCTCCTTGACCGTGACGTCGAACGTCACGGCCTCGCCGGCCAGATGCTCGGCCTGGTAGTCCTCGGGGAACGTCACCTCGACGACCCGCTCATCTCCCGCCGCGGCGCCCTGGAGCTGCTCCTCGAAGCCGGGGATGAAGCGGCCGGAGCCGAGTTCCAGCGGGAAGTCTCGGCCCTCGCCGCCGTCGAACGGCTCGCCGTCCTTCCTGCCGAGGAAGTCGATGACGGTGAAGTCGCCCATCTGCGCGGGGCGGTCGGCGGTCTCCAGCGTGCCGGAGCGCTCGCGCAGCGTGTCGAGCTCGGCCTGGACGTCCTCGTCGGCGGCGACCGGCTCGGCGCGCCCGACCTCCACACCCTTGTAGGTCCCGAGCGTGGCCGCCGGGAGGACCCCGATCTCGATGGTGAAGCTCAGCGGCTCGCCGGCCTCCGGCAGGTCGCCGATGTCGAGGTCCGGATCGCCCACGGGGGAGATCCCGGCTTCGTCGATCGCGTCGACGTACCAGCGGCTGATGCCGTCGCGGACGGCCTCGTCGAGCACCGCCTCACGGCCGACCCGCTGGATGATCACCGGCGCCGGGACCTTGCCCTTGCGGAAGCCGGGGATGCGCATGTCACGGCCGATCGCGCGGGCCGCGCGCTCAAGGCTCTTTTCGACCTCGTCGGCGCTGACCTGCGCCTCGACGCGGACGCGGGACTCGGGAAGATCGGTGGTGGTGGTCGTCATCGCGCTCATTCGGCGGAACACCTTACCGTTACATCCATGCACCGCCGTTCCGCACGCACCGTCGCCGCCGCCTGGCTCATCACCGGACCCGTCGGGCACCTCTGGTGCGGGATCGCGGACTGGGCCGAACTCGGGCGCCATTACGCGTGGGCGCGCCTGCGCGGGCGCGACCCGTGGGCCGACCCGTACCCGCCGGCGTGACCGCTGCAACCGGGCGGAGCCGGCCCCAGCGGTCACAGGCAGGTTGGGCGATCGGCGTCAGCCGATCGCAGGGGTCAGCAGATCGCCGTGATGTGGAAGCCACGGTCCGCGGGCGGGCGGGCTGAGACCGCGCCTGCGATGACGCCGTTGGCCGGCCGTGTCGTGACCGTGTAGACCGTCGCGTTGTTCGGCGTGATCTCCGCGCTGCCGCCGTTCGTGTCGACGACCGTGGCGTTCAGCGCGCACGTCGAAACATCGGCCGCGAAGGTCACCGTGTACGTGCCCTCCGCCGCTCGCGTCACCGTCGTGATGCCGCGGGCGTTCGCCAGCGCTCCGGCCGACGACACCTGGCCCTTGCCGTTCAGCGCCTGGGCCGCCGTGACGATCTGGCTCGCGCTCTGCCCGTCGACCTGATCGGCGTTCAGGCCGGTCGCGACACCCGTCGCGTTCGTCGTGAACGGCGCCGAGTTGGGGTTGCCGGACGTGATCGTGCCGACCGCCGTGCCGCCGTTGTTGGCGAACTCGAACGCCAGGCCGTTGGACAGGTTCGACGCGCGGATGCACGGCTCGTTGCCGGCGGGCGTGCCGCCCGGCAGCGAACGGCAGCCGTAGATCGCGCCGCCGCCGTTGTTGGACTTGTTCGACTGTCGGGTGCCATACCCCGACAGGTTGGCGATGATCTGCGTCTCCTGCGCGTAGTTGGCCGTGGACCCGCCGGCCGGGTTGCGGGCACCGCCGTTCATGGGCCTGTTCTCACCAGCGCCGATCGCAAGCGGCGCGCCGACCAGCAGCGCGGTGATCGCGGCGGCCAGCAGGTACTTCGTGTGGACTCGCATCCGGGGACAGCCTCCCTCGTCTCGTGTCGTCTCGTGGTCTTGCAACCGCCGATCCCTACCCAGGTTGCGCTTTCGCGCTCCCGATGCATGGTTCCTTCCAGGCGAGATCAGGCGGGCGGCGGGACTTCCGCGGACTCCGGACCGAGCGGATCGATCTCCTCCGCGTTCTTCCCGCCATCCATCAGGACGGTGAGCTCGCCGCTCACGTGCAGCGCCACGAGCGCCTGGACCGGCGCGGCGATGAACTGCCGCCCGACGAGTCCCTCGCACTCCGCCACGGCCGCATCCGGCGGCTTGGCCGCGCTGTACGGGCGGCTCATCGTCATGACGTCGAAGGAGTCCGCGACGGTGAGAATCGCCGCCCCCATCGAGATGTCCGCACCCATGAGGCCCCGCGGGTACCCCTGCCCGTCCGGGCGTTCGTGGTGCGACCGGATCCATTCGACCTGCTCTTCGGTGAGCACGTCCTCGACGATCCGCGCGCCGAGATCTGCGTGTTTGCCGACAAGCGTGTGTTCTCCTGTCGTCAGGCGGCCGGGCTTCAGCAGCACGGCGTCAGGGACGCCGATCTTGCCGACGTCGTGCACGAGTGCCGCCTCCTCGAGCAGCGCGACCCGTGCCGGCTCCCACTCCAGCGCCTCTGCCAGCCGCCGCGCCAGCGCCGCGACCCGCTCGGAGTGCCGGCTGGTGCTCGGATCCTTCGCGTCGATGGCGCGCGCGAGCGCCCGGATGCCCAGCATCGCCTGCGAACGGCGCAGCTGCTCCGCCCGTTCGGCGGCGGACAGCTCGCGAACGACCTCGGGGTCGTAGATCCACGTCGCGTCACGCCCGTGCGCCTTGCTCCAGTACAGCGCGCCGTCGGCGAGCCGGAACATCGAGTCGGCGTCCTGGGCGTTGCGCAGGTCGCAGATGCCCGCGGAGATCGTGACGTTGATCCCGGGCAGGATCGGGCTCGCACCGATCAGCGCGCGCGTGCGCTCCATCGCCGCGTAGGCGCGCACGCCGTCGGTCTCCGGCAGCAGCATCGCGAACTCGTCGCCGCCGATGCGGGCGATCGTGTCCTCGGTGCGCGCAGCCTCCCGCAGCCGCGATGCGACGTTCGAGAGCACACGGTCGCCGATGTCATGCCCGGCGGCATCGTTGATCGACTTGAAGTGGTCGACGTCGAGCACGACGAGGGCGAGTTCGCGGCCGTAGCGCTGCGCGCGTGCGAGCTCGGTCCGCAGCCGCTCGTGGAATGCGCGGTGGTTGTACAGCCCGGTCAGCGGGTCGCGCGTGGCCTGGTCGACGAGCTGCTGGCGGGTCTCCCGGTTCACCACGGCGGTGCTGATGAGGTCGGCGAACGCGGCGACCTTCTCCACCGCGTCCGGCTCGAGCGTGCGCCCGTGCCCGACCGCGACGCTGATGACCCCCCACAGGCGCCCGCCGGCGCGCACGGGCGCCATGGCGAGCTCGTCGAACTGGAGTTCGGTGGCCGCGCCGTCGACTTCCGGCCGGTGCGACATGACGTGATGCACCGCGCGCCCCGTGCGCCGGACCTCCCCGATGGGCGACCCCTGGCCGGCCGGGACCACCGTGCCGCCAGGGAGGCCGGGGACGCCATCGATCCACTCCGCGAGGAGGACCGCCTCGTCCCGGCCCTCGAAACGCATGAGCGCTCCTCCGTCGGCGCCGAGCAGCCGCGCGGCGTCCTGCGCCGCGCGCGCGAAGACGTCGTCATCGCTCTCCCGGTCGGACGCGATGTCCTTGGCCAGATCGAGCAGGGCGGATTGCTCACGCGCGAGGCGGCGCTGCGACGCGGCGAGCTCACGCACGCGCGCGGCGCCGACGATGACGAAGATCCCGAACCCGATCTGCACGGGCACCGCCATCAGCAGTTCGGTGACGTTGTCCGGAGACGCATCGTCGTCGTACACGAGGGGGAACAGCGTCGCCAGGCTGACCAGCAGGACGATCCCGAGCGCGGCGCGGGGCGAGAAGGAGCTGCACGCGAACGTCACCATGACGGCACCGATCAGCAGCGACGGGGAATCGACGCCGTTCGTCAACGCATTTGCGGCGGTCGTCAGCGCGACGGCGAGCACGGTCAACGCGACGAACGCCCATGGCGGCACGCGTCGCAACGGCACGACCAGGAGCATCACCACGCCGACCGCGAGCGCGAGCGCCGCGATGACGGCCATCGGCAGGGGCCGGTCCGAGACAAACAGCGCCAGGATGACGGCGAGCACGCCGCCCAGCGTGTACAGCCCGCCGTCGATCCGTCCCGCGATCTCGCGCTCGCGTGCGCTCTCGAGCGTGGGGCGATCGCGGAACGCGACACGGATCCAGCCGTCGGGCCCGAGGGCGTTGCGGACGCTCGTCCTCACAGGCGCACCGTCCCGGTCGGAGCGGTCGCCCGGCCCGACACCGCGCCCGGCAGCGCCACGGTGAGCTCCGCGAGCGCCTCGGCGCGCCGCTCGTCGTCGGCGTCGAACGCCGCGCCGTCGCGCCGGTCGAGTGCCGACAGCACGCCGACGACCTCACCGCGCGCCCGGAGCGCGACGACGAGCATGGTGTGCGGCACATACCCCGTACGGTCGGCGGCGTCCGCGGAGAAGCGAGGGTCAGAGCGACAGTCCCCCACGCGTACCGAGCGCCCGTCGACGTGCACGGCACCGGCCAGTCCCACGCCGTGCGCGAGCCTCAGGCCGAGCACCTCGTCGGCGCCCGCGCCCCAGGCGGCGCGGTACAAGAGCGCGCCGTCGACCGGGTCGGCGACGGCGATCGACACCGCTGCGGCGTCGAGCACCGCGGCACTCGCCCGAGTCAGCGCCGCCAGCGGCTCGGCGGCGCCGCCCTCCGTCTCGATGACCAGCGTCAGCGGCCGCCCGGCGCTGCCGTCGAGGGGACGGCCGATCCGGTCGAGGAACTCGGCGACGTCCGCGGTCCGCCGCGCCGGATCCGGATCCAGCGCGTCGTCGAGCGCCTCCGCGATCTCCGCGGGCAGCGTGCCGCCCGGGACCCGTGCCTTCTCGCCGATCCGAGGCGGCCGGCCGTGGATCATCGCCCAGAGCGTGGCGGCCAGCCCGAAGACGTCGGTTCGCATCGTCGCCTCGCCGGTGAGCGACTCGGGGGCCATGAAGCCGGGCGAGCCGACGGCCATCGTGCCCGTCCCGTCGAGGTCTTCACGGGCGATCCCGAAGTCCACGAGCACGAGCCCGCCCTCGGCCAGCAGGAGGTTGTCGGGCTTCACGTCGCGGTGGATCGTGTGCTCGCCGTGGATGTAGTGCAGCGCCTCGCCGGCCTGTGCGGCCAGATCGAGCGACGCGCCGATCCCCAGCCCCGGCGTGCCGTCGCGGCGGATCACCGTCGCGAGGTCGTCCCCCTCGACGAGCGCCATGACGAGGTGCACGCCGCGATCGTCGACGACGTGGTCGAGGTACTGCACCACCCGCGGGTGGCGTAACCGGGCCAGCACGCGCGCCTCGATCTCCAGGCGCCGGGCGTGCCGCGGGTCGGAGACGCGCTTGACTGCGACCTCCAGACCGGTCTCCTGATCGCGGGCGCGATGCACCGTCCCCATCGCGCCTGCGCCGATCGGCTGACCCAGCTCATACCGTCCGCCGAGCAGCATGCGGACAAGTATCCGCCGTCACGAACCCGAGCGCAACGGCGAGGTGTTGCGCTACCTACGCGCCATACGCGGGTGGGTCTTGATCCGTATCAGCGACGAGCGCGCACGATCGCCCGGGCCCCGCGGCTCGGGATCATCGTCACGTTGCGGTGCTGGGCATGCTCGGGCTCGGGCCGGTCGGCCTCGAGGTCGAGCCGCTCGACCATCGCGCGCAGCACCACGCGCTGCTCGGCCATCGCCAGCGCCGCGCCGAGGCAGCGCCGGGTGCCGCCGCCGAACGGGATCCACTCGTACGTGCCGGGCTTGTGCCCCAGCCAACGCTCGGGCCGGAACGCGAACGGCTCGGGGTAGAGATCCTCGCGGTGATGCACGAGCAGGATGCTCATGCTGATCGCAGCGCCCGCGGGCACGACGTAGTCGCCCAGCTGCCACGGGACGGTCACCCGGCGGCCGATCATCGGGATCACCGGACGGGCGCGCATGCCCTCGGTGATCGTGGCCTCAACGACCTCGTCGACCTGCTCGCCCGAGCGGACGGCGTCGCGGAGCAGGTCGTACGCGGCGGGCGCGCGGAGCAGCCGCTCCCACGTCCACGACAGGGAGTTCGCCGTCGTCTCGAACCCGGCGAGCACGAGCGTCAGCAGCTCGTCACGGAGCTCCTTGTCGGTGAGCAGCTCGCCGTCCTCGTCGGTCGCGCGCATGAGCAGCGACATGATGTCCGTGCGCTCGCCGAGATCGGCGGCCCCGCGACGGGCTTCGATGACCGGGTACGTCGCGTCGTCCAGCGCCTTGACGCCGCGGCGCAGCAGGCCCCGCGCTTCCTCCTGCCCGGCGTTGAGCACCTCCCCGAACTGCGCCACGAACGAGGTCGACGCCTTGGCCAGGAACTTCACCGTCTCGCGCAGGCGGTGCTCGGGCGTGCCCGGGGCGGGCTTCCCCTCGATCCCGAAGATCCCGGACATGATCACGTCGAGGGTGATCGCCTGCATCCGCGGCGCGAGCGACATGGTCTCTCCCACCTCCCACCGGTCGATCTCGCGGTGCGTGGCCGCCTCGATCATCTCGGTGTAGCGCGCGATCGATTCCCCGTGAAACGACGGGAGCAGCAGCTTGCGCTGACGGAGGTGGCGCGGCCCGTTCGCGGTCAGCACGGAGTTCGCGCCGACGATGGGGCGCAGCGGCGACTCGGCGGTCAGCGACGGCACCAACTCGGGCTTCGCGGTGAAGAGCGAGCGGACGTGGTCGGGGTGGCTCGTGACCGTGATCGGCTCGTCCAGGATGCTGCGCATCGCGAAGACCTCGCCCAGCTCGCGCCGGGCGCGGAAGACGAACTCGATCTGGCGCTGGTTGAAGCGCAGCAGCTGCGCGTAGCGCGGCAGCGTGACAGCGGGCGCCGGGCGCAGGGGCTCGGTGGCGTCCACGGGGCCGGCCGGGGAGGACGAAGCCTCCCCGACGAGCGCGATGACGGGCGGGGCGACGGTGGCCATGCCCGGAAGGTTACCCCTCGGTAGGAACTTGTCCAGTTCTATTCAGCGGACCGCGATGAGGTCCACGACGAAGACGAGCGTCTCGTTCGGGCCGATCGCGCCGCCGGCACCGCGCTCGCCGTAGGCGAGCTCCGGCGGCAGCGTCAGCTTCCGGCGGCCGCCGACCTTCATGCCCTCGACCCCGAGGTCCCAGCCCTGGATGACCCGGCGCCCGCCGAGCGGGAACGTGAACGTGCTGCCGCGATCCCACGAGGCGTCGAACTGCTCGCCGGTGTTCCAGGACACGCCGACGTAGTGGACCTCGACCTGGCTGCCGGACGTCGCCTGGTCACCTTCGCCGACGACGATGTCGTCGATCTGCAGCTCGGTGGGCGGCGCCTCGCCGGCGGGGATCTCGACCTGGGGCTTCTCGGAAGTGGACATGATCAGCAACCTAGCCGCTCAGGTCTCGTCGGCGCGGGCGTCGGGGCGGCGCAGCCAGGCGCGCACCTCCATCGCCGCGACCACCGGCGTGCCGTCGCTGGTGAACCCCATGACGGGCAGCTCCTCCTCGGCCACGGCACGGGCCACCCACGTCTCGTCGACGTCGAGCCACGCCGCGACCTCGGCGGGGCTGAGCAGCGCGTCGTCGGGCGGGTCGGCGAGCATGCGCCGGATTCTGCCGATGCTCACGTTCGCGGCGCGCCGCGCGTTGTCCTGACATGACCGACGAACCCCTGTTCCGCGCCATCCACGAGACCCCGCTCGGCCCGCTCACGCTCACCGCCACCGCACGCGGGCTCACCGCGCTGCACTTCCCCGGCCGCGCACCCATGCTCGACGTCGCGGATGGCGCGGCACCCGCGCTCGCCACCGCGCGGGAGGAACTCGACGCGTACGTCGCGGGCGACCTGCGCGCATTCACCGTGCCGCTCGACCCCGGTGGCACAGCATTCCAGCAAGACGTCTGGGCGATGCTGCGCACCATCCCCTACGGAGCGACGACGACGTACGGCGAGCTGGCCGCGCGCATGGGCTACCTCGGCGGGCTGCAGCGCAAGGAGGCGCTGCTGTCGCTCGAGCACGCCGGCGGCCCCGCACCGGGGTGGACGTTGCGGCAGACCGCCCTGCTGTGACGCGCGGGACACTGGGCGGGCACGCGAGTATCCTTAGAAAGCGGATCGACTTTCCTACGATTTCCCACGTCCCGCGTCGCAAGGAGACCCCCACATGGCACTGACCATCGGCGACACCGCCCCCAACTTCCAGGCCGAGACGACCGAGGGCCAGATCGACTTCCACGAGTGGATCGGCGACAGCTGGGCCGTCCTCTTCAGCCATCCGCGGGACTTCACCCCGGTCTGCACGACCGAGCTCGGCTACATGGCGAGCATCAAGCCCGAGTTCGACCGGCGGGGCGTGAAGATCATCGGCCTCTCCGTCGACCCCGTCGGCAACCACGACCAGTGGGCCAAGGACATCGAGGAGACGCAGGGCACGGCGCCGAACTTCCCGATGATCGCCGACACCGACTTCGCGGTGGCGAAGGCCTACGGGATGCTCCCGGCCGACGTCGATGGCGACCCGACCGAGCGCACTCCCGCTCAGAACGCGACGCTGCGCAACGTGTTCGTCATCGGGCCGGACAAGAAGATCAAGCTCCTCCTCGTCTACCCGATGACGACCGGCCGCAACTTCGACGAGGTGCTGCGCGTCCTCGACTCGCTCCAGCTCACCGCCCAGCACCAGGTCGCGACGCCCGCCCAGTGGAACAAGGGCGACAAGGTCATCATCGCCGGATCGGTCACGAACGACCAGGCGAAGGAGAAGTACCCGGAGGGCTGGGAGGAGCCGCGCCCGTACATCCGGATCGTGCCGGACCCCACCGCCAGCTGAGCGGCTGACGATTCGGGCCGCGGCAACGGCGGAGCACGCCGGAC
>JBPPNC010000099.1:0-9904 GCA_051306365.1 Solirubrobacteraceae bacterium
CGCAAGGACCCGGACCGGTTCGTGAACGTGAGCTGGGAGGGAGACGCCACCACGGCGTTCAAGGTCGAGCTCGCCATCGACGGCTACGACCGCCACCGGCTGCTGGAGGACCTCTCGCGGACGTTCGCGGAAGCGGGCGTGAACATCATCGAGGCGCGGTGCCTGGTGGAGCACCCGATGGTGCACAACCGGTTCGTCGTCGAGGTCGCGGACACGCAGACGCTGAAGAGCATCGTCACGCGGCTGCGCAACATCGACTCGGTGTTCGACGCGTACCGGATCACGCCCGGGGCGGGGTAGCCGGCGCCGCTGTCGACTTCACGGCGCGTGCCGCCGGAAACTCGACACCGCGTCAGCGGCCGCCCAATCTGGGGCGAACCACGTGCCGCGGGGGTGCGCAAGGCAGTGCCCCGAACGACGTGCACGCGAAATGAACGCCATTCGGGAGTCCGCGGAGAACTCTTCGAACCGGTGTGCCGGTCGAGCCGCTCGCGGCAGCGTTCGGCACGGGGGCGCTGGTGATCTGGGTCGACCGTTCCCGTCTGCGGGTCGCATCGGAGCGGGACGGGGTCTTCGCGCCGGCCCCGCCCCGACCGGCCGGGCGGACGAGGTCCGTCTGCTCACCGGTACTGCGGCCCTCGTCTGGTACGACGGCAACCACCGCGCGATGGTGAGCCTCGGCAGGCCGTGACGCGGCGACCGGGCGGTCAGCGCACGACGCGCAGCCCGCCCGGGATGACCCGGAACACGGCGTGGTCGACATCGCCGATGTAGTCGCCGTCGACCTCCAGCGGGATCGGGACCGCCGACCGCATGACGATCTCGTCGACCGCCGGCAGCTGCTCGACGTGCTTGTGATCGACCATCCGCGTGCGGTTGACGAGCAGGCGGAACGCGATCGTGGGCACGTCGACGGCGAGCGCTCGGCGCAGGACCACCCCCGACAGCGTGCCGCTGCTCAGCGACACGTCCTCGGCGACGTGCAGCGGGTGGTTGCCGAAGTACGTGAACGGGTCGCCGTTCTGGACGATCGCGGTCATACCCTCGACGGTCAGGTCGCCGGCGGTGACCTCGAACCGCGGTGGGCGCCACAGGTAGTCACGCATGGCGACGTGCACGGCGCGGTACATGAAGTACCACGGGCCATGGCGGTGCTTGAGGTGCGGCCGCGCGTCGACCTCCTTGACCACGGCGGCGTCGACGCCGACACCGGCGGAGAAGGTGAAGTACCGGTCGTTGACCTGCGCGAGGTCGACGCGGTCGACGTGCCAGCGGTCGCCGAGCATCAGCAGGTGCTCGGTCGCGTCTACGATGTCGCCCGGGATGCCGAGCATCTTGCACAGCACGTTCGTCGCGCCACCGGGCAGGCAGGTCAGCGGCGTGGAGGAGCCCACGAGGCCGTTCGCGCACTCGTTGACGGTCCCGTCGCCCCCGAACGCGACGACCGCGTCGTAGCCCTCGGCCGCCGCCTCGCGGCACAGCTCGGTGGCGTGGTTGCGGCGCTGCGTGTCGACGGACTCCACGTCGTAGCGGCCACCCAGCGCGTAGATGACGAGCTTCTTCAGCCGGTCGGACACCGTCGTGGCGTACGGGTTGGTGATGACGAGCAGGCGCTTGCGCTCGGTCGGCGTGGCGAGCGCGAACTGCTCGCCGAGACGCTCGAGCGGGTCGGCGTGGGGGAAGGCCATCGGGGGTCCTACACCGCAGACCCGGCAGCGTTACCGGGAGTTTCGGCCCCCGGCCGAACACTCCCAGTGGAATCGGCGCCAGCCGATTTCACAGCCAGTTGCGGTGCCGGAAGTAGCCGAGCATGCCGCCGAGCATCGCGACCATCACGAGGATGACGACCCAGAACGCTTCGACGTCGCCCTCGCCGGGCACGTGGACGTTCATGCCGAACACGCTCGCGACGAGGGTGAGCGGCAGGACCACGACGCTGATGGACGTCAGCACGCGCAGGATGTCGTTGACGCGATGCGAGATCACCGATTCGTTGGTGGACTCCAGCGCCTCGACGACCTCCTTGTAGTTCTCGAGCATGTCCCAGATGCGCTCGTTCGCGTCGTTGATGTCGTCGAAATACATCTCGAGATCCTCGGCGACGTAGCGCTTCGTCCGCTCGAGGTCGCGCAGCGCCGTGCGCTGCGGCCGGACGATCTTGCGGAAGTTGATGATCTCCTGCTTGACGTTGGAGATGTCGCGGACGATCGCCTCGGAGTGCCCCTCGAAGATGTCGTCTTCGAGACGCTCGAGCTTGTTGCCCATCTTGCGCAGCATCGGGAACGACGCGTCCACGCAGTCATCGACGATCTTGTAGAGGAGGTAGCCGGCGCCCTTGCCGAAGAGCGCGTCGCGGACGTCCTCCCGCGCGCGGCAGCGTTCGAAGAGGTACTCGAGCGGCTGGATCGGCTCGTTGGGCAGCGTGATGACGTAGTCGGGGCCGATGAACGCATCGAGCTCGGCGGCGTTCAGCCGGCCGACCGTCTTATCGAAGCGCGGGAAGTGCAGCACGACGAACTGGTAGTCGTCGTACTCGTCGACCTTCGGGCGCTGGTTGCGCGAGTAGACGTCCTCGTAGTCGAGGTGATGGAAGTTGAAGTGCTCCTCCAGCCACGCGCGCTCCAGCGGGCCGGGACGCTCGATGTTGATCCACCGCAGGCCGGGGGCCTCGACGATCTCGACGTTCGGGGTCTCGGACTCAGGTTCGTGACGCGCGGGCGGGATGCCACGGGAGCGCGCGCGGACCGGCCGGCCGAAGCGGGGCTTGGGCAGGTTCGGCATGGCGACTTGGAGGCTCGTCTGGTGTGGGCATCGGTGCTTCGTCCATCTTCGCGTCGACGGAAAGTGTACCTCCGTCAAGTCCGTTGCTAAGCTGCCGACTCACATAGCTGGACACATCCAGAGGGGTGGAGGGACTGGCCCGATGAAACCCCGGCAACCATCCCGTCGTCAGTGACGACGGGAACGGTGCCAATTCCTGTTAGATGCGGCCGGAGCTTCCAGAGAGCCTCCGCCACAACCAACGCGGAGTAGAAACATGGGAGCCACTCACCTGAAGTGCCGGGAATGTGCGACGGAGTACGCCCTGGAGGCCAGCTTCGTCTGCAACCGCTGCTTCGGCCCGCTCGAAGTCGCCTACGACCACGCCGGTCTCGGTGACGACCCGGCCGCCACGCGCCGCCGGATCCAGGGCGGCCCGCAGAACATCTGGCGCTACGCCGACTTCCTGCCGCTCGCGGCGCCGCCGGCGCCGTCGCAGCGCGTCGGGTCGATCCTCGGTCTGCCCGCCGGCTGCACGCCGCTGCTGAAGGCCGACCGGCTGGCTGAGCGTCTCGGGCTCGGCGAGGTGTGGGTCAAGAACGACGCCCACAACCCCACGCACTCCTTCAAGGACCGCGTCGTCGCGGTCGCCGCCGCCCGGGCGCGCGAGCTGGGCTTTGACACGCTCGCGTGCGCGTCGACCGGCAACCTCGCCAACGCGGTCGCGGCCGCCGGCGCCGCGCTGGGGATGGACTCCTACGTCTTCATCCCGAGCAACCTCGAGGAGCAGAAGATCCTGGCCACCGGGATCTACGGCACGAACCTCGTGAAGATCCGCGGCAACTACGACGACGTCAACCGTCTGTGCCTCGAGCTGTCCGGCGAGCACGAGAGCTGGGCGTTCGTGAACGTCAACATGCGGCCGTACTACGCCGAGGGCTCCAAGACCCTGGCGTACGAGATCTCCGAGCAGCTCGGCTTCCGCACGCCCGATCGCATCGTGTCGCCGATCGCGTCGGGCTCGCTGTTCACGAAGATCGGCAAGGGCTTCCAGGAGTGGCTGGACCTCGGCCTCATCGAAGGCGACGTTCCGATCATGAGCGGCGCGCAGGCCACGGGCTGCTCGCCGGTCGCCACCGCGTTCGGTGAGGGTCGCAACGTCTGCAAGCCCGTCAAGCCGGACACGATCGCCAAGTCGCTGGCCATCGGCAACCCGGCCGACGGCCCGTACGCCATCGACCTCGCCAACCAGACCGGCGGCACGATCGACGCGGTCACCGACGACGAGATCCGCGAGGGCATCAAGCTGCTCGCCGAGACCACCGGCGTCTTCACCGAGACGGCCGGCGGTGTTACGACGGCCACGCTGAAGAAGCTCGCCGACCGCGGTGAGATCGGCAGGGACGAGCGCGTCGTCCTCGTCATCACCGGCGACGGCCTGAAGACCCTCGACGCGGTGCGCGGGTCGTTCGAGTCCTACGAGATCGACGCGGACGTCGCGTCGTTCAACACGACGGTTCCCACCCCCACGGAGGTCACGGCGTAGATGTCGGTCATGGTCAAGCTCCCCACCCAGCTGCGCGACGCCGCAGCAGGCAACGCGGCGGTGTCCGTCGAGGGCTCCACGGTGGGGGAGGCGCTGGAGGCGCTGTTCGCCGAGCACGGAGAGCTGCGCGAGCGGCTGTTTCAGGACGGTGAGCTGCGCCGCTTCGTGAACGTCTTCGTCGCAGGTGAGGACGTGCGGTACCTCGAAGGGCTCGACACCGCCGTCCCGGCGGGCGGCGAGCTCACGATCCTCCCGGCGGTCGCGGGCGGCTGACATGGCCCAGCCCGAGCTCGTCCTGCACGTCCTGGCGCCGTCTCACCCCTGCGCGACCGTCGAGGCCGCGCTGCGGGTCAAGGGGCTGGAGTTCGAGCGGGTCGAGCTGCCGATCGGCCGCCATCAGGAACCGATGGCCGAGATCTACGGCGAGGGCAACACGACGGTCCCGGGCCTGCTGATCGACGGCGAGCCGGTCCACGGATCGAACCCGATCATGGAACGGCTCGACGCCCTGGCGCCCGAGCCCAGCCTGTTCCCGGCCGAGAAGGCCGACCGCATCACCGAGGCGGCCCGGTGGGGCGACGGGCAGCTGCAGGACCTGGGTCGCCGAATCCCGTGGGGCGCGCTGTACTTCCGGCCCGAGGCGATGGGCACCATGGCGCCCGGCGGCGGGCCGCTGGACCCGGCGGGCACGGACTACGCGATGAAGTTCGTCCGCGCGTCGTGGAAGTACCACAACCTCACGGCCGTCCAGCTGTCCGAGGACCTGCAGGCGCTTCCCGGGCTCCTCGATGAGGTCGACGCCCTCATCGCCGGGGGGATCCTCGGCGGTGACGAGCCGAACGCGGCCGACCTGCAGATCGGCGCGACGCTGGCGGTGCTGCGCATCGTCGGTGACGTGCGTCCGCTGATCGACGCGCGTCCATGCGCCGAGCTGGCCACCCGGTGGTTCGGCGAGCGTCCGGGTGAGGTCCCTGCCGGCGCGTTCCCCGCCGGGTGGGTCCCGCAGCCGGGCTAGCCCGTCACGAACGACCACGCAGCCGCGACGACCGCCGCGCGACTGTGCACCCCGAGCTTCTCGCGGATGCGCTCGGAGTGCTTGTGCACGGTGCGCGGGCTGATGCCGAGGGTCTGCGCAACGTCGTCGGTCGCCGATCCCTGCATGAGGAGTTGAAGCACCTCCGCTTCGCGCTTGGACATGCCGAGGAGCCGAAGCCGCTCGGGCTCCGGCACGACCGCCGGGCGCTCGGTGGCCGGGCCGCGGCGCTGCGCGTTGCGCCACGCCTGGATGAGGTGCGGGCGGGCGAGGTCGAGCACGTCGCGGTCGCGCTGGGAGAAGTCGCGGCGCTTGCGGCTCAGCGCGATCCCGATGGTGATGTCGGCCGGTGACGGCATCGCGATCGCCACCTGGTACTCGACGCCGAGGGGCCCGTAGACCTGCTGGTAGAGCTCGAGCACGTGGTACTCGGCGCGGGTGAGGAAGTCCGAAACGCGGTAGGCGCGCCCGTCATGCGTGCGTTGGTAGTACGCGACGATCGGGTTCTGCAGCGCGTAGGCGTCCCACAGCGGGAACAGGTGCGACGGCGGGATCGGGTCGACGAGCACCGCGTGGATCGTCCCGTCGGCGCCGACCTCGTTGTAGGACACCCATTCGCAGGGCACGAGGCGCTGGACGGCGGGCAGGACGCCCGCGCGGAACTCGTCGAGGCTCTCGGCGTGGTGAATCTCACCGACGAGCTCGAGCACGGCGTGGACGTCGCGGGCAGGGAGGGTGACCATCGGGGGAAGGGCGAACCCTACGGCGAGGCCCGGCGGGACGTCTACCGTTGCGGGCGATGGCCGAGTCCGATCGCCTGTCTCGCTACCGCGCCAAGCGCGACGCGGGTGTCACTCCGGAGCCCGCGGGTGATGCGCCCGCGCCGGACGCGCACGACGGCACGCCGCGGTTCGTCGTCCAGGAGCACGACGCGACCCGCCTGCACTGGGACCTGCGCCTCGAGCACGACGGAGTCCTGCTCTCGTGGGCGCTGCCCAACGGCGTGCCGGCGACACCCAGGGACAACCGACTGGCGGTCCGCACCGAGGACCACCCGCTGGAGTACCTCGAGTTCCACGGCGAGATCCCGGCCGGCCAGTACGGCGCGGGCACGATGGAGATCTACGACCGCGGCACGTTCGAGCCGCACAAGATCGCCGACGACAAGGTGGAGATCACCCTGCACGGTGAGCGCGTCGAAGGGCGCTACGGGCTGTTCCCGCTGAGCCGCGACGGCGGGTCGCGGCACGAGTGGATGATCCACCGGATGGACCCGCCCGCGGACGGGGCGCGCGAGCCGATGCCCGACGACGTCGCACCGATGCTCGCCCGTCCCGGCGACCTGCCGCGCGATCCGGAGGGGTGGGCGTTTGAGGTCAAGTGGGATGGGGTGCGTGCCCTCGCGTACGGGCGGCCCGGGCGGCTGACGCTGCGCAGCCGCAACCGCCTGGACATCACGGCCGGGTACCCGGAGCTGCGCCGAATGCGCGTCGCGCTCGGCCATCGCGAGGTGATCCTCGACGGCGAGATCGTCGCGTTCGATGACGGCGGCAACCCCAGCTTCGAACGGCTGCAGAAGCGGATGCATGTCCGCGGTGAGGCGCAGGTCCGGCGGCTCATGCGCGAGGTGCCGGTGGTGTATGTCGTCTTCGATCTGCTGTGGCTCGACGGCCACTCGCTCATGGGCGAGACCTACGACGAGCGGCGCCGCGCCCTCGCGCTGCTCGACCTGCAGGACCGCCACTGGCAGACGCCCGAGGCGGTCGAGGACGGCACGGCGCTGCTGGCGGTCACGAAGGAGCAGGGGCTGGAGGGCATCGTCGCCAAGCGCCGCGACGGGCGCTACGAGCCCGGCCGGCGGTCGGCGGGCTGGGTGAAGGTCACCAACATCGCGCGCGTCGACGCGGTCATCGTCGGCTGGCTGCCGGGGGAGGGGCGCCGCAGCCGGGGCATCGGCTCGCTGGTCGTCGCGGTGGAGGAGAAGGGACGCCTGCGCTACGCCGGGCGCGTGGGGACCGGGTTCACCGAGGAGGAGCTCGACCGCCTCCAGACGATGCTCGAGCCGCTGACGATCGACCACGGCGCGGTCGAGGACGAGCGCATCCCGCGGGATGTGACGTGGGTGCAGCCCGACCTCACGGCCGAGGTCGCATTCCGCCACTGGACGAAGGACGGCGTGCTGCGGGCGCCGTCGTACAAGGGGCTGCGCGAGGACGCCGACCCGACGCCGGGGTTCCTCGACACCGGGCACCAGGTCAAAGGCGGACAGCTGGTGCGGGTCGGCGAACGCGAGATGAAGGTCACGAACCTGGAGAAGGTGCTGTATCCGGCGACCGGTTTCGCCAAGCGCGACGTCATCGCCTACCTCGTGGATGTCGCCCCCGTGCTGCTTCCGCACCTCGAGCGGCGGCCGCTGACGCGCAAGCGCTATCCCGACGGCGTGCAGGGCAAGGCGTTCTTCGAGAAGCAGGCGCCCACGCACACGCCCGAGTGGGTGGACACGCTGGCCGTGCCGAGCAGCCGGCGTGGCACCGTCGACTACGTCCTGGCCGATGACCTCCCGACGCTCGTGTGGCTCGGCAACCTCGCCGCGCTGGAACTGCACACGGCGCTGCACCGCGCTGAGCACCAGGACACGCCGGACACCGTCGTGTTCGATCTTGACCCCGGCCCGCCCGCGACCGTGGTGGAGTGCTGCCAGGTCGCGCTGCTGTTGCAGGGCATGCTCGAGGGACTGGGCCTGCAGACCGTGGCGAAGACGTCGGGCAGCAAGGGGCTGCAGGTCTACCTCCCGCTCAACGCGGGCGATGCCACGTACGCGCAGACGAAGCCGCTGGCGCGCACCATCGCCGAGGTGCTCGAACAGGCCGAGCCCGACCTCGTCGTCTCGCGGATGACGAAGACGCTGCGCCCCGGCAAGGTCCTCATCGACTGGAGCCAGAACGACCCTCACAAGACGACGGTGAACGTCTACTCGCTCCGGGCCCGCGAGCGTCCCACGGTCTCCACGCCGGTCACGTGGGACGAGGTGCGGGCGTGCGCCGACGGCGGCGATCCGGAGTCCCTCGTGTTCACCGCGCGCGATGTCGTCACGCGCGTCGCCGAGCAGGGCGACCTGTTCGCCGACGCCCGCTCCCTCGTCCAGTCGCTGCCCAGCCTCGCGTAGCCGCGAACACGGTCTGTCACGCTGTATGGCGTGCCGGGTGGGGGAGGCTGGACGGGGGGAAAAACGCGACGGAACGCGCGTGCCGTCGTCGCGGCGTGCCTTGCCTGTCTCGGCGTTGCGCCTGCGGCCGCTGACGCCAAGGTCCCCGCGGGGTGGCTCGGCGCGGCGCTCGGCGAGGACCTCGACGCGCGGCCGGCGCTGCTCGGCGGCGAGTTCGCGCTCATGGTCCGCAGCGGGGTCTCCACCGTGCGGGTGACGTTTGACTGGAACGTCGCGCAGCCGTTCCCCGACTGGCAGCCGTGGCTGGCGCAGACCGACGCGATCGTGCTCGCGGCGGCGCGGCGAGGGATCGACGTCATCCCGACGGTGGTCGGTGCGCCCGGCTGGGCGAGCGACGAGACGGCCGACGGCACGTTCGTCCTGACGCCGCGCGACCCCGAGCAGTACGCCGCGTACCTGCGGGCGCTCATCACCCGGTACGGCCCGGGCGGGACGCTGTGGGCCGAGCACCCCGAGGTGCGCCCGCGGCCGATCCGCGCGTGGCAGATCTGGAACGAGCCGAACCTCAAGCGCTACTGGCGCGGCGACTGGGAGGCCGGATACCTGCGGCTGCTGAAGGCCGCCCACGCCGCGGTGAAGGGCGCCGACCCCGGTGCGAAGGTCGTGCTGGCGGGCCTGCCGAACTACTCGTGGCTGGCGCTGCAGTCGCTGTACCGCAAGGGCGCGGCCCCGTACTTCGACGTGGTGGCCGTGCATCCGTACACGCGCCATCTGCGCAACGTCGTGGAGCTCGTGAGCGCCAACCGCCGCGTCATGCGCGCCAACAAGGACGGCGCGGCGGAGCTGTGGGTCACCGAGCTCTCCTGGTCTGCGGCCAAGGGCCGGGCACGCGACCTGGGGTTCAACGTGACGCACGCCGAGCAGTCACGACTGTTGCGGGCTGCGGTGCGCGAACTGGCCCGCAGGCGCAGCCAGTTCGGCCTCCGCAAAGTGCTCTGGTACGCGTGGCTGACCCGCGGCAGCGGTAGGACCGACCCGTTCGCCTATTCGGGCCTGCGGTACCTCACGGCGCGCGGCGGGGTGCGCTCCACACCGGCGTTGGCGGCCTTCCAACGTGCGGCCAAGGATGTCGGCGCCCGCTGACACCGGCGGCTGCGCCCGCTAGCCTTCTGCGTCCGGCGGATTGCCCACTTGGCCGCGACGCCGCTTCGGCGGGGTCAGCCAGGTCCCGCGCCGGCCTTCGGGTCGGCGGCCTGCCCTGGTGGTCAGGAGTGTCAAATGCCCAGGCAAGACACTCGAGTCCTGGGATGTATGTAGTCAGTGGTGATCGAGTTCGGGCGGTACCGGGCGGGCCTTCGAGTCCGCCCGGCCGCGTTAACGGGAGATTCCGTAGGGTGTC